>JBAUEK010000066.1:0-8089 GCA_049678565.1 Methyloceanibacter sp. | reverse complement strand
CGAACGCCTGTCCAACGGCTATCCCATGAGCCGGCTCGACGACCTCTTGCCCTGGAACTGGGCCTCGCCAGTCGCCGCAGCAGCCTGACCAACGTGCCAGGAATGGACGGTTACGGGAAAGTCGCGTTGGCGTGTGGATGATGCTCAGGGCTCTCCCGGCCTGAGCCGGGCAAAACTTCCACATTCAGACTCTCCAAGGCAGCGAGGTGGCCGCGAGCATGGCCCCTGATTTCGTCAACTAGTTTGTAGACGCTAGCCAGGGAGAGAGTTGGATCGACGGCCAGGGTCATCTCGGCGTAGAGGCGGTGACCCAGCCATCGCGCGCGGACCGACTCCACGCGTCGCACGCCCTTGGCACTCTCCGCCGTGTGGCGAAGCTCATCTATCATCTGAGGCTCGACGCCATCGAGCATCCTGGTCAGCACGGCTCGCGCCGATTGC
This sequence comes from Methyloceanibacter sp., assembly GCA_049678565.1. Lineage (GTDB taxonomy): Bacteria > Pseudomonadota > Alphaproteobacteria > Rhizobiales > Methyloligellaceae > Methyloceanibacter. The sequence goes on along the minus strand of JBAUEK010000066.1, from coordinate 7,648 downwards.
CAGACTATTCCCAAGATGGCAACGGTAATGATGAGACCGACGATCGGGTCGGCGAGCGGAAATCCCATCCACACCCCGAAAGCCCCGAGGACGACCGCCAAGCTCGTTAGTCCATCAGTTCTGGCATGGTAGCCGTCGGCGATCAGCGCCGCGCTGTTGATCTGCCTGCCGACGCGGATGCGGAACACTGCAACAGCCTCGTTGCCCAAAAAGCCGATCAGCCCGGCCGCAGCAAGCCAACCGAGTTGCAGTACCGGATGGGGGTAGAAGAGCCGGTCCATGGCCTCGTATCCGGCCACCAGCGCACTGAACAGAATAATCAGAACGATGATGATACCGGCGAGATCCTCGACCCTGCCATAGCCATAAGTAAAGGTCGGAGTGGGCTTCCTTCGCGCGAGCACGAACGCGATCCAGAGAGGTATGGCCGTACCGGCGTCGCCGATATTGTGGATGGTGTCGGCGAGGAGCGCCACGCTGTCTGAAACGAACACGACGACGAGTTGCAGAGCAGCCGTTACCGCCAGAATCAGGAACGACCACTTGATCGCCCAAATCCCTCGGGTTGTGGTGGCGATGGTCGGGTCTACGACGCCATGCGTATGGTCGTGTGCATCGTCACGTACGTGCCCGTGAACACCATCATCTCGACGATCCTGCGACCCGAAGCCCAACCAGTCCAGGACCTTTGAAATCATGCATCGCTCTCTATAGGTATTTGGAGATTTGCTTGAATTCCTCCAACGACCTCCGCCCCTCCCGGTTGTTGCTTTTCGTACCGTTTTCCAGGCAGTGATCGATGTGGTCGTGCACCAGGGCCCTTTTAGCCTGGGTGACCGCATTCTCGACCGCGTGGAGCTGCTGGGCGATGTCGAGGCAGGTTCGCCCCTCCTCAAACATGTTGATGATGGAGCGAAGGTGACCTTCGACGCGCTTGAGCCGCTTTACAATGTCGGGGTGGCTCTTGTGCAATTTCGTTTCTGCCGCCATTATGATCCTATATGATCCTATCCTCCTGGAGGGGATAGTGTAGCAGGGCGGCGATTCGGATGCTAGATGGAAGTGACGACTGGCGGTAGCGTGCAGCGGTCCCGACGGCCTCATTCGGTAGGGGCCTTCTTCGCCGCGTTCGCCATTCCAACTTCTATTCGCGCGTTCATAGAAAAATCAGCCATGCGTTTCCGGGGGCGGGTATGGCGAGACGAGACGGACTGCGGAGCGTTGCAATGATCTCGCTGCTATCGCTAGCCGGCTGCTACGGTGGCCCGGAGGCCTATATGGAAGGCCCGGCATTCGCCGCCGACAATCGGCCGATCCTCGCCGAGGCGGCCGTTCCCCAGATCATCGCCCCTCCGTCCTTGCCGGTCGAGGGGATCTCTCCTCATTGGGAGACGGCTCCCTATACGGAAGGGGTAACGCTTGGCGAGGCAGTCCGCAGAGCGCTCCGCTTCAGCCCCGCCGTACAGGCAGCCCAGATAGAGATCGACGCCAAGCGCGCCGAGAACATGCAGGCAGGACTGAGACCCAATCCGTCACTTGCTGGCGAAGTTCAAAACGTCGGTCAGGACGAACAGCAAGCCACGCTCGAACTGTCTCAGCTCATAGAGCTTGGCGGAAAGCGACTGAAGCGCATTCGAGCGGCCGAGTTGGAGATGGGTGTCGCGGCTTGGGACTATGAGGCCGCGCGTTTGCGCGTCGCCAGCAATACCGCCCAGGCGTTCGTGGACGTGCTCGCAAGCCAAAGCCGAATCGATGTCTTGACCGACCTGCTGGCGGTTTCACAGAAACTTGCTGGTGCGGCCTCCGAACGCGTGCAGGCCGGCGGAGCGAACCCCGTCGAAGCAAAACGCGCGATGATCGAGATTGCGCGAGCAAAGGCCGACTTGAGCGCGGAGAGAGCTTTAGTGGCAGTAGCAAAGCAACGCCTCGCCAACAATTGGGGATCGGAGAACGCCGATTTCGGACGGGCCGAGGGCCAACTCGCCACGACCAATCACCTTCCTTCGCCCGGCGCATTGAGTGTGTACCTCGATTCAAATCCGGACGTTGCCCGCTGGGCGACCGAGATGACGAGAAGGAAGGCGCTCGTGAACATTGCGCGAGCGAATGCGGTGCCGGATCTCACGATCGGAGCCGGCGTCAGCCGACTCGAAAGCGGCGATGAGACGGGTGCCATTTTAAATCTCTCGGTGCCGATTCCTCTCCGCAATCGGAACCAGGGCAATATAGCGGCCGCGGAAACACGCATCTTCAAAGGGGAGCGTGAGAGCCTTTCGGCGAAAATCGATGTGCGCTCCGTTTTTCTCGAGGCCTATGGGCGACTGGTCACCGCCGCGGAGAAGCTAGAAGCGTTGGAGAAGGAGGTTCTGCCCGCGGCGCAAGAGGTCTACGAGTCAACAAGCACAGGCTATGCCGAGGGAAAATTCGCGCTTCTCAGCGTGCTGGATGCACAGAAAACGCTCTTTGCCACTCGCCTCGAGATCATCAACGTCAGGGCCGATTTCCAAAAAGCGAAGGTGCAAATCGAAGCGCTAATCGGGCGCGGACTTTACGATGCTTAGACACGAGCAAGCGGAAGCGGCCCTGAACCCGGGGCCGACCGACGAATGATCCGGCATATCATTACCATTCTAGCGGCGGCATTGATGTTTATCGGAATTGGTGGGGTTCTGACCTCCCGGAACGAGCCGCCGACAATTGCAGACGATGCCAGCTCTGGCGAGGAATTTGAGCGTGGCCCGCACAGGGGCCGCATGTTGCGCGACGGCAGGTTTGCATTGGAGTTCACCATCTTCGAGGAGGGCGTTCCGCCGGAGTTTCACGTCTACACCTATCTCGACGGCAAGCCGTTGGCTCCCGAAGCGGTCGAGTTGACCGTGGAGCTTGGCCGTCTCGGCGGGCGGGTCGACCGGATTTCCTTCAAGCCGCAGGGTGAATATTTGATCGGCAATCGGACCGTGGTCGAACCCCATTCTTTCGACGTTCGTGTGCGGGCCAACCGTGACGGAAGCACGAGCGATTGGACCTATGCCTCCTATGAGGGCCGAACGGAAATCGCGGCGGCCGCGGCCGCCGCAGCCGGAATGAAGACCGAGACTGCCGGCCCGACAACGATCCGCGAGCTCGTCGAGCTAACCGGCGCCGTCGCCTTGAATCCCAACAAGGTCGCGCGCGTGGGCGCTCGCTTTCCGGGCATCGTCAGGGAAGTAAGGAAAGGCGTCGGCGATCCCGTCCGCACCGGCGACACGCTTGCCATCGTGGAGAGCAACGAAAGTCTGCGCGGCTACCCCATAGAAGCCCCGATCGACGGTGCGGTGCTCGCCCGGTTGGCAAATGTGGGGCATGTTGCCGCGACCGACGCGACGCTGTTCGAGATAGCGGATCTTTCCAGCGTGTGGGTCGAGCTCCATGCGTTCGGACGCGACGCGGGCCGCATCAAGCCTGGGCAGCCTGTGACGCTCGAAACCCTCGACGGCACGGCGCAAGCGGAGGGCATCGTCGATTTTGTTAGCCCGCATGCGGAGGCGTTAAGTCAAGCGACAGCCATACGCGTCGTGCTCGACAATGCCGACGGTCGTTGGCGCCCAGGGGTTTTCGTCCGTGGCTCCGTGACGGTGGCGGAGAAACAAGTTCCGCTCGCGGTCAAATCGTCGGGGCTGCAGCGCTTCCGCGATTTCACCGTCGTCTTCGCGCAGTTCGGGGACATGTACGAAGTCCGCATGCTCGACCTCGGCGCATCGGACGGCACCCACACTGAGGTTCTAGGTGGCATCGAGCCGGGGCAGACTTATGTCGCCGAGAACAGTTTTCTGGTTAAGGCCGATATCGAAAAGTCGGGAGCGAGCCATGACCATTGACTCTTGCGCCTATCGCGTAGTCGAGCGACCCCAGTGATAGAACGCCTCGTCAAATTCTCGATTCGCTGGCATTGGCTTGTCCTGGCGGCAGTACTCGGTCTAGCCGTGCTTGGCGTCTACAATTATTGGCGCCTTCCCATCGACGCCGTGCCTGACATCACCAATATCCAGGTCCAAATCAATACCGAAGCCGCAGGCTACTCGCCGCTTGAAGCCGAACAGCGCATTACCTTCCCCGTCGAGACGGCAATGGCGGGGCTGCCCAATCTCTCTTACACGCGCTCGCTGTCCCGCTATGGGCTATCGCAGGTAACCGTCGTTTTCGAAGACGGTACCGACGTTTACTTGGCTCGCCAGCTTGTCAATGAGCGACTCCAGCAGGCCAGAGGGGAGCTGCCGGGGACTCTTGAGCCGACCATGGGTCCGATCGCCACCGGCTTAGGCGAGATCTTCATGTACACGGTCGAGCCTGACGAGGCGGCAACAGCGGGCAAGAGATGGACGCCGAGAGACTTGCGGGAAATTCAAGATTGGGTGGTGCGACCGCAACTCCGCACCGTGCCCGGCGTAACCGAAGTCAATACTGTTGGCGGCTACGTCAAGCAGTTTCACGTCACGCCACAGCCCCAAAAGCTCGCCGCTTATGGCCTGAGTCTTGAGGATGTTGCGCGGGCGCTTTCCGAGAACAATAGCAATGTCGGCGCGGGTTACGTCGAGCGCCGCGGCGAACAATATCTGATCCGCGTTCCAGGCCAACTTTCCGGAATAGAGGATATTGCATCCGTCGTCGTTGCCATGCGCGATGGTCTACCCGTTCGCGTGCGGGACATTGCGGACGTAATCATTGGAGAGGAGTTGCGCACGGGGGCCGCAACGGAGAACGGTCAGGAGGTTGTCCTTGGCACGGTGTTCATGCTCATCGGTGAGAACAGCCGAGCGGTCTCACTCCGCGTCGCGGAAAAATTGAAGAAGGTGGCCGACAGCCTGCCGGATGGCGTTGTGGCCAAGGCCGTCTACGATCGGACCACGCTCGTCGACCGTACCATCCAGACGGTCCAGAAGAACCTTCTCGAAGGCGCGCTGCTGGTGATCGCGGTGCTGTTCCTGCTGCTTGGCAACATTCGCGCGGCATTAATCACGGCTGCAGTCATTCCCCTCGCAATGCTCATGACCATAACCGGAATGGTCAAGGGCCGCATCTCCGGGAATCTCATGAGCCTGGGTGCGCTCGATTTTGGTCTCATCGTCGACGGCGCCGTGATTATCGTCGAGAACTGCGTACGGCGCTTCGGCGAAGCCCAACATCGTCTTGGCCGACTGCTGACGCGGCCAGAGCGCTTCGACCTCGCGGGAGAGGCGACCGTGGAAGTGATCCAGCCGGCGCTCTTCGGCGCCTTCATTATCACCGTTGTCTATATCCCGATTTTTACGCTGACCGGTATTGAAGGCAAAATGTTCCACCCGATGGCCTTTACCGTCGTGATGGCGCTGACTGCGGCGATGATACTCTCGGTGACGTTCGTTCCCGCTGCCATCGCCCTATTTCTCAGCGGGCGGGTTGCCGAGCGTGAGAATTTCCTAATTCGGGCCGCCAAGTGGATTTATCATCCGCTGCTGCGCGCTGCGCTCGCCTGGCGCCTCCTTGTGGTTACGGCTGCCGTGGCCTTTGTCATCTACTGCGGTGCGCTTGCGTCCCGCATGGGTACCGAGTTCATTCCTAGTTTGGATGAGGGTGACATCGCGCTCCATGCGCTGCGCATCCCGGGCACTTCCTTAACTCAAGCCGTTGGGATGCAAACGACACTTGAAAGAGTGATCAAGGGCTTTCCCGAGGTCGATCGCGTCGTGGCGAAACTTGGAACGGCAGAGGTCGCCACGGATCCGATGCCACCGAGTGTCGCCGACAACTTTATCATCATGAAAGATCGGGACCAATGGCCCGATCCGAAAAAACCGAAGTCGGAACTCGTGAGGGAGATGGAAGAGGCCGTAAGCAAAGTTCCAGGCAACAACTATGAGTTCACCCAGCCGATCCAGATGCGGTTCAATGAGTTGATCTCCGGCGTGCGCTCCGACCTCGCCGTCAAAATATACGGCGACGATTTCGAGCAGCTTACGGATCTTGGTAAAAGGGCTGAAGCCATTCTCGGGAACGTGCCGGGCGCCGCCGACGTGAAAATGGAGCAGGTCACCGGTTTGCCGCTTTTGACCATCACTCCTGACCGCACAGCGTTGTCGCGGTTTGGGCTCAATGTGGCGGCCGTACAAGCCACGATCGAGGCAGCGCTCGGCGGCAAGGTCGTCGGCAAGGTCTTCGAAGGCGACCGCCGGTTCGATATTGTCGTGCGGCTGCCAGAGGATATTCGCACCAACCTCGATCGCCTTGGACGCCTGCCAATACCGCTTCCCGATGCATCCGAGCGTGAAGGCCGAGCTGGCATCACGGGCATCGCAGCTCTGCAGAGTGCAGCGTACGTCCCACTTGGCGAAGTCGCAAAATTCGAAATCGCCCCCGGTCCTAATCAGATCAGTCGAGAGAACGGCAAGCGCCGTGTGGTCGTGACCGCAAATGTGCGCGGCCGCGACCTGGGTTCGTTCGTCGAAGAGGTTGAGGATCGCATGAAAGGCGGGATCGAGGTGCCGGCAGGGTATTGGATTGAGTATGGCGGCACCTTCGAACACCTTCTGTCCGCCAGTGCCCGGCTGCAGATCGTCGTCCCGGTGGCGCTTGGGCTGATCTTGGCTCTGCTTTATATGGCCTTCGGGACCTACAAGGACGCCTTGGTCGTATTCAGCGGCGTGCCCCTGGCCTTGACGGGCGGAGTGTTGGCGCTCTGGTTCCGTGAGATTCCGCTCTCGATCTCGGCGGCCGTAGGCTTCATAGCGCTATCCGGCGTGGCCGTGCTCAATGGGATTGTCATGGTCTCCTTTATTTCGCGGCTGCGCGCCGAAGGCGCCACCGTGGACACGGCAATTCTCGAGGGTGCATTAACGCGGCTTCGACCGGTGCTCATGACTGCCATGGTCGCCAGTCTTGGGTTCGTCCCGATGGCTCTCAATGTGGGAACAGGCGCGGAGGTTCAACGGCCGCTCGCCACCGTAGTTATCGGCGGCATCATTTCCTCAACCATATTGACGCTGTTTGTTTTGCCCGCACTGTACCGGCTCGCTCACCCCGATCGACCCAGAACACCCCCCGCTCGCCAAGAGGTGTAGTATGTCGCTAAGAATTATGCTGATGGCCCTAATCCTCCTTAGCTGGCCAAATACGCTGTCTGCCGAAACCATCACCTGCGGAACCCTCCCCCCGTTTGCACAGGGACAATCGAAGGAAGAACAACTCAAATACCTGCTCCAGCGCGCGATTGCCTGCGTGCGCGAAGGCAAGCCCGCATTGTCCATCGAAATTTTCAGCGAGATGATCGGAATCGATCCAGAAAACGACGCCGCCTACCTGAACAGAGGGAATGCCTACCTGCAGATGGGGCAGATTCCTTTAAGCATTGCAGACTTTAGCTGGGTGATCAGCCTCAAGCCTGAAACTACCGAGGCTTGGTACAATAGAGGAATAGCGTTCATCGTTGCTCATAAATTTGACCTTGGCGTAGCTGATCTGGGGGGGATGTCCCGTCCTTTGTTGAACTCGGCGGGCCGAGCGCTGCCGGTTGATGATGCTATGCGGCTTTCAGTTTGTTCTCAAGTTTCTGCTTGGTCGTATGCTTGGCGTGATGCGCAGCCAGCGCCGCTTTGAGTATTGGCAGCTGCTTGTGCGCCTTGAGGCGTCGGAAGCC
>JBAUEK010000065.1:0-4230 GCA_049678565.1 Methyloceanibacter sp. | reverse complement strand
CATCCTATGACGACATCGTCGACCACTGCTGCGAGGCTTGGAACAAGCTCGTCGATCAGCCGTGGACGATCATGTCCATCGGCATGCGCGATTGGGCCTATCGGTCATGATCATCGGGAGTTGGTATTAGACGGACAGAGGCAGGATCGGAGGCCGGTCGGGAAACTCGGGGATGCGACTGGAAAGACGCAACTCGGCCGGCAGCGCGAGCACCGGCGCGACAAACAGAAGTTCGACCTCGGACGGGGACGCAGGCGTGATCGCGCTCAAACAGAACAGCCCGCAGCAGCTTTGGGCCCCAGGCAGCTTGGCATGATCGCCGTGCTTCTCATGCTCAGCGCTCCCTTGCCTGCCATGAGCCATGCTCTCGGCATGGGCGAGGCATTGCATGGTGTTGTCGCCATGGCCGAAGGCCATCGCCGCTGGCGGGACCACGAAGCACAGCGCGGCGACGATTGCGGCGGCTACGGCCACACGAAAACCGAGCCCGGTGCGGAGCTGTGCCAACATGGGTCAAGCCTAGTAGCAGGGGTGGCTCCCGGCAAGCCTCGCCGCCGATCACAAAATGCGTTACCAACCGCCGATATGGCCGTTCTTCATCGCCAAGCGCCCAGAGGATGAGCCGGGGCCGCCAGCAGCCCGCCCGGGCTCTCGTGGCCGATATTGGCGGCACCAATGCCCGCTTTGCTCTGGCCTGCCTTGAGACCCTCGATCTCACGCAGACGAGGCAATTCCTCTGCTCCGATTATCCCACGCTTGCCGGCGCCGCCTGCGCCTATCTTCAGGGTCTGAAGGAGCCGCCGCGGCACGGCGCCTTGGCCGTGGCCGCGCCGGTCGTGGACGAGGAGGTCAGCGTCACCAATTCGCCCTGGTCCGCCACCGGGGTGGAGCTTCGCCGCGCCACCGGGCTCGACCATCTTCTCCTCCTCAACGATTTCGAGGCCTTGGCGCTGTCGCTGCCTTATTTGCGCGGCGAGGAGCTACACCAGATCGGTGGGGCTGAGCCCGCGCCCCACGCCACCAGACTGGTGCTGGGCCCTGGCACCGGCATCGGCGTCGCCGGCCTCGTCTGGTCGGGATCGGGCTGGGTGGCGGTGCCGGGCGAGGGCGGACATATGTCCTTCGCCGCGCAAAGCCCGCGCGAGGTCGAGCTGACGATGCGGCTCCGCTCCGGGCGCGAGCATTTATCGGTGGAGCGCGTGCTATCGGGGCCTGGTCTTGCCGGTCTCTATGGCGCTATAGCCGCCTCCCACGGCAAGCCAGCGGAGCCGCTGCCAACCAGCGAGGTGCTGACCCGAGCCTTGGCTGGCGACGACGGCATCGCGGTCGAAACGCTCGAGACCTTCGTCACCTGGCTCGGCCGCTTCGCCGGCGATGCGGCGCTCGTCTTCGGCGCCCGCGGCGGCGTTTATCTCGGCGGCGGTATCGCCCCGAGGATGCTTCAGGCGCTCTCGACCGGCGCCTTCCGCCAGGCCTTCGAGGCCAAGGGGCGCATGCGGAGCCTGCTTGCTCCGATCCCCGTCAAGGTCATCCTCGCCGAATTCGCTACGCTGAAAGGCGCAGCGGCCGCCTTGCGCGCGAGGCTTGCGCGCGGGGACGAACCGGCCCCGGCTTTAACCTAGTACTTTGTCCGTGGCCGCTCTAACCTGCCGGCAGCGGCGAGCGGGGAGGGCGAGGATCGCGAGATGGGGCAGGGGCTTTCACAGATGCTGGCGCGCAGCGCCGCGCGGCAAGCCTATCGCCTGTTGCGGTTTTCGGCGCCGCTTCTGCGTCCGTTCTACCAGCAAATCGGGCTCGAGCAGCGCGCCCGCGCCGTGACCGCGCTGGTCCGGATCGGGTGGAATGGCGCGACCGTGACCCCGCCTCTGCTCAGGACATCCGAGATCGTGGCGCCCGAGCGCCTGGCGCCTGGCGTCGCCTGTATCGGCCATCCGAGCGCGGAATCGGGCGTGGGCGAGGCCTTGCGCGCCACGGCGCGGGCGCTTCAGGCGGCCGACGTGCCATTCACCCTCCTCGGCCTCGACCAATATACGACGGCGCGGCTCCAGGACCGCAGCATGGCGCGGCACGAGAGCTCTCGCCTCGGCGCGCGCGTGAATCTGCTCTGCGACGGCCTCATCGGCGCCGACATCGCCGTCCGCGCGCTCGGGCCCGCCGCCTTCGCCGGCCGCACCAACATCCTCCGCCCGTTCTGGGAGTTGGCCAAGGTGCCGCCGCGTTTCGCCGAGACGCTTGGCCAGTTCCAGGAGATCTGGGCACCGTCCGAATTCGTGCGCTCGGCCTTCGCCGAGACCCTGGAGGTGCCGGTGTACCGGGTTCCGGTTCCGGTCGAGTTGGGCGAGATCGCGGCTGTCAGCCGCGCCAGCTACGGCCTGCCGGACGACGCGACCCTGTTCATGTTCGCCTTCGATCCCTGCTCCTTCGTCGCGCGCAAGAATCCGGTCGCCGTGATCGAGGCCTTCCATCAAGCCTTTGGCCGCGAGGGGCCCGCCAATGTCGGCCTCGTGATCAAGACCCTCGATGCCGGCCCCCATGCCGGCGTGGTGAAGACGCTGCAGACAGCGATCGGCGGCGACCCCCGCATTCATCTGCTCGAGGGCACGGTGAGCCGGGCGGAGATGAACGGTCTCCTCGCCACGACCGATGCCTTCGTCTCCCTGCATCGCTCGGAGGGCTTCGGCTTCGGTCTCGCCGAGGCCATGCTGCTCGGCAAGCCGGTGGTTGGCACCGCCTATTCCGGCAGCGCCGATTTCCTCGACGGCGATACCGGCTACCCCGTGCCCTACCGGCTGGTGCCGGTGAAGGCCGGCGAATATCCGGAGCATGACGGCCAGGTCTGGGCCGAGCCCGACATCGCCATCGCCGCCAAGCACATGGCCTCGATCGAGGCCGAGCCCGAGGCGGCCAAGCGCCTCGCCCGCGCCGGCCAGGCCTTCATCAAGACCCATCACAGCCTGGCCGCGGTTGGCAGCCTGATGCGCGAGCGTCTGACCGCCCTCGGGGGCCTCGATCCGACCGAGCCCGGCGGAAAATAAGCGGACCGAACCATGGCAAAGACGGCCCTCATCACCGGCATCTCGGGTCAGGACGGCGCCTATCTGGCCAAGGCGCTGCTCGCCCGCGGCTATCGCGTCGTCGGCACCTATCGCCGCACCTCCGGCATCGCCATCGGCCGGCTGGTCGAGCTCGGCGTCGCCGAGGATGTCGAGCTCGTCGATTTGGAGCTGCTGGAAGAGAGCAACATCCGCCGCTTGCTGGAGAGGCTGAAGCCTGACGAGATTTACAATCTTGCGGCCCAGAGCTTCGTCGGACTGTCCTTCGAGCAGCCGCTCTACACCTCCGATGTCAATGCGCTGGGTGTGCTGCGCCTGCTCGAGGCCATGCGCGAGAGCTGTCCCGCCGCGCGCTTCTATCAGGCCTCGACCTCGGAGATGTTCGGCAAAGCGCAGGAGACGCCGCAGAACGAGCGCACGGCCTTCTATCCGCGCAGCCCCTATGGTGTGGCCAAGCTGTTCGCCCATTGGAGCGTGGTGAACTACCGCGAGGCGCACGGCCTCTACGCCTGCTCCGGCATTCTGTTCAATCACGAATCCCCGTTGCGCGGCCTCGACTTCGTCACCCGCAAAGTGACCTTCGGCCTCGCCCGCGTGGCGCTCGGACATCAAGACGTGCTCAGCCTGGGCAATCTCGAGTCCAAGCGCGATTGGGGCTTTGCCGGCGAATATGTCGAGGGCATTTGGGCCATGCTGCAGCAGGACCAGCCCGACGATTACGTGCTGGCCACCGGGCGCACCGTTTCGGTGCGCGATTTTGTCCAGGGCGCCGCCACCGCCTGCGGTTTCGACGTCGAATGGGCCGGCGACGGTATCGATGCGCGCGCCGTCGACAAGCGAACCGGGCGCACCATCGTCGCCGTTGATCCCAAATTCTATCGGCCGGCCGAGGTCGACGCGCTCGTCGGTGACGCGAGCAAGGCGAAAGCCACGCTCGGCTGGGAGGCGAAGACGAGCCTCGAGGACCTCACCCAGATGATGGTCAAGGCCGATTACGACCGGGTGAAGAGCGGCATCATCCGCTGCTGAGCCACTGACCACGCTCGTCGTGGCCGGGCTTGTCCCGGCCATCCACGCGTCGATTTAGCTCAGATGAAATGAAAGCGGATGCGATCCCTGCCGCAGGCCGCCGCCACCTGCCGCTCGATGCCCGCGAACAGCTCGGGATCGTAATGAG
>JBAUEK010000064.1:0-2812 GCA_049678565.1 Methyloceanibacter sp. | reverse complement strand
TCGCGCTCCTCGACCGTGATCTGCCGTGTTTGGAGGCCGCGAAGCTTGGCGTTGAGCTCCTTCTGCTTCGCTTCGCGTTGCGGCCCGGAGGGATCGAACCCTCGAGTCTTCGGCGGCTGCAACCCATTGACGATATCGTTCGCGCTTCTGACCTCTTGCGCGCGAGCCACCGGCGGCAAGCCGAGACCGGCAACCACCACGGCGCTCGCCAACAATGTGCAAATCGACCCTGAGACCCGCATAGGTTTACCTCCTGCCGCTTCGCTTCCGGTCCGGTCCGCCGCTGAGATTAGACCTTACGCGGCCTGAGCTGAACCGCCAATGAACGGTCCGGGGGCGCTGAGCAGGCCAGCACGCAGCGCTTGATCGCGCCCGCTTCGTCCTGCCAAAGTGGGCGCCGCAGCCGATCCTCCTTGATTTATCCGGCTCACGCGACCATTCTCCGGCCCAATCTGCGAGAGGCGAAAGGAGCCTTATGGCGAAGGAAGAAATGCTGGAGTTTCCGGGGGTCGTGACCGAACTGCTCCCTAACGCCACCTTCAGGGTGAAACTCGAGAATGAGCACGAAATTATTGCCCATACGGCGGGACGGATGCGCAAAAACCGGATCAGGGTCCTTGCTGGCGACAAGGTTCTGGTCGAGATGACGCCCTATGATCTCACTAAGGGACGGATCACTTACCGCTTTAAGTAGGCTTCGGGGCGCAAGCGCCGAGCCTGCCGAAAGCGCCGCGCCTGCGAAAAGCAGGCTCACGGAGAGTCCGCGCGTGACCAAATCCAGCCACCGGCCGAAGCTCGTCCTCGCTTCTGCCTCGCCGCGCCGGCTCGCTTTGCTGGAGCAGATGGGCATAATTCCCGATGCGCTCCGGCCAACCACCGTCGACGAGACCCCGACCAAGGGGGAAGTGCCCCGCCACCTCGTGCAACGCCTCGCCCGGGCCAAGGCCGACGCGGCGAAGCTGCTGGTGCGCGCGGAGCCGGACTACGCCAAGTCCTTCATTCTCGCCGCCGACACCGCGGTCGCCGTCGGCCGGCGCATTCTCGGCAAGCCTGAGGAGGGTGACCGGGCCATCGACACGCTGGAGCGCCTGCGCGGCCGCAACCATCGCGTCTACACCGCGGTCTGCCTCATCACGCCGGACGACCGCAAGCGCGAGCGCGTGGTCGAGACCCGCGTGCGCTTCCGCAATCTTTCCGACGCCGAGATCCGCGACTACATCGCCAGCGGCGAGTGGAAGGGGAAAGCGGGAGCCTATGCCATCCAGGGCATCGCCGGCAGCTTCGTGGTGAAGCTCGTCGGCTCCTATACCAATGTGGTCGGCCTGCCCCTGACCGAGGTCCTGACGCTGCTCAAGGGCGAGGGCTACCCCGTGTCCTTCTTCTGGCACAATCTCGCCGAGATCGAGACCGAGTGAATCGCGTTCCACGACCCGAGCCCCGGAGCTCGAGCCAGAGGGCTAAAGGCGGTCAGGGCCCAAAATGCCCGATCTGCGGCAAGTCCGCGTCGCGCGCTTACCGGCCCTTTTGCAGCAAGGCCTGCGCCGATGTGGATCTCGGGCGCTGGCTTGGGGGCAGATATGTCCTGCCCGGAGAGCCTATCGGCGCCCGGGACGAAGCGGAGGATTGAGCGTCGGGGCGGTGTCTGCCACTCTCGACAGGCGAGGGGGGATTTTCTATAAGCCAAGGCCTTGCCGCGCCGGCCTCACCTCAAGCAGGCGGCGCTGGGGTGACCCAAAAGCCCAGGTAGCTCAGTTGGTAGAGCAGCGGACTGAAAATCCGCGTGTCGGTGGTTCAAATCCGCCCCTGGGCACCAAGCCCAAAAATAACCATTAATATTCAATAGCTTGGGAGAAAATTTATCCCACCATGGGATACTGGATACCACCACCCAGCTTCTTCGGTTCTAGCGTCCGCTGACGTCGACGACGTCAGACACGTCCGCTTCTGAGCCCAAAGCAGACGTCCGTGATGCCCTCACGATTTCCGCTAATGACCCAAAGCAGATGGTGAGCGAACTTTGCCGGGCCACCATATTGAATGATATTCATGTATTATGCTGCTTATCTGAGGGAGAAGACGAACATGCTAGGCAAGCTATTCTGGGCTGCAGTTTTTGCGGTCATATTATCTGCTGCTGCATTCGGACAGGAGTACGGTACCGCAGAGGAAGCGGGAGCCATGCTGGAAAGAGCTGTGGCGGCCGTAAAGCAAGACAAGGCAAAAGCGCTCGAGATGTTCAATGAGGAGAATGGAGAATTTCGAGATCGCGACCTGTATGTATTCTGTGCCAATGAATCCGATGGCATTGAGACGGCCCATCCAACGCACAAGGGATTTAAACTTTCGGAGATGAAGGACGCCAACGGATTTGCGTTTGGGAGTGAGATCATGAGGACGGCGGAGGCGGGAAAGATCAGTGAGGTTGCCTATATGTGGCCCCGACCTGGGTCCGATACTCCTGTAGAAAAAATCACCTATGTGACGAAGGTGACAGATCAGATTTGTGGGGTTGGCTATTACAAGTGAGTGACGCTCGAGATTGAGGACAGATTTCGACCTGCCCAGTACTGTCTGCTGGTGGCAGATTTTGTTGATTTAGTCGGTCTTGATCGGGGCGTGGTGGCGTGATTCCGTTTTCCTTGTGATTTGCGAGGAGGCGGATTGATGATGGGGACGCAGGCGGCACCGGAGCAATTGTTTTACGACTTTTGCCTTGAGGATCACGTTCCTGACGATCATCTGCTGCGTCGCATCGACCGCGTCCTTGATCTGAGCGATGTTCGGCAGAAGCTGAAGCGGCAATGTCACGGTA
>JBAUEK010000063.1:0-12186 GCA_049678565.1 Methyloceanibacter sp. | reverse complement strand
GGAGTCCGATCGGCCCTCCGAGGCAGGCTCGGTGACCGAGACCCTTGCGTTCGGCCTTCGTGGCGGGGCGATATCGATAACTTTGACCGTGCGGACAGGGACCTCTCCTTGCGCGCCTCGCTGCTTCGGCTCTGCGTGACTTGCGGATCCGGACGGGCTTTCAGCATTGGCTGTCGCCGCCCCGGGAGCGGGAGTTTGAACAGGAGTTGAAGTGAAATCGGCGGACGCGGACTGAGACTTAGGGGTCGCGGGGTCGGGTTCAGTGACGGCGGCATCTTGCGTCGCCGTCCCTGGGTCCGTCGCCAAGAAACGATACGTCACCAGACCGAGCCCTGCGAGCAAAGCCATGGCGACCAGCAAACCCGCCACGCCGATCAAGTTGAGACGCCGCTTCGCGCTGCCCAACGCCGTGGTCGGCATCCTGTAAAGAGTGGTCGTTTCGATAGCACTCGATGGAGGCGGCGTTGCCTCGACACGAATTTGCTTGGGCGCAGGGACATCCCCCAGCAAGGACCGGACGGTTTTATACCCATCGAAGTCGGGCCCCCATAGCATGTCGTCGGCACGGAGGCGTCCAAGCTTGGCGAGCAGGAGCAGTTCGCGGTCGGAGACGAGGCACGGCCGCTCATCCGGGCGCGATAGATGCCAGACCCGTTTCGCAGTGACTTGGGCCATGCTCCCCACCGGCGAAGCCCTCACACGATGTGATCGTGCTCTCGAATTAGGCAGACTACCAAGGCGCGTTCACAAACGAAAACCCCATCCTGCGGCCAACCGGATTTATCCACACGCCGCCCACAGTCATTTAATTCAAGTTTTCCAAAATCTATAAGTCGAATCAGAGCCTTCCGGTCGTGGCGAGTTGACGGGCGTCCATCGTCGTCGCCCGGCGCGCGGTTGAGCCGCCGGGGTCGCGATCCGCTCTAGAAATTGATCAACCCGCCGGCGGTGACGTAGCGGAAATCCTCGATGTTGCCGAGCCCGGCCCCGGCGATATCCACGCCTTGCTGCCGGTATTTGATCCACAGCGTCATCGCGGCGGAATCGATTTCCTGCGCGGCGCCGAAGCCCCAGCGCGCGAACTCGCTTCCGGTGGCGCCGGCGTTGAGCGCCGCGGGCGAGAGTTGATCGAGATATTGGCCGTACTCGCCATAGAGCACGCTGTGGCCGAGCGCGTTCCATTGCCGCCGGATGCCGCCCTTGAGGTACCAATGATGCGTGTCGGGCTCGGTCAGGCCCGAAAAGATCGTCTCGTCGTTGTTATCCTCGCTGCCATAGGCGGCGTGCAGGAACAGGCCCGTGGCCAGATGCTGCGCGTAGCCGCCGGCCTGGAAGTACTCCGAGTGTTTTTGGAATGAGATCGGCGGCGGTTGAATGCGCTGGTCGGTGTTGCTGGAATAGCCGACGCCCAGCGCGAGTTTAAAGCCGCCGACATCGCCCTGGTAGCGGGCTGCCGCCTCGACATCGTCGTCCTTGCCATAACTGGCAGCGAAGGAGAAGCCGCCGAAATTGGGGGTGTCGTAGCGGACGCCCTCCATGACGATGCCGTCGCAGTCGCCACCCCATGGCCGCTGTTGTGAATAGCAATAGGCGAAGTCGCCCCATCGCAGCTTCAGCAGCGTCTCATCCTGACGTAAGAAAAAACCGTTGCCGTCGAACAGCACATAATTGGCGATCAGCTGCGTGCCCGAAAGGTCGGTGAACATCGCCGCGCTCTTGGACGCCAGCGCGTTCTTGCCGACGCTGACCTTGCCGAATGTCTTGCTCTGCAGATACCAAAAGGACATCTGCGTATTGAGGCCGAGATTGGCGTTGTCGTTGAACTGATTGAGGCCCATCGGGTTGTTGTTGAGGTCCTGAAGGCGTACGAGGAATCCGGCGGACCAATCGGCGGAGATTTTCGCATTGCCCGAAATCCTGAGATTCGACGCCTGCGTCGGACCGATGTCGCTGACATAGACATTGCTCTCGACGCCATCGTCCCAAGCCATGATCTGTTTGGTGATGTAGCCGGAAATCGTGACCGAGACCTGGCGAGTGCCTTTGCGGACGGTCGTTGCCTCAAGCTCGGCAACCCGTTCCTCCAAATCCGCGCAACAATCTCCGCCGAGATCCGCCGCCTTCGTGGGGGGTGCCTCGCCCGCGATTGTGAACGCGGCGACCACGCACATGATCGCCCCCCGGATCAGTCCCGACTTCCAACGCACGATATTCGTTCCCCGCGTCTTCTTCTTATCTAGAGTCTTGTTTTCTAGAGTCTTGCCACCAACTCGGCGCGACCTCAAGACCGTGAGATTCAATCAGCGTGTGCTTTTAGCGAGCCCTTTCGAGCGGACAAGCGGATGTCCGGAATGACCCCACGAGCAGATATCCGCGCGTCGCCAGCTCATGTCGCAGAATGACCCAGAGCGGACTTAGGGTCCCCGCAGGCTCAGATGCTACAAGTGGTTAGGGGTGAGACATTGATCTTCCTCAATCCTGTCATCGGTTAGGGCGATTAGATGCGACCGGTCTTGCACGCGCTCCGCCAGCCCGAGGATCTCGAATGGCTCGCGCACCTGTCCCCAGCGGATCATTCGAAGGCGCGAAAACGCGACACCGTCATGTCGAGGATCGGGCGAACGCGCTCCTTCCTCAGTCCGTCGACGATGTAGGCGCTGACGCCGGCATCGATCGCGGCCTCGATCGTCGCCTTGTCGCTTTGCTCGACGAACATGGCGATGGGCCGGCGCACCGCGCGCGAGACCTGGAACATCTGCTCCAGCACATCGCGGCTCGGATTCTCCAGATCGATGAGGATGACGTCCGGATCGAGCTTGTAGATCTGTTCGATCAGCCCCGTGGCGCTGTCGAGCGTGGTGACATTGTCAAAGCCGGCCTCCTTGAGACCCGCCTCGAGGATCGCCCGGCGGATCGGGGTCTCATCGATCACGAGGATCTTGAGGGCGCTGTCGGCGCTATCGAAGTTGGAGATGGACAAAGGTGCGGACGTTCCCGTTTGTGCGGTGCACAATTGTGAACTGTGTCGCGTGCGCCTGCAAGGGCTCACTCGTTTTTGGCGAGCCTATAGGCGTTTTTGCGGGGGGTAGGGGAGGGCTCGACGGGATCGAATGGTGGCTGGGGGACTAGGATTCGAACCTAGACTGACGGAGTCAGAGTCCGCTGTCCTACCATTAGACGATCCCCCAACTTCTTCACCATATCGAGCAAGGAGATACGATTTACAAGGGCGTGGGCCTCTCGCGCTTGCCGCTCCTTTCGGCCAGATTGTTCTAGCCGCCGCGCTGCGAGCTTGGCAAGGCTCTTGGGTGGTCGACCGCCTCTGAGCAGGCGCGGTCATTTGCGCCTTGAACCTGCGTCTTGGCCCAGCTTAGCTGGCCGGATGACATCGACACAGGACCCTGAATCGCGCCGGATCGCGGCAGCGCTCGCGCTTTTCGGCGCGGCGGTTCTTGTCGGCTTGACCGGGCAGGTGGCCCTGGCCGGCGAGTTCAGGGCCGGCGCGATCTCGGTCGAGCAGCCCTTGTCGCGCGCCACGCCGGGTGGCGCCAAGGTCGCGGCCGGCTATCTCACCATCAAGAACGACGCCGCGACCCCCGACAGGCTGGTCTCGGCCAAGGTGGAGGTCGCCGGTCGCGCCGAAATTCATGAGATGAGCATGAGCGACGGCGTGATGCGGATGCGGCCGCTGCCGGAAGGTTTGGTTGTGCCCGCCAATGGCTCCGTCGCGCTCGCCCCCGGGTCCTCGCATCTGATGCTTCTCGACTTGAAGCGGCCGTTGCAGGACGGCGAGACCTTCTCTGGCACCGTAACCTTCGAAAAGGCCGGCACCCTCGACGTGATCTTCGATGTCAGGGGCATGGGGGCCAAGGCGCCCGAAGCAAACGAGCATCAACACCATTGATGCACGTTAACCATGCTTTAACCTAGTTGCCGCCGCGGCCTAAGCCTATGGTAAATTGACGATGTTGATGGTGAGCGCACCGAGAGGAGTGCCCCCCCGTATCCTCCAGTGACGGCGATTACCCCCTGCCGACGCTCACGATCGACAGATTGGCGGCCTGTCCCTCGGCCCCCCCAAGCCGGAAGTGCCGCAAAAAGCTTCGGGCCGGAGGAAATCTCCGGCCCATTCTTTTTCCATCCCCTGATCCAAACCCGCTAGCCGCCGTCGCGGCATTCGCTTGCTGGCCGCGACCTTGTGGCGCTATGACAAGAGCGCTCAACCAAAAGGGGTAGTCCATGCGCTTGCCAATCTCCGGCCTCGTCGTGTTCGCCTTCGCCGTCTCCGCCGCACTGACGCCCGCAACCGCGGACAGTCCACCACCCGGAAGCTACCAGGGCACCTGCACCAATGTGCAAGTGAAGAAATTGCTGGGTGGGTCGGGAAAGGGCCTCTACGCCTCGTGCCAGAAACGCGACGGCAAGAGTATAGATGCGGGGCTCGCGCTCCCTTGTGCTGGCGACATCGAAAACAAGAACGGTAAGCTCGTGTGCAAGCCGGGTTCGAACCCGTTCGCACCGCCGCCCGGCAGCTATCAGCAAGCATGCAAGAACGCGTCGATGGCCGGCCCGATCCTGCGCGCGTCGTGCAAGACGGCGGACGGTGGGCGCGTGGACACGACGATCAACACGCTCGATTGCCGCGGCCTCGACATTAGCGTCAAGCCGAACGGCAAGCTGAAGTGCAAGTAGAGCGGGGGCGCGCGCGCGTTCGTCGCGAGGCGCTGACTGAGGCTTCAGGGGTTGCCAATTCCGAGCGAGCTGGCAACCCCTCAATCAGCTTTGTTAATGGCGCGCCTGGCAGGGCTCGAACCTGCAACCCCCAGATTCGAAGTCTGGTGCTCTATCCGTTGAGCTACAGGCGCTGGCTGCGCTCAGCTGCGATCAGCAATAGTCCCAATAGCCTCGCGTCAGTGCCGGATCGGCCCAGTACCAGCAGAGGTTCGGCGCCGGCGCCGCAGCCGAATAGGCGGCCGCGCCGAGGATGGTTCCGAGCGCAACGCCGCCGATCACGGTGCCGTAATACGCGCGCTTGTTCCAATGCCGATAGGGCCGCACCACGATAACGTTCTTGTTGTTCCAGTGCTTGTTCCAATTCTTGTTTTTGTTCTTGTTCTTGTTGCCGGCGAGGACGACGAGGCCGCCGGTGTCGCTGGCGGCTTTGATGCTGCTCGCGCCAGTCTCGACGCCGGCGGACGCCGGCTCTACCGGCATGACGACGCCCAGAGCCAAGCCCGCCAAAACAATTGCTGCCAGATAGGGCAGCTGCAACGATCTTCCAATCTGCGCCGATTCGACCTTCTTATAACCCATGACAGTTCTCCGTTGGGGTGTTGGTGGCATCACCGGTTTGGACCTGCAGTCGGCAGTGAGTGCCCCGGGTTCGAGAAAAGCCTGCGCTCCTCCGCCGAAATTCAGCTACGAAGCCAGGAAAACGACTTTGTGATGGCAATGTGGTTCCAATTGTGGATGAGCAGTGGAGATCTCGCTTCGCGTGGCCGCTACTTCGCCAAGCCTTCCCGTCGGGAAAAGCGACTTTACCTGTCGTGTGAGCTTGCTAGAGTAGCGTCATAGAACCAATGCCGCGGCCGAGCAGCCATTGCCTGGGTTAGACGGCTCTGCGGTTTGAAGGGTTGAACATCGTGACTGGGCCGAGCGGCAATGCCCGCGCGGCTGCCATTCCTTCGCCGGACTTGGTCGGGCGGAGAGAGACCGATGACTGCGGGGAAGGCGGCGTTCCGGCGCAGATCATGGCCCGGGCGCGGCTCGATGCGCCGGTTGAGGGCCTATTGGGGGCAGCCCAGGGCAAGAGCGATGCGGACGCGCACGCCAGGCGTGGCGCAGCTCCGGTTTACGCGGCTCTCGATCTCGGCACCAACAATTGCAGACTACTCGTCGCCAAGCCGTCGCGCCGTGGCTTTGTCGTCATCGACGCCTTCTCGCGCATCATTCGTCTCGGCGAGGGTATGCTGGGTTCGGGGCGGCTGTCGGAACTGGCAATGAGCCGCACCGTCGAGGCGCTGAAGATCTGTGGCGACAAGATGCGCCGCCGCAATGTCTCCCGGTCGCGCCTGATCGCCACCGAAGCGTGCCGGATTGCCGCGAACAGCGATGAGTTCATCGAGCGCGCGCGCCGCGAGACCGGCCTCGCCATCGAGATTGTGAGCCGTGAAACCGAAGCCAAGCTTGCCGTCTCCGGCTGTGCGTCCCTGATCGACCGCAATTGCGATCTATCGCTCGTGTTCGACATCGGCGGCGGCAGCTCGGAGCTGATCTGGCTCGATCTCAGCCGCCTCGACCGGCCCTGGCACCGCTCCATCTCCGATCGGCTCGAGGTGCAGAGCTGCATCGCGGCGTGGACCTCTTTGCCCATTGGCGTGGTCAACTTGGCCGAGCGCCACGGTGGCCGTGAGGTGACGCGGGCGAGTTACGAGGCCATGGTGGCGGAGGTGATCGGGGCGCTGGAGGATTTCGAAGCCGAGCACAAATTCGGCCGGCGCATCCTCAACCGATGCACGCAATTCCTCGGCACCTCCGGCACGGTCACCACCATCGCCGGAATTCATCTCGCTTTGCCGGTCTATGAGCGCTCCCGCGTCGACGGATGCTGGCTTGGCGTGCGCGATGTGCGCAACGTGTCGGACGCGCTGATCGCCATGAGCTATGCCGAGCGCGTGGCCCAGCCTTGCATCGGTCAGGAGCGCGCCGATCTGGTGCTCGCGGGCTGCGCCATTCTCGAAGCGCTGCTCAGAGTATGGCCGTGCCAGCGATTGCGGGTGGCGGATCGGGGCTTGCGCGAGGGCATCCTGGCCACGCTCATGGCCGAGGACGCGAACAACCGCCGGCCGCCGCGTCACGCCTCTGGGCGCTCGTCTCGCCCCTAGCGAAATTTTGCCGATGCCGGTCGGGTCAAACCTGGGACTCCTGGTCCTGAGGCGTGGCCGTGGGGCGCATTGGCGCCGACAGGCTCGTGCCGGCGGCTTTGGGCAGGGACATGAAGATCAGGGCCGAGGCGGCCGAGATCGACGCGACCACGACGAAGGCGGTGGAGAAATCGTCCGGCTGAACCAGCGCGTCGGGACGTCCGTGCCGTTGGAACTCCAGCACCAGCGCCCCCACCGCAACTCCCGCCGACATCGATAATTGTTGCGCCACGGAGGCGAAGCTCGTCGCCGCGCTCATCGCTTTCGGCTCAATGTCGGCGTAAGCGAGCGTGTTGATGCTCGTGAATTGCAACGATTTGAAGAAGCCGCCGACAAGCAGCACGGTGAGAATGACCGCGTGCGGCGTCACCGGCGTGAACAGCGCCGTCGACGCGATGAACAGGCTGCTCAACACGGCGTTGACCACGAGCACGGATTTGAACCCGAACCGGCGCAAGATCGGCGCCGCCGTGGTCTTCATGGCGATGGCCCCGACGGCGCTGGCGAATGTCAGCAGCCCGGATTGAAACGGGGTGAGGCCAAAGCCGAGCTGCAACAGAAGCGGCAGCAGAAACGGCGTAGCGCCGATGCCGATGCGAAACATGAAACCCCCGACCACGCTGGCATAGAACGAGTCGATCTTGAGCAGGCTCAAATCGATGAGGGGAAACGCAATGCTGCGCGCGTGACGGACATAGAGCCAACAGCCGATCACGCCGGTGACGAGCAAGGCCGCGACCATTTCCGGCGGGAAGAGTCCTTGGCCGATGGTGGTGAAGCCGAAGGCGAGGCCGGTCAGTCCGATCCCCGACAGGATGAAGCCTTTGAAGTCGAGCGGCGGCAACTCGTCCTCGCGGATATCGCCGATATAGCGCGTGGCCAGGATGACCCCCAAAATCCCCACCGGGATGTTGATCCAGAAGATCCAGCGCCAGGAGGCGAAGGTGGTGATGAAGCCGCCGAGCGGCGGCCCGATCACGGGGCCCATCAGCGCCGGGATGGTGAGCCAGGCGAGCGCCGCGATCAGCTCCGATTTCGGCACGGTCCGCAGGATCACGAGCCGCCCCACCGGGACCATCATCGCCCCGCCCATGCCTTGGATGATGCGGAACAGGACGAAGTCCCAGAGCGAATGGGAGAAACCACAGGCGGCGGACCCCAAGGTGAACACGACGATCGCCGCCCTGAAGACGGTGCGGGCGCCGAAACGGTCGGCGGCCCAGCCGCTCAAGGGAATGAACACGGCGAGCGATAGGAGATAGGAGGTGAGCGCAAGCTTGAGCGCGATCGGGTCTTCGCCTAGATCGCGGGCGATCGCCGGCAACGACGTCGCGATCACCGTCGAGTCCATGGTCTCCATGAACAGGGCGACCGCGACGATGAGGGTGACAAAATAGCGGGGCATGTGTCAGGGGCTAGAGCGTGATAGGGCCGACATGGGGCGTCGGGGCCTTTAGGGTCAAGGGCTACGCGGCGATATGGCTGATTAACCAATGGTAAAAGAAACGAAAGGCGAGGGCTCGCCCAAGGGCGGCGGCGGCCGGCAACTCTCGGTCAAGCTGCGCACCGCCAAAGGGCGGAAGACGGGTTCGACGCGCTGGCTCCAGCGCCAGCTCAACGACCCTTACGTCGAGGAAGCGAAGCGGCGGGGTTATCGCTCGCGTTCGGCGTTCAAGCTCACCGAGATGGACGACAAAGCCCGCTTCCTCAGACCGGGGATGGTTGTGGTCGATTTGGGCGCCGCGCCAGGCGGCTGGAGCCAGATCGCGGCGGAGCGGGTGGGAGCGGGCGAGGGGAGGGGCCAGGTGGTCGCCGTCGATCTGCTCGACCTCGAGCCGATCGCCGGGGTCGAGATGTTCGCGCTCGATGTGAGCGAGGAGGGGGCGCTGGAGCAGATCAAGGCCGCGCTCAAAGGCGGCCTCGCCGACATCGTGCTCTCCGACATGGCGCCGGCGACCACGGGGCATCGATCTACCGATCATATCCGCGTGGTCGCGCTGGCCGAAGCCGCGCTCGATCTGGCCGAGGCGCTGCTCGCGCCCGGCGGCACCTTCCTGGCCAAGGTGTTTCAAGGTGGGGCGGGGCAGGAGCTGATGGCCAGGTTGAAGCGGTCCTTCGCCAAGGTGCACCACGTCAAGCCCAAGGCGAGCCGCAAGGAATCGCCGGAGATCTACGTCCTCGCTACCGGCTTTCGCGGCTCGCGGTAGCGATCAATCAACCGCGTATTCGACGTCGTCTTTGTAGAGGTCGTAGGCGGCGGCATATTCCATCACGCGGGCGACCTCGCCGATCAGCGTCGCGTCATAGCCGGCGCGGCGGAGCAAATGGAAGCCCATCTCCATGCCCGAGGCGATGCCGCCGGCGGTGATGAAGCGCCCGGCATCGACCACGCGGGCCCGCGAGATGCGGACCTTGGGCGCGATCTCGGCCAGCCGGTCGATCGGAATCTTGCCCGCGCCCGACGCTTCCACCCGGTCCGGCTCTTTGCGGTTGGTGGCGGGTTTGCCATCGAGCAGCCCCATGAGGCCATAGATCCAGGAGCCGGTGCAGACGCTGGTGAGCAGCGTCTTCTCCGGCAGATCGCGAATGAAATCCTGAAGCCGCCCATTGTGCATCTCCTGGCGCGTGCCGAAGCCGCCGGGGATGAGAAAGGCATCCATGTCCGGCCGGTCCTGGAAGCTGTAGTTCGGCAGCACGGTGAAGCCGGCTTGGGTCTGAACCGGGCGCATGGCGTCGGCGATGAGAAAGGCATCGAGCTCGGGGTCGAATCTCCGCGCCACGGAGAACACGCCGTAAGGCGCAGCATAGTCGACGATCTCGGCGTCCTTGAACACATAGATGCCGAGGCGGAAACCCGGGCGCTTTGGATAAATGCGGTGCGTACTCATTCTTGGCGACTCCGGGAGTTAGGAGATGGTGGCGCGCAGCTCCGCATTCTCACGCTCGAGCGCTTCGATGCGAGCCTTCAATGTATCAATGGCGGCGGCAACGTCCTCGGAAAAGAGCAATTGCGGGATATGCTGCGGGCAGTTCGTGTCCCAGGCGCTGAGGGTGAACAGGATCGCCGCCTCCGCTCGGGCTCTGTAGCCCTCGGGCAGCAGCGTCGCAATCAGCTCCGGGTCGTCCTCGACCACGCGCGCGCTTCCCCAGAGCTTCACCCGGTGGCGGTTCATATAATCCATGATGAAGATCATGGCGCGCGGGTTCTCCGCCAGATTTCCGGTGGTGATGTATTGCCGGTTGCCGCTGAAATCGGCGAAGGCGAGCGTGTTCCCGTCCAAGACGCGCAGGAACCCCGGAGGTCCGCCCCGATGCTGGATGTAGGGCTGCGCCTCCTTGCTGGCCGTCGCCAGATAGAACGACCGCACTCCGGCGATGAGCCCGGCGAGCTCGGCGTTCACTGTTGTCGGCCAGCCGCCTTTGGCTTCGAGACCGGCATAGCCGCGGCGTGAGCCTCGGCTTTCCTGCACGGTCTTGACCGAGGGTGAAAACGCGATGTCGGTGGAGGAAGCAGGCATCGGCCGAGCCGTCACAATCCCGGCATCGGGATGAAGCCAGGAAGCGCCTTGATGCGTCCGATCCAGGCCTGGACCGCCGGACAGGGTGCGAGCGACAGGCCGCCTTCATGCGCGAGGGCGACATAGGGCATGCAGGCGACGTCGGCGATGGTCGGCCGGTCGAGGACGAGCCAGTCGTTGGCGTCAAGACGCGCTTCCAGGAGATCGAGGATGCGCGCGGCCTTTTCCCGCGCCAGGCCGATGTCGAGCTTGTAGCCGAATTTACCGTGGAGGCGGGCGTCGGCCGGCCCGCGCGCGATCTCGTTCTCGGCCACCATGAGCCATTCGACCACACGCGCCAGGTTCGCGGTGTCCGTCGGCAGCCAGTCCTCGCCGCCATGCTTGCGCGCGAGATAAACCAGGATGGCTTGCGAGTCGCGGAGGACGACATCCCCGTCCTCGAGAATTGGGACCTGGCCGAAGGGGTTGAGGTCGATGAGGGGGCTTCTCTTGTGGGCGCCACCCAGAAGATCGACGGTCGTTGCGTCGATTTTCAGTCCCAGTAGCGAACAGAGCAGGCGGACCTTGTAGCAATTCCCAGACAGCTCGAAGTCGTAAAGTTTCATCTTGGCCATCAGGCTCTCCCATTGTCTGCGTCCCGGAAGCCCTTGATGCCTTATTCCGTTTTCAAAGAGTATCGCCTAAGATTGCAAAGTATAATTCCGAGAAACGGAACAATCTCATGGACCGGCTTACCGCCATTAACGTCTTCGTCGCCATCGTCGAGGCCGGCAGCCTGTCCGCGGCCGGGCGCCGGCTTGGCATGCCGTTGACGACGGTCAGCCGCCAGCTGTCGGCGCTGGAGGAGCAAGTCGGGGTGCGGCTCGTCACCCGCACCACGCGCCGTCTGACCCTGACCGAGCCCGGCCGGGATTATCTCGACTCCTGCCGCCGTATCGTCGCCGAGCTCGAGGCGGCGGAATTGCGTCTGGCCGGGGGACATCTGGAGCCCGCCGGGGAACTCGCTTTGACCGCGCCCATTGTATTTGGCCGGCTGCACTTGCTGCCGATCGTGACCGAGTTCCTCGCCACGTTTCCGAGGGTCACCGCGCGTCTCTTTCTCGTCGACCGCGTCGTCGACCTGATCGAGGAAGGGCTCGATGTGTCGCTGCGTATCGGAGCGCTCCCCAGCTCCTCGCTGATGGCGGCGCGTGTGGGCTCGATCCGTTACGTCACCTGTGCGAGCCCCGACTATCTGGCCCGTCGCGGCGTCCCCTCCTTGCCGCAGGAGCTCGCGCGTCACGACTGCATCAGCTTGACGGCTTTATCGAGCGCGGAACGATGGAGCTTTGCCGGGCCCAAGGCGCAGCGGCAGGTTTTGTTGCATCCACGGCTCACGGTAAACATGGCCGAAGCCGCCATCGACGCCGCCGTGGCCGGGCTCGGCGTCGCGCGCATACTCTCCTACCAGGTCACCCGGCATCTGGCCGACGGCTCCTTGCGCTTGATCCTCGAGGCGTTCGAGCCGGAGGCAATGCCGATCAGCATCCTGCACCGGGAAGACCGGCTGCCCCAGGCTAAGGTGCAGAGTTTCGTGGGCTTTGCCGTGCCGCGCCTGCGCGCGCAAATGAAGGTGCAGTCCGCGACGGGCGCCATGGCGAGGGGGAGTGAGGCTCAGCTTCCCAAAGGCGGGGCAAGCTGCTAAAGGAAGCCGCCAACCGGCTGGATAGAAAAACAAGCTCCCGCCCGTCGATGAGGTTGGCCGA
>JBAUEK010000062.1:0-3376 GCA_049678565.1 Methyloceanibacter sp. | reverse complement strand
TCAAGGCCCAAGTGCTCGAGGACAGCAAGGATAGTCAGCTCATTCTGTTCTCGGTCCGCGACACCGGCATCGGCCTGACCCAGGAGCAGATCGGACGCCTGTTCCAGGCGTTCCAGCAGGCGGATGTATCGACCACGCGCAAATATGGCGGCACCGGGCTCGGTCTCGCCATCTCCAAGCGGTTGGCGGAGCTGATGGGGGGTTCCATCGAGGTCACGAGCGAGCCCGGGAAGGGAAGCACGTTCAGCTTCACCGCGCGCCTCGGCAAGGCCGCCATGATGCCCCGACGACGCCTGCTTCAGTCGGATCTCCGCGGCAGACGCGTGTTGATCGTCGACGATAATCCCCAGGCTCGCAGCGTGCTGGCTGGCATGCTCGCCAATTTGAGTTTCGTCGTGGATGAGGCGCCGTCGGGGCAGGAAGGGATCGAGCTCGTCCGGCAAGCGGTCAAGCGCGGCGAACCTTACGACATTGTCTTCATCGACTGGCAGATGCCCGGGCTCGACGGCATCGAGACCGGCAAGCGGATCATAGCGTTGCCTGAGCTCGACACCGCGCCTCATCTGGTGATGGTCACCGCCTATGGGCGCGAGGATGTGCTGAAGCAGGCCGAGGAGAGCGGCTTTGAGAACGTCCTCATCAAGCCGGTGACGTCCTCCATCCTGTTCGATACCGCGATCGTCGCTCTCGGCGCCGAGGTGGAAGGCAGCGAGGCACTGCAAGCCGGGCCATCCTTCGACATCGACCAGGCGCGCGGCGCCCGCGTCTTGCTCGTGGAGGACAACGAGATCAACCAGGAAGTCGCCATTGGACAACTTGAGGATGCCGAACTGTTCTTCGATTTGGCGGAGAACGGCGCGGAGGCCGTTCGGATGGTGCGCGAGAACGATTACGACGTGGTTCTGATGGATATGCAGATGCCGGTGATGGATGGAATCGAAGCAACGCGCGTGATCAGGTCCGACCCCCGCTTCAACACTTTACCGATCATCGCCATGACCGCCAACGCGCTGGTCTCCGACCGCGAAATGTGCCTGGAAGCCGGTATGAACGATCATATCGCCAAGCCCATCGATCCGGACCAATTGTTCGGCGTCTTGCTGCGCTGGATCAGACGCCCCGAGGGCGACGGCGCGGCGACCACGAAGCGGGCGACCGGGGCGCAACCATCGGATGCGGGGGCCCGTTCCGACGCTCTACCGCTCGACATTGACGGGATCGACGCCAAATCGGCCCTGAAGCGGACCGGTGGCAACCGCAAGCGCTATGAAACGCTGTTGCGCAGATTCGCGCAGCAGCAAGCTGGCGCCGTCGACGTCATTCGGACGGCGCTGTCGATGGGAGACGCGGCGACGGCGGAGCGAACCGCGCATTCGCTGAAAGGGGCTGCCGGGACTCTCGGCGCCATGGCGCTTTCGGAAGCGGCGGCAAAGGTGGAGACCGCGGTCAAAGCCGGACAGGGGATCGACCACGCCCTCACCGGCTTGTCCGGTGTCCTCGCCGCGGCGGTCGGGGCCATCCGCACCGCGCTCCCCGAAGACGTCAAAGCCAACGGTGGCGGCGCTCCCTCGGCCGATCCCGCAACCGTGGTCGAGGCCTTGACCCGGCTGAAACAGTTGCTTGAGAACGACGATGGCGAGGCGTCCGATTTCATCATCGACGCCCGGCCCGATTTGTCCCGGGTGCTGACCGGAACGGAGATCGAAGCCCTCAGCGAGTTCGTCGGCGATTTCAACTTCGAAGCGGCGCTGAAATGCCTGTCGGGCATCGCCGACCGCCTGTCCCTGAGCCTCAAATGACGCATACATCCAACACCAGCCTGGTCTTGATCGTCGACGATACCCCCACCAATGTCGGGGTGATCTCCGGCTTGCTGAAGGGCTCGTACAGGACGAAGGTCGCGACCAATGGCGAGAAGGCATTGGTGCTCGCGAACGCCTCGGATAAGCCCGATCTGATCCTGCTGGATGTGATGATGCCGGGAATGGACGGCTACGAGGTGTGCAGCCGTCTCAAGGCCAATCCCGTGACCCGCGACATTCCGGTCATTTTCCTCACGGCGAAGACCAATGCCGTGGACGAGGAGAATGGATTTGAGGTCGGGGCGGTGGACTACATCCACAAACCGTTCTCCGGACCACTCGTGCTCGCGCGGGTCAAGACCCAACTCGCCCTGCGAGCCGCGCTGGCGCAAGCGCGCGATGCGCAGAATCAGGCCGACGAACTCTTGCATGCCTTGCTGCCGAAGAAGGCCGCCGACGAGATTCGCAGCATCGGCACCGTGATTCCCCGGCGATACGAGAACGTCGCCGTGCTGTTTTGCGACGTGACCAATTTCACCGCCTATTGCGACGAGCACGAGCCCGAGGACGTGGTGTCACGGCTCGACGCGCTGTTCGTGATTTTCGAGCGGATCACGGCGAACCACGGTCTGGAGAAGATCAAGACCATCGGCGACGGGTTCATGGCGGCCGGGGGGCTTCTGCAGGAAATCAAGGATCCGATCGGCTCGGCCGTTCGCTGCGGCCTCGAAATGGCGTCGACCTTGATCGACGCACGTCTCGGATGGGAGGTGCGGGTCGGCGTTCACGCCGGTCCTGTTGTCGCCGGCGTGGTCGGACAGGAGCGCTACCAGTTCGACATTTGGGGCGACACCGTCAATGTCGCCTCACGCATGGCCGATCAGTCGAAGCCCGGTGTGGTCGCGGTGACGAAGGACGTCTGGGAGCAAGTGTCCTCCGATTTCGAGGCCGAGTCGCTCGGGGCGCTCGAGGTCAAAGGCAAGGGCACGATCTCCGTCTTCGGCATTCGCCTCAAACAGGGATGACGCGGCGGACCGTTTGGCGGTGCGGGGCCTGAGCCACGAGCGCGGCTAGGCCATGATCAGGGCCGACCAGGCCACGGCCGCATTGGCCATGACATAGATCCCGATCAATGCCGCGACCCATTTCCGGTCGGCGTGCGAAATTGCGATTTCGGTGCTCTCCTCGGCGCTTCCCCATGAGGTGGCGACGACGCGCATCAGCGAGGCGATGATGAACAGATAGGCGAGCAGATAGACCTTATCGATCATCATCAGATAGTCGACGTCGGGAAGGCTAGCGCTCGAGGTCAACTGGAGCGCAACCAAGGTCAGCAGCGCGGTGATGCCGAGCCCGATGCGCGCCTCGACATAACGCGGCCGCACGAAGAATACGAGCGCCGCGCAGACGACGATCAAACTGATCGGCACGAAGGTCTTGATCGTCATCGCCACGACCGGCCTCGACACCGGTATGGTCAGGGTCAAGCGCGAATAGTCGGTCGCGCCGGGCTCGGCGAGATCGCCGAAATTGGTCGGATAAGGCTTGGCGACGACCTGTATCTCCGGCTTGCC
>JBAUEK010000061.1:0-2976 GCA_049678565.1 Methyloceanibacter sp. | reverse complement strand
ATGCGCCCAGGGGTCAATTTCATTGACATGTCTTACCGGCTCGGTGTGAGGAGAGACGCCGCCAGGCACCCACAAGCTGATGCAACTCCACGCGCGGTGGCCCGATTCGGCCACAACCAAGCCCGGTTAGCAAACCAATTCGAATCCTGTGTGACAGTCTGGGGATAGAGTCGGGCCGAAGGCGTCGCTGGGGCTTCTGATAGGGGCGCGCGCGCTCGGCATATTTTTGGTTTTGGTCCAAGGCCCTAGCCATCCGGCTTCATTGCCCATGATTTCCCGCGGCCGTGAAGCGAAAGGTGAACGCGTCACGCCGCGGCTTGCGCGCGGCGGAGCGTCTCGCCGCGATAGCTCAGAGCTTCGGCGATATGGATGCGCGCCACGCCGTCCTCGCCATCGAGATCGGCGAGGGTGCGGGCGACGCGAAGCGTGCGGTGATAACCGCGCGCGCTCAAGCCCAAGGTGTCGGCGGCCTCGCGCAACAAACTGCGCCCGCTGTGATCGGGGGCCGCGATCTCCTCAAGCAGGCTCCCGTCGCAATCGGCATTGGTCCGGGCTTTTGGATGGTTGAGCGCTTGGAACCGCTGCAGCTGGATGCGCCGCGCCGCGGTCACCCGCGCGCGCACCTCGCTGCTGCCTTCCGACGCCGCCGGCAGCACCAGATCGGCGGCCGAGACCGCCGGCACCTCGATCTGCAGATCGATGCGGTCGAGCAGCGGGCCCGAGATGCGCGCTTGGTAGCGCTCGGCGCAAAGCCGGCCCAGGCGGCAGGCATAGCCCGGCTCGCCGGCACGGCCGCAGCGGCAGGGATTCATCGCCGCCACGAGCTGGATGCGCGACGGGTATGAGATGCGATGATTGGCGCGCGCGATCACGGTCTCTCCCGCCTCGAGCGGCTGGCGCAGCGCGTCGAGGACTTGGGCCGCGAATTCCGGCAGCTCGTCCAGGAACAGCACGCCGAGATGGGCGAGCGCCACCTCTCCCGGCCGCGGGCGCGTGCCGCCACCGACGAGCGCCGCCATGCTGGCCGAATGATGGGGGCTGCGGAACGGCCTGGTCCTGCCGATGCGGCCGCCGGCAAGATCGCCGGCGAGGCTCCTGATCATGCTCACTTCCAGCATCTCGGCCGGCTCGAGCGGCGGCAGCAGCGATGGCAGCCGTTTCGCCAGCATCGACTTGCCGGCGCCCGGTGGGCCGATCATCAACAGATTGTGGCCGCCGGCGGCAGCCACTTCGAGCGCGCGCTTGGCTGTTTCCTGACCCTTGATGTCCTTGAGATCCGGCATCGCCTCGGCGCCGGGGTCCGGCGTCGGCTGTGGCCGCTTCAAGGTTTGCAGGCCCTTGAAGTGATTGACGAGCACGAGCAGGTTGGTTGGCGCCAAAATCGACATGTCGGACGCGGCCCAGGCGGCTTCCGCGCCCGAGGCTTGCGGGCAGGATCAGGCCCTTGCCGATCGCATTGGCTCCGATCGCGGCGGGAAGGGCGCCGGCGACGGCGGCGATCGAGCCGTCAAGCGCCAGCTCGCCCAACACGCAATAGCTCTCGATGGCGTCATGCGCCACGGCGCCGACCGCGGCCATCAGCCCGAGTGCGATGGGGAGATCGTAGTGGCTGCCTTCCTTCGGCAGATCGGCAGGCGCCAGATTGACGTTGATGCGCTTTGGCGGCAGCGCCAGCCCGATAGCGTTGAGCGCGCCGCGTACGCGCTCCCGGCTCTCGGCCACGGCCTTGTCGGGCAAGCCGACGATGGTGAAAGCGGGCAAACCGGGCCCGATCTGCACCTGCACATCGACGGCGCGGGCCTCGATCCCCTCGAAGGCGACGGTGGTAACCCGCGCGAACATCGCTCCAGCCCCCGCTCAGACGTGACTCTACAGCCTTGAGTTCCAATCTAGCCGCGATACAATCCGGCTTCAAGAACAATCAGCGAACATTCACGCTAGACTTTGGGGATCAGGGTGTTGGAGGGCAGCTCAGGATCGAGCAGCCGCGCCGCCTGCTCGGCCCCGGTCACCGGCAGCGTGCCCTGGTCCAGCAGCCCGAGCTGCACCAGCAGCGACGCCTGGTCCCAATAGATGCGCTCAAAGGCGATCTTGTCGTCCTCGAAGCCGACCACGACGACGAAGGGGACCACCACCTTGCGCCCGGTCGGCTTGATGCCCGGGAGCAGGGCTGGCATCTCGCGATCATGGGTGAACGAGATGATTACCTCGTCCACCACCTGCGTCTCGCCGATGGTGCGCGACACTTGGCTGACCTCGAGGTCCTCCGGCCAACGGCCGATGAACCAGGTCTCGTAGAAGCGGCGCACATCGTCATGGCCGTGGCCTCCGGTCATGGTCGGAATGTGGGTGACATGGGGCGTGGCGGCCATGGTCGCCATGGTCGCCTCGATGTCGCGCGTCTGGAACTCGGCCGCGACATGGGCGTCGAACACCTCGCCGAGCTTTTTGCTGTCCTTCGTCATCGGCTTCGCTCCTTCGCCACCTTCCTCTCCACCGCGTCCCAGATCATGGCGGCGATGTCCGCCCCGCCGAATTGCGCCACCTGGCGGATGCCGGTGGGCGAGGTGACGTTGATCTCGGTGAGATAGTCGCCGATCACGTCGATGCCGACGAAGATCAGCCCGCGCTTTTTCAGCTCCGGCCGTAGCCGCGCGCAGATCTCGCGGTCGCGCGCCGTCAGTTCGAGGGGCTCGGCCTTGCCGCCAACATGCAGATTGGAGCGGGTCTCGTCGGCGGCAGGCACGCGATTGATGGCGCCGGCGATCTCGCCGTCGACGAGGATGATGCGCTTGTCGCCTTCGCGCACCGAAGGCAGATAGCGCTGCACCATGATCGGCTCGCGGAAGGTGATGCCGAGCAGTTCGATCAGCGAGTTGAGATTGGTGTCGCCGGGAGGAATATGGAACACCGCCGCACCGCCATTCCCATAGAGCGGCTTCACCACGATGTCCTTGTGCTCCTGGCGGAACGCCT
>JBAUEK010000060.1:0-36213 GCA_049678565.1 Methyloceanibacter sp. | reverse complement strand
GATCATCAGGGCTTCGGTTCGCCGCGAGACGCGGTCGTCCTCAGGCTTGAAGCGGGGTGCGTCGAAATCCTTGGTGGCAGCGCATACGGTTTCGCTCAACAGCGAGGGTCGCTCCATGTCCATGCCTCTTTGCACTTTTCCCCGCGGGTTCCATCTCATTTTTGCGAAGCTTGTTCTGGGCAGCTTGCTGTTGGCGGCGTCCTCCGGCGCCGCGATGGCGGTCAAGGCGTCAGCGCCAACCGTCACTTGCACCGGTCAGTGTGAGGCCTGCATCGAGATGGAACAGGGCAACCGCTGCGTGAAATGCGGCCTAGCGCCGGAGTGTATCAGCGACCCCGGACTCTCCTCAGACTTCACCGCGATGCTCACCGCCACCAACGCTTATCGCGCGAGGCATTGCGCGCCGGCGCTGTCCTGGTCGCCTCAACTGGCGAAGGGAGCGCAAGACTGGGCCAATGCCTGCACGCCGGAACCTGACAACAAGGATCGCTTTGCCCATTCACCGGGCGCCTGGAAGGACGCGAACGGCTATGGCGAGAATTTGTATTGGGGGACGCGGACGACGTCAACGAGCGCGGTCGACTGGTGGTACAACGAGATCCAGAAATATGATTTTGCCAACCCAGTCTACTCCAACGACGTCGCCCATTTTACTCAGCTCGTCTGGAAGAACAGCACGCAGCTCGGCTGCGGTGTGGCGCTGTGCGGCGGGAGAAACTTCTGGGTGTGCCGCTACTCGCCGCCTGGCAATTGGAACGTCAAGACCCCTGGCGTGCTTGCCGCGAATGTGCTGCAAAGCTGCCCGCAGAAGAAGCAAGGAGGCTCGACGAAACCGCAAAGCGTGCCAGTGCCGGCTGGACCCGCGGACGCGGGGCAGAACCAGCGCGGAGAGTGGTCGGCCTTCGCCTCGAATGAACGCGGCAATTAGGGCTATGGCGCGCATTGGGCCACCGAGCAGGTTGCCCGCGATCTGGCGACCAATGGCTGCGGCGGCGCTGGTGCCGGCTGCAAGGTGTTCTGGACCACCACCGACCGATGCGTCTCTTTCGCCGAAAGCCGCGCCGGCGGCTATTGGTTCGCCGCGGGCGGTGGCGGCAGCCAGGA
This sequence comes from Methyloceanibacter sp., assembly GCA_049678565.1. Lineage (GTDB taxonomy): Bacteria > Pseudomonadota > Alphaproteobacteria > Rhizobiales > Methyloligellaceae > Methyloceanibacter. The sequence goes on along the minus strand of JBAUEK010000060.1, from coordinate 35,109 downwards.
GCAAGCCAAGCAGAATGCCGTCAGATTCTGCCAGAGCGGCACCGCGCCGCCAAACTCCTGCAAGAGCACCGTCGCGGAGTGCCGGTGATTGAAGGTCTTGCTGGAGCAGTCATTCGCTAGGGCGAAGCCTCGGGCAATGGCACCCCGGCGGCGGTGAACGTTTCCTTTTGCCGCTGCGCCACTTGGGTGAGGTCGAAATCGGTGATGGTGTCGTCGAACAGGCGGTGAAAGTTCAGCTCCGCCTTGAGATGCAGGAACACCCCGCCAAGGCCGATCGCGGCGCGATCCATGAATACGAACTCGCGCGGCACCTTGACCGGGCCCTTGTCGCGCAGGCCCTGATGCACCTTGAAGGCTTCCCGCCGGCCATACATGCCGGGCGATTGCTCGTCGGCGATGGTGCGGACGCGGTCATCGAGCATGGGTCCGTAGATGAAGCCGGCCCAGATGTTCAGAATGTCAATCAGCTCGTTGGAGAGCCCGGCAAAGCCCCAAGTCTCATAGGCATTCACCACGAGGGCGCGGTCATTGGTGAGCAGCCCGCGATAAAGGTCGATCACCCCTTGAATGAATTTCGGCGCGAATGAGCGCATGCAGCCATAGTCGAGCAGGTTGATGCCGGCCGCCCTCCCCTCTCCGTCCTCGAACACGGTGTAATTGCCGAGATGCGGGTCGCCGTGAATGACGCCGTAATGGCTGAACGGATACCACCAGGCGCGGAACATGGCGCGCGCCACTCTGTTGCGCTCCTCAAGCGAGCGGTCGGCATAATCGAGCAGCCGGCGCCCTTCGAGCCAGGTCATGGTGAGCAGCCTCTGGGTCGATAGCTCCGGCACGACCTCCGGCACGCGGATCAAGGGATCGCCGGCGAAGATCAGGCCGTAGAGGCGCGTATGCCTCGCCTCCAATCCGTAGTCGAGTTCCTCCCGGAGCCGCGCCGCGATTTCCTGCATCATCTCCGAAGTCTCGATCGCCGGCCGCATGCGGCGATGGATCGAGAACAGCAAGCTGAGTTGCTTCAGGTCGGCCTCGACCGCCGACTGCATGTCCGGATATTGCAGCTTCGCCGCCAGATTCCTGCCGTCATGGCCGCGCGCCCGATGCACCTGCCCGAGCGAGGCCGACGCCGCGGCTTCGCGCTCGAAGCTGGCGAACCTCGCCTCCCAATCGGCCCCAAGCTCAGCCGCCATGCGCCGGCGCACGAAGGGCCAGCCCATCGACGGCGCCTGGCTCTGCAACTGACCGAGCTCAGCCGCATATTCGGCCGGCAACGCCTCCGGAATCGTGGCGAGCAGCTGCGCCACCTTCATGATCGGGCCTTTGAGCCCGCCAAGCGCGGCGGCGAGGGCAGCGGCCTCCTGGTCGCGATCGGAATCGAAGCCGAACAGGCGGCGGCTGGCAATGCGCGCGGCGACACCCCCGACATTGGCGCCGACCCTGCCATAGCGCTGCACGCGGGCAGAAAGGCGGTTGCGTTCCTTGTCAGCGGTCATGGAGGGTCCGATTGACGGGTTGAACCTCAAAGTTAGGGCGGCCAAGCGAAATTGCCAGGGGCAGCGCCGTGGACGGCAATGACGCATTCGTCAATTGATGCGGCGGTTCTAGCCGGTCATGCTCGGCAGCGGAGGATCATGCCATGGCCTTAAGAACTCTGTCCTGGCTGGCAATCGCCCTGCTATGGGCCGCGCCCGCCGCCGCCGACAGCAGCACGCCACCGATCGAGGTGTGGAAGTCGGCCACCTGCGAATGCTGCGTCAATTGGGTCAAACATCTTGAGGCCAACGGTTTCGAGGTGAAGGTTAATGGCGCCAATTCCGGCACGCTCGCCGCGCTGAAACGCCAAGCCGGGATCCCCGACAAGCTCGCCTCCTGCCACACCGCGAAGATCGACGGTTATGTCATTGAGGGCCATGTGCCCGGATCCGACATCAAGCGCCTCGTGGCCGAGCGGCCCGAGGCCGTCGGCCTTGCGGTGCCGGGCATGCCCATCGGCTCGCCCGGCATGGAGCAAGGCGCGGTGACCGAGCCCTATGACGTGCTGCTGGTGAAGAAGGACGGCACCACGGAAGTGTTTGCCAAGCACTGACCGTGCCGCCAGCCTCCTTCCCGCCTCAGCTGTCCGAAATATCGGCCGCGCCCTTGCGGCGGCTGCGCGACCCCTTGCCAGGCCGCGCCGGAGGCTCGTCCGGCGGCAGGACCTCCTGCTTCGGCCCCGAATTGAGCGCCTCGCGCATGGCTTTGCGCGCGTGTTCGAGCTCGTCCTCGAGCCGGGTCGGCGGCTCCTCCTCCGACGCCTCCGTCTCGGCCTCTTTCTCAACCTCCTTCTCGGCCTCCTTCATCGCCTCCTCGATGCGGCCGGCCAAACTCGGCTCCGCCGCCTGCGATTTGACCGCCGCCTTCAGCTCCGGCTGACGCGGACTGAGGATCAGCAGCACGAGGATTGCGATCGGGGTGAGAAAATCGGTGATGAGGATCGGGCCCGCATTACCGGGTGCGAGATTGTCGCCGGCCATGATGTCCAGGAGATGCCCGAACCCGGCGCCGGCCAGGAAGCAGGATGCTGCAATCGCCGTCGCCGCCCGCGCCTCGAACCCCTTGAACGCGGCGTAGAAGCTGGCAAGCCCGAGCCCGAGATTGGCGACTCCCACCTCATATTGGAACGGGCTCGGCGCCCAGCCGATCGCGCTCGCGGCCTCTTCCGGCAGGAACACATGACCCAGAAAAGCCCAGATGCCCTGGACTCCCAACGGGAGCAGGAACAGGTAGCGCAGCAATCTGTCGGCGATGAGCCGGAACGAGACCGGCTCCGGGCTGCGCCATATGGCGATGCCGGCGAACAGCAGTGCCGCGAGCCACAGACCGGCCGGTACGGCGGTAACGACGGACCCGACTTGCGCCGCGGACCAGGGATCAGCTTCCGGCATCCATGGCCTCGAGCTCGTCTATCAGGCCTTCGATCACCTTGAGGCCCATCGACCAGAATTGAGGGTCGGAGGCGTCGAGCCCGAACGGCTTCAGCAGCTCCTTGTGATGCTTGGTGCCACCGGCCGCCAGCATATCGAGATAGCGGTCGGCGAAGCCCTTATCGGCCTTCTCGTAGACGGCATAGAGCGAGTTCACCAGGCAATCGCCGAAGGCATAGGCGTAAACGTAGAACGGCGAGTGGACGAAATGCGGGATGTAGGACCAGAAATTCTCATAGCCCGTCTTCAGGTCGATCGCCGGACCCAGGCTTTCTCTCTGCACTTCGAGCCAGATCTCGCCCAAGCGTTCCGACGTCAGCTCACCCTCGCGCCGCTCGATATGCACCTTGCGCTCGAAACTGTAGAAAGCGATCTGGCGCACCACGGTGTTGATCATGTCCTCGACCTTGGCCGCGAGCAGCGCCCGCCGCTCGCGCTTGCTCGGCGCCTGATCGAGCAGCGCGCGGAAGGTCAGCATCTCCCCGAACACGCTCGCGGTCTCGGCCAGCGTCAACGGCGTCGGCGCCATCAACGGGCCTTGCGCGTTGGCGAGCACCTGATGCACGCCGTGACCGAGCTCATGCGCCAGCGTCATCACGTCCCGCGGCTTGCCCTGATAGTTGAGCAGAATGTAGGGATGCGCGCTCGGCACGGTCGGATGCGAGAAGGCGCCAGGGGATTTGCCCTCGCGCACCGGCGCATCGATCCAACGCTTGGCGAAGAAGTCGCCGGCGATGTCGGCCATGCGCGGCGAGAAATCGCCGTAGGCTTTGAGCACCGTCGATCTCGCCTGGTCCCAGCCGATATTCTGGGTGGGCTCCTCGGGCAGAGGCGCGTTGCGGTCCCAATAAGGCAGACGCTCCTTGCCGAGCCACTTCGCCTTGAGGGCGTAATAGCGGTGGGACAAGCGCGGATAGGCCTCGCGCACAGCACTCACCAGCGCATCGACGACCTCTCGCTCCACCCGGTTGGCGAGATGGCGGGAGTCGGCGACATCGACGAAGCCGCGCCAGCGGTCCGAAATCTCCTTGTCCTTGGCAAGGGTGTTGGTGATCAGGGTGAAGAGCCGCAAATTCTCCTTGAACACACGCGACAGCGCCTCGGCCGCGTGCCGGCGCTTGGTCTCGTCCGGGTCGAGCAGCAGATTCAGGGTCGGCTCCAGGCTCAGTTTCTCGCCATCGACCTCGAATCTGAGCGAGGTCATGGTCTCGTTGAACAGCCGGTTCCAGGAGCCGCGTCCGGTGACCGCCTTTTCATGGAACAGCTGTTCGAGTCTGTCCTCGAGCTGGTAGGGCTTCTCTTTGCGCAAATCCTCGAGCCAAGGCCGGTAATGCCCAAGCTCGGAATCGGCCATGGCCTTTTCCAGCACGTCGTCATCGAGCCGGTTGAGCTCAAGCGGAAAGAACAGGAGCTTCGATGAGATGGTGGTGATTTTCTCCTGGATGTCGCCGAAGAATTTCTGCCGCGCCGGGTCGGAGGTGTCGGCGGCGTAAAGCAGGCTCGCATAGGAGATGATGCGGCCGAGCACGTCGTTCAGCACTTCGAACTCGCGCACCGCCTGCGCCAGCGCCGCCCCGCCCTTGCCGCCGTCGGCGAGCGCCGCGAGCTTGCCGGCGTAATGCTCCTGCATCGAACTGGCGGCGCGCTCGGAGGTTTCGAGGTCGGCCTTCAGCTCCGGCGCATCCGGTCCCTCATACAGATCCGCAAGATTCCACTCGGGCAAGGGCTCGTGCCTCGGCGTCGCTTCGTCGCTTTTGGGCTTTGTCTTGCCGCGAGCGGGTGCCGCCGCGGCGTAAGCCGGCGAGCCATGGATTGATCTGAATTGCATTGGCGTCCCGTTCGTCCTCCTCGATATGCGCTAGGGCCTAGAGTGCTCTTACGGCGATTTTGCGGGGCGGCCAAGGGCGCCCCTGACCAAAATCGAACTGCGATAAAGACGATGTTTACCCTTCCACTGCACAATTTTGGCACATAAGCACCATCAGGCCGGCCGTGTTTCGTGCTTTGGCCGGAGGGGCGCCTTTCCGGGCCGCAAGCGTAACCGTAGCGAGTATTGCGTCATGGCAAAACGTGTTCTGGTCGTCGACGACGACCCTGTTCAGCGCCGTATTCTCCAAGAGACGATCAAGCGCTTGGGCCACGCCGTGGTCGGGGCCGAAAGCGGCGACAAGGCCCTTGCGGCCCTCAAAGCCGACGAGTCCGGCGAGATCGGACTGATCCTGCTCGACCTCGCGATGCCCGGCTCCGACGGCATGGCCGTGCTTGCCGCCATGCGGTCCTTGCCGCGAAAGCCACGGGCCATCGTGCTCACCGCCAATGTCACCATCGACAGCGCCATCGCCGCCATGCGGGCCGGCGCCGTCGACTTCGTGGTTAAGCCGGTGATCCCCGAGCGTCTTGAGGTTTCCATCAAGAACGCCTTCAGGATCGAAGCCCTGGAGGGCGAGATCAGCCGCATCAAGGCCGCTGCTCGCGGCGAGCTCGATTTTGCCGATCTGATCGCGGGGAGCGAGACCATGAGCCGGGTCGTCGCCCTTGGCCGGCGAGCCGCTAAATCCGGCATCCCGGTCCTGGTCGAAGGCGAAGGCGGCGTCGGCAAGGAGTTGATCGCGCGCGCCATCCAAGGCGAGAGCTCCCGTTCGGGCAGGCCCTTCGTCACCGTGAATTGCGGCGCTATCCCCGAGACTCAGACGGACAGCATCCTGTTCGGCCATGAGAAGGGCTCGTTTCCCGGCGCCGCTGAGCGCCAGGTGGGCAAATTCGTCGAAGCCGACCGCGGCACGCTATTCCTGGACGAGATCGGCGAGCTGCCGCTCGAGGCTCAAGCCAAGCTGCTCCAGGCGCTGCAAGATGGCGAGATCACCCCGGTCGGCGCCAAGAGCCCGGTCAAGGCCGATTTCCGGCTGATCGCCGCGACCAACCAGAACCTGATTCATCTCGTGCAGGAAGGCCGCTTCCGTGAGGACCTCTATTACCGGCTCAACGTCTTTCCGATTTGGGTCCCTCCCTTGCGCGACCGGCTGGGAGACGTGCCCGAACTCATGCGCCACTTCATCGCCCGCTTCGCCGCGGAGGAGAGAAAGCGGATCGATGGCATCGAGCCGGAAGCCCATGCCATGCTCGTGAGCTATTCCTGGCCCGGCAATATCCGCCAGCTCGAAAATGCAGTGTTCCGTGCCGTCGTTCTGGCCGAGCAGCCGCTGCTTTCCGTCAACGAATTCCCGCAGATCGCGGCCCATGTCGAAGGCTATCGTGTGAGCGTGCCGCCCGCGCCGGCGCCGAGGACCGTGGCTCCGCGTATCGATGGACCGGTGATGTTGGGTGAGTCCCCGCATGCCCCGGCGACAATCCACCTGCCCTCCCTCAACGGACGCGACGCCGTTGGCATCCCCGCCTTGAGCGAGGGCGGCGACATCCGTTCGCTCGAAGATGTCGAGGCCGACATGATCAGGCTCGCCTTTGGCCGCTATCGGGGCCGAATGACGGAGATCGCCAAGAGGCTCGGCATCGGACGTTCGACCCTCTACCGGAAGATGCGCGAGATTGGGTTGGAAGCGCGAGCCAGCTAACGCGTTGAGCGAGGATTCTGACACGAAAGCCACACTCGCGAAAAAAGCAGGACCGGAGGAAATTCATTCCGCACCGCACTATGGCCAAGCGGAGTCTCCCCGGTTAGGTTTCAGATTCTTGCTATTTTCTGCCGAATCAGAGGGGACCGTTCGGCTGGAGGGGACAGATCAATGAGGCCAGTTTTTTGTATCGCCTTCGCCATGTTCCTGGCCGCACCGGTGACTTTGCCGGCCTATGCGGCGGAGCCAGACGCCCCAGACGCTTTGATCGGCAATTCGGAGACGATCCGCATCGCCATCCAGGAGCGGCTGTCGGAGAAATTCACCGCCAAAAGCGAGGCGAGAAAGGACGAGCAAGGCGCGCTCGTGGAATATTACTCGGCGCCAGAGAATCGCTTGCTCTGGGTCGACGAGAACGGCTTCACCGATCGCGGCAAGGCCGTGATGGAGGAGATCGCGCAAGCTGACGATTACGGCTTGCGCTCGGCCGATTATCCTCTGCCGAAGACAGGCAGCGGCGATAGTGGCAATGCCGACGCCAAATCGCTCGCCGATGCCGAGATCAAAATCAGCTTCGCCGTGCTCGGCTATGCCCGCGACGCCCGCGGCGGCCGCATCGAGCCCACGCGCCTCAGCGCTAATCTCGATCCGACCCTGGCGCTGCCAGATCCGCTGGAGGTGATTGAATCGATCGCCATCCGCTCAAACCCGGCGGGCTATTTGCGGAGCTTCCAGCCCGACCAGCCCCAATTCGAGGCACTACGCCAGGCCCTGATCGAAGCGCGGGGCGGTAGCGTGACCAAGGACGTGGTCAGGATCCCCGATGGCCCCATGCTCAGGATCGGCATGGAGGACGACCAGGTCGCCCTGCTGCGAAAGCGGCTTGAGCTCCCCTCCGAGGGTGGCGCGAAGGACACCCTGTTCGATGAATCGCTGGCGGCGGCCGTGAGGGGCTACCAGGCAACCCATGGCGCCATGCCCGACGGTGTGGTCGGACCCGGCACGCGGCGGCTGCTCAATCAGCAGCATCACGCGGCCGCAAGCCCGGCGCGAACGCGGCTCATCCTGCTCAACATGGAACGCTGGCGCTGGCTGCCGCACGATCTTGGGCAGTTCTACGTCACCGTGAATGTTCCCGAATTCATGCTGCGGGTCATGGGCGAGGGTAAGCCCGTGCACACCGCCAGAGTCGTGGTCGGCAAGCCCGACAAGCAGACGCCCGTCTTCTCCAACGAGATGCAGACGATCGTGTTCAATCCCTATTGGAACATGCCGAACTCGATCAAGACCGAGGAAATTCGCCCCTATATCCGCGAGGAAGGCGGCTGGTTCGGTGGCGGCGGCTGGAACACGGCCGTGCTTCAGCGCCATAATCTGCGCATCAATGTCGGTGGGCGCGAGGTCGACCCGTCCAGGATCGATTGGAACCGGATCGACATTCGCAGCCTCAGAATCTATCAGCCGCCGGGGCCGGATAATGTGCTCGGCAACGTCAAATTCCTGTTTCCGAACAAGCACGACGTGTACATGCACGACACGCCGCAGAAGTTCCTGTTCGCCAAACCGGTCCGGGCCGAGAGCCATGGCTGCATGCGGGTGCAGAACCCCGACCAGCTGGCGCTGGCGCTGCTGAAGCAGGACCAGGGCTGGACCTCCGGCCGGATCGCCTCGGCCATCCAGAACGGCTACGACCAGCAGATTCCCCTGCGGCAGAAAATCCCGGTCTACATCACCTATTTTACCCTCTGGGTGAACGCTGACGGCTCGATGTCGACCTTCGGTGACCTTTATGGCCACGACGCCCGCATGGCGGGCGCCTTGAGGCTCTGAGCCGGGCCCTCCGCGCTTTAGGGTAACGTTAACCGTGCCTGGGGATTCCGGGTACGATTGTGCTTTTTTGCCTTTTTTTTCCCCCATTTAGCCCAATACTGTTGCTTAACCGGCGTCCTCGCGGAATGGCCGGTTATGGGGCTTGGGCCGGACGGGGGCTCAAGATTGAAACCGGCGGATCGAAGCCGGTCTGAGGGAAAGGCGCGAAGCGCGGGGATGGCTGTCCGGGGGATTGTTGCAAGTCGCGCCATGCTTGGCGCGGGCCTGGCGATTATACTCGCCGGTGCTTGGCTTTGGCCCGCCGCCCAACCGGCGAGCGCCGCCGGCGAAAGCCGCACGCTGTCGCTGTTCAATATCCACACCAAGGAGAACCTGACCGTCACCTTCAAGAAGGACGGCCGCTACGATGCCGACGCCCTGAAGCAGCTCAATCACTTTATGCGCGACTGGCGCCGCGACGCCTCACGGGAGATGGACCCCGAGCTGATTGATCACATCTGGACCCTGCACCAGCAGCTTGGCTCCAAGAAGCCGGTCCATCTCATCTCCGCTTACCGCAGCTCCGCCACCAATGAATCCATGCGCAAGCGCGGCGGCGGCCAGGCCAAGCGCAGCCAGCACATTCTGGGCAAGGCCGCCGATATCAGCTTCCCGGACATTCCGGTAAAGGAGCTGCGTAATTCCGCCCTGGTGCAGGAATGGGGCGGCGTCGGCTACTATCCGACCTCGGGTGTGCCCTTCGTCCATGTCGACACCGGCCGCGTACGCATGTGGCCTCGCATCGCGCGGCTCGAGCTCGCGGCGCTCTTCCCCAGCGGACAGACCAAATATCTGCCGACCGACGGGAAGCCGATCACGCCGCGCGACTATCAGATTGCCCTCGCCAAGGGGAAAGTGCCGAGCAAGACGCTGGTCGCGGCGGCGGTGCCGGCACCAACGCCGAAACCCCGGTCCCAGCCTGCCGTCGTAGCCGAGGCCGCGGGCACGCTGCGGCCGATCCTTGCCTCCTATACGCCCGAGCCCGCGCCGTCGCCGGCAATGGCTGGCGCGCCTTCGCAGCAGGCCGCGCGGCTGCCGGCCCACAGGCCCTTCGTCTATGCGAGCCTCGGCGGTTTGCCACGATATGAGCCCGAGGCGGATTTGGGTGAGGCTACCGGTTTTCCGTTCTACCAGAGCGCCGAGGTGGTCGGCGCGCCTGAGGTCGACGACGACCATCCCGACGAGCTGAGCTACGTGCCCTTCGAGATCGCAAGCCTGATGACCGACATGTCGGTGAGCTATAATCACGCCGCGGCGAGCCTCTCCCGGCCCGAGCAACACGATCTCTCTTATCTGTTCGAGGACATGGACCGGCCGCTGGCCGCGACCTTCCGCGCCAATTCGAACTATCAAGGTCTGGCCGCCGCCCAGCGCTTTAGCGGCCACGCCGTGCGCGATGTCTACGCCGAGTTGGAGCCCCCTGCTCCGACCCGCCTCGCCCAGGCCGATCGCTAAGCCCCAGCGCCCTCCGCGTAGTGCAGCTTGTCCGCGCCCCAGAGCCGGCGCGGCGCTAGGCGGCCTCCGCCTCGGTCGCCATGCCCAGAGCGTGGAGATAGGTCTCGAGCACGGCCTCTTCCTCTCGCCGCTTGTTCTCGTCCTGCTTGCGGATACGGACCACCGCCCTCAGCGCCTTGACGTCGAAACCGTTGCCCTTGGCCTCGGCATAGACCTCGCGCAGGTCGGCGGAGAGAGCGGCCTTCTCCTCCTCGAGCCGCTCGATGCGGGCGATAATGGCGCGAAGCTGGTCTTTAGCTGATGTCTGGAGCGGCACGGTCGGACCTCGAATCTGTGATGGAACTGGCGGGAGCTTACGCAAGCCCACCGGGAAAAGGCAACGTGGCGAGAGGTCTTATCCAGCTTATCCAGAGCCATGGCACGAATCGGCATTGGAGCCGTGATGCTCGATGGCATGCAGCCGCGGCTCTGCCGCCGCGAGCACCTGCCGCATCACCGCCGCCAACCGCTCCGCCCATTCCACCTGGCCCTCGGCCGACATGATCAGATCTTGCCTGATTTCGACCAGCGCATGGGCGAGACCGCGCGACGTGCCATGCCGGTAAAGCGTGTCGCCCAGCAGCTGGCCCGAATAAGGAACATTGTCCCCCACGACGATGTCCGGCATCGCCCGCAAGCCTTCCAGCAGCGGGCACGGAAACCGCGGGTCCTTGTCCCACAGCACCGCCACGTGCCAGGGCCTCGGCACGCTCTTCCAGGCTTGCGTGAAGCTGTGGATCGCGAGCAGCGCGGGTGGCTTGCCCGCCGCGATTGCGGTGTCGATGGCAACATCGATGGCATGATGATAGGGGACATAGTATCGGGCGATTCGCGCATCGATCTCTGTCTGCTCGATCCCGGCATTGCCGGGCACGATGCGTCCATCGGAAAGCTGCATGACAAGTGTCGGATCGTCGACATCACGATTGGGATCGATCAGGAGCCGCGAGAACCGCGTCAGCAGGGCCGGCACCCCGAGCGCTTGCGCCAGCCGCTCCGCGACGCCCGCCGCACCGATGTCGTAGGCGATATGCCGGCTGAGATCCTCAGGCGTCAGGCCAAGCATGCCGGAAGGCGAAGGGAATCGATTCTCGGCGTGATCGCAAAGGATCAAGAGACCTCGGCTCCAATCGCCGTCGATGCGCCGAAACGGCGCCTCTTCCCTTTGCTCCTGCTGCACTCTATCGATCCGCTGCGCCACGGTCTCTCCTCTTATTGTCCCTTGACACCACGCCTGAGGGTTTTATCTCGGCTTCAATCTGATCTCATCGAGGCAAGTCTGGCATTGGGTCAAGCTTGTGACGTATTTTCTATGGATTGTCGCAGCGGCCTGACGCGGCCGCAGGATGACCTTATAATTGACCGCTCTAGTCAGACAACCGCAACCAATTCGATGCTATCTTCCGGGGATCTTAGCCGTGATCGATGGCCGTGAGACCGTGACGCCCGCCCGCCCGCTCCGCCCCGGGGTAATCGCCGCTGCGCCTACCGCTTGGGCACGGGCAGCTCTGTGTCTGCTCGTCTCCGTGCTCGCCCTCGCTTTTGCCCCGGCGCCGGCCCATGCCGATCTTAAGCTGTGCAACACCACGTCCAGCCGGGTCGGTGTCGCCATCGGCTATCGCGATGTCGACGGTTGGGCCACGGAAGGCTGGTGGAACGTTGCGTCGCATACCTGCGAAACGCTGCTCAAGGGCGTGCTTATTGCCCGCTTCTATTATATTCATGCGATCGATTACGACCGCGGCGGAGAGTGGGGCGGCACCTTGTATATGTGTACGGACGACAAGTCCTTCACCATTCGCGACGCCAAGGAATGCGTGAAGCGCGGGTACAAGCGGACAGGTTTTTTCGAGGTCGATACCGGCGAGGAGCGAGACTGGACGGTTCGCCTCACCGATCCTGAAGGCGAAGCGAAGAGTCAATGAGGCGCAACCGCCGGGTCAAGATCGTCGCCACGCTCGGTCCTGCCTCAAACAACGAAGACGTCATCCGCGCCCTGTTCGAGGCTGGCGCCGACGTTTTCCGCATCAATATGAGCCACGCGACCCCGGAAGGCTTGCGCGAAGCTCACGCCATCATCCGCAAGCTCGAGATCGAGTTCTCGCGCCCGATCGGCATTCTGATCGATCTGCAAGGACCGAAGCTTCGCATCGGCAAATTCGAGTCCGGCGGCATTCGCCTCACCGAAGGCGATATTCTGAGCTTCGTCCGCCGTGACGCGATCGGCGGCCTGGGGCGCGTGAATCTGCCGCATCCGGAGATTTTCGAAGCGGTGCAGCCGGGACATGCGCTCCTTCTCGACGACGGCAAGCTCAAGCTCAGGGTCGTCGAGGCGAGCGACGTTCGCATCGATGCCGAGGTCCTGACCAGCGGCATCCTCGGCAGCCGCAAGGGCATCAGCCTTCCCGACACCGTCATTCCTTTGGACGCCATGACCGACAAGGACCGCGTGGATCTCGAGGACGCGCTGTCGGTCGGCGTCGATTGGGTCGCGCTCTCCTTCGTCCAGCGCGCCTCCGACATCGCCGAGGTTCGCAAGCTCGTGCGCGGACGCGCCGCCGTGATGGCCAAGATCGAAAAGCCCTCGGCGCTCAACGAGCTTGACGAGATCATCGAGCTCGCCGACGGCATCATGGTGGCGCGCGGCGACCTTGGCGTGGAGATGCCGGTCGAGAAGGTTCCCGGCCTACAAAAGCAGATCACACGCGCGGCTCGGTATGCCGGCAAGCCGGTGGTGGTCGCGACGCAGATGATGGAGTCGATGATTCTCGCGCCAGCGCCCACGCGGGCTGAGGTCTCCGACGTCGCCACCGCCGTGTTCGACGGGGCCGACGCGGTGATGCTATCGGCGGAATCGGCGATCGGAAAATACCCGGTCGAGGCCGTGGCGACCATGGACCGGGTCGCCATCGAGGTGGAGCGTGACCCGCTCTACGAAGCCATCATCCATGCGCAACGGATCGAGCCCGAGGCGACCGGCGCCGACGCCATTTCGGCGGCCGCGCGCACCGTGGCCGAGACGCTCAATCTCGCGGCCATCATCTGCTACACCGCCTCCGGCGCGACCAGCCTGCGCGCCGCCCGCGAGCGGCCGCCAATGCCGATTCTGGCTCTGACGCCGATCCCGGCGACGGGCCGCAGGCTCGCGGTGGTGTGGGGGCTGCATTGTGTGCAGACCGGCGATCCGCGCGACCTCGACGACATGGTGGCCAAGGCCTGCCGCATTGCCTATCAGGAAGGCTTCGCCCTGCCCGGGCAGCAGGTCATCATCTCCGCCGGCATCCCGCTCGGCACGCCGGGCGCGACCAATTTGCTGCGCATTGCCGTGGTCGGCGAGGGTAATCCCGACGAGCCCGACTAGATGTCCCGGCCGTCGACATCGAGCGAAAGCGACTTCTCCGCTCGCCGCGCCTGCTCCAGGAATGGATTGACGTCGAGCGCCTGGCGATAGGCCTCGAGGGCTCCCTTCTTGTCGCCCGTCTGCTGCAGGACCGCGCCCAGATCGCGAAGCGCCTTGTAGTGATCGGGGTCGATGTCCAGGGCCCGTCTGAAATCGGAAAGCGCCGCCTCATTGTCGTACTGCATCAGATGGACGATCCCACGCTGATGCCAGGCTTCGGCGTTGTCGGGGGCGATGTCGGTCACGGCGTCGAGAACCTGCAAGGCGAGGTCGAGATCGGCATCCAGCACGAAGGCATCGACGCGGCTCATCAAGAGGTCGACGGTATCGCTGCCCGACGAGTGCCAAAGCTCCTCGATCGATTGGGCGATGGGCTCGGCCGCCGCTGCGTCCTTGGCGTTGCGAAGCTGGTCGTAGAGCTCCTGCAGCATCTCGGCGCGAAAGGCCGGGTCGGCGAAGGGCGCCTCGCCGGTCAGGACGTCGGCTCTGTCTGCCTTGCCCGGCGTTGACGCAGGCGGCAGGCCGCTCCCGTCCTTGCCCGGGGTTCCGGGCTCTAGGATTTCGAACTCGCCACGCTCGGAGTAGCCGAGATCGGTTTCCGGCTCGGCCGCGCGCGCGACAGCAGGCAACGCACCCCATAGGCCGGCCCCCAGGCAGAGGCGGAGAAGAATCGACGCGATCTTGGTGGCGTTCCGGCGGTTGCTCACGGGCCAAACGCTAGGAGGGCTGATCCATGCCGTCAAAGCAATTTCCAGACCTCGAGCGAGTGAGGTCTAGCCCTGGCGCGCCTTGAACCGGCGATTGGTCTTGTTGATGACGTAAAGCCGTCCGCGCCGCCGCACCAAACGATTGTTGCGGTGGCGCTTGCGCAAGGCTCTGAGCGAATTTTTGACTTTCATGCGAAGCACCTAGCAACGTTTTAGAGGGATCTAGCCCCGAGGCGGCAAGCCGATAGCAAGCGGGGCCGGACCATAGGAAGGGTGGGGAGCCCTGTCAACGACCCCGGGCCGCAATCGGCGGATTTTCGCGGGCAGATTGGCGAAAGCCAAGCGCGCCGGGGATGGGCCATTTAGCGCTTGGCCGGCAGCTCTTGCGGCTCGAGCAGGGCCAAAAGCCCCTTCAGCAATTGTTCGGGGCTCGGCGGACAGCCGCGAATATGCAGATCGACCGGCACCACCTCGGAGACCCCGCCCACCACCGCGTAACTGCCGGCAAAGATGCCGCCATCGGCGGCGCAGTCGCCGACCGCGACCACCCATTTCGGGTCCGGGGTGGCGCGATAGGTGCGCTCCAGCGCCTCGCGCATATTCTTGGTCACCGGCCCCGTCACCAGGAGTACATCGGCATGGCGCGGCGAGGCGACGAAGCGCAGGCCGAAGCGTTCGAGATCGTAGAACGCATTGTTGAGAGCGTGGATCTCCAGCTCGCAGGCGTTGCAGGAGCCGGCATCGACCTCGCGAATGGCGAGGCTACGCCCCAGCCGGCGCTTGGCGGCGCGATCGAGATTTGCCGCGAGCTCGGCCAGGGCCGCCTCGTCAACCGGAGGCGGCGCCTCGGTCAGCGCTTTGCGCATCAGATTTTTGAGCAACAGCCTGCGCATGAATGGCGAGCCTTAGAGATCGTGCCCCGAATAGGAGCAGTTGAAGGATTTGTTGCAGAGCGGGAAGTCGGCGACGATGTTGCCTTCGATCACCGCTTCGAGCAACGGCCAATGGAACCAGGACGGATCGCGTAAATGGCAGGCGGCGACCAGGCCGTCCGCACCGATCCGCACCCAGACGAGCACATCGCCGCGAAAGCCTTCGACCAGGCCGAGGCCCTCGCCTGTCGCGCCCAGATTGCCGAGATCAACCATCGTCGCGCCAGCGGGCAGCCGCTCGACGATCTGTTCGATCAGTCCGAGGCTCTGCTCGACCTCGCGGATGCGCACCCAGACGCGGGCGTTGACGTCGCCTTGGTCGAACACCGGAACCTCGAATGCGAGCTCGCCATAAGGCGCATAGGCCATCGCCTTGCGCACATCGAAATCCCGGCCCGACGCGCGGCCTACATATCCCCCGGCACCGAAGGCGCGCGCCAGCGCCGGACTGAGCTGGCCGGTCGTCACCGTCCGGTCTTGCAGGGAGGCCGTGTTGTCGTAGATGCCGATCAGCTCGGGGAATTTCCGCCGCACGGTCTCGACCAGGGAGCGAAGGTGCTGGAGACCGTCAGGCGCCAGATTCTCGGCCACGCCGCCCGGCACGATGCAATCCATCATCAGCCGATGGCCAAAGCAGGCCTTGGCGGTTCGCAGCGTGAGCTCGCGCAGAACGCCGCATTCGGCGTAGAGCAGGGAAAATGAAGCGTCGTTGCAGATGGCGCCGATATCGCCGAAATGGTTGGCGAGCCGCTCGAGCTCCGACATCAAGGCGCGCAACCACACGGCGCGCTGCGGCGGCTTCACCCCGAGCGCTGCCTCCACGGCTTGCGCGAAGGCAAAGGCATAGGCGACCGTGCTGTCCCCGGAGACACGTCCCGCCAGCCGCGCGGCCTTGTCGATGTCCGCGCCGATCATCAAGGACTGGGTTCCCTTGTGCACATAGCCGAGCCGCTCTTCCAGGCGGACCACGGTCTCGCCGCTGGCGGTGAAGCGGAAATGCCCGGGCTCGATGATCCCGGCATGCACCGGGCCGACCGGAATCTGGTGCAGCGCCTCGCCTTCCGTCGGCAGAAAATTGTAGGCCGGCGGAGCCCCCGACGATCGCCGGGCCGACCCGAGCGGATGCTTGATGCCCCACACGCCATGATCGAGCCAGGGTCGCGTGTCGGGGAGACCGACGGGGTTCAGGCCATAGAGATCGCGGATGGTCCGCTCGAGCCGGATTGCGGCCGGATGATGCTTGCCGACCGAGGGGAAGTCGCGGCCCTCGACGGTGAACACCATGATGTCATTCGAGGTCTCGTCGAGGAGCGCCATGTGCACCGTCTGCTTGTCGGCCCAGAGGTCGAGCAAGGTGGCGCGGGCCTCGACCAGTTCCTGGATCGCGAGATGCCATACCTCCTTGGTCACGACGGCACGCGGCCAGGGGCCGTGACCATCGACCTTGCGGCCGCGCTTGGCGATGCCGATCAGCGCCGACTTCGTCATTCGAGCAGCCTCGCCACATTCTGGAACAAAGCAACGACCGGCCCCGGCAGATAGATGCCGGCCATGAGGACCAGCCCGAGATGGGCGAACATTGGCACATAGGAGCCCTGCGCCTTGTGCGTGGGTCCGCGGGGCTCGCCGAAGGCAATCGTGTTCAGCCGCAAAAACAGCGCGCCAACGCCGATGAGAAGGCCGAGAACGAGCGGCACGGCGAGAAGCGGCTCGCGCGCGAAGGTCGAGCTCACCACCAGAAACTCGCTCATGAAGATGCCCAGCGGCGGCAGTCCGGCGATCGCCACGACGCCGGCGACGAGTCCCCAACCCAGAACGGGATTGGTCACCGTCAGCCCGCCCATGTCGGCGATCTTCTGCGTGCCCTTGACCTGAACGATATCGCCGACGGCGAAGAAAATCGCCGATTTGGTCAGCGAATGCAGGCACATATGCAGGAGGCCGGCGAAATTGGCGAGAGGCCCGCCGACGCCAAAGGCAAAAGTGATGATGCCCATATGCTCGATCGAGGAATACGCGAACAGGCGCTTGATGTCGCCCCGGCGGTACAGCATGAACGCCGCGAACAGGACCGAGAGGAGGCCCATGCCGATCATCAGCGGCCCCGGCGCCAAGGCCTCGGGATTCGCCCCCAGCAGCATCTTGAAGCGCAGCAGCGCATAGAGGGCGACGTTGAGGAGCAAGCCCGACAGCACCGCCGAGATCGGGGTGGGACCCTCGGCATGGGCATCGGGGAGCCAGGCGTGCAGAGGAGCAAGCCCGACTTTGGTGCCGTAACCGAGCAGCAGAAACACGAAGGCGAGGTTGAGCAGCCCCGGATCGAAGCCGTTGGCATGGGCCATCAGGATCGTCCACACCATCGAATCGAGGCCTTCGCCTATCGCCGGCTGGGCCGCCATGTAGACGAGGATGGTGCCGAACAGAGCGAGCGCGATGCCAACCGAGGCGAGGATGAAATATTTCCACGCCGCCTCCAGCGCCTCATGCGTGCGGTAGATGCCGACCATCATCACGGTGGTCAGCGTCGCGAGCTCGATCGCCACCCACATCACCCCGATATTGTTGGTGAGGAGGGCAAGCCCGAACGCGAACATCAGCACCTGATAGAGCGCGTGATAGAGCCGCAGGAATGACGGCGTCACTAGCCCGGCCTCGAATTCGTGATCGATATAGCTGGCGCTGAAGACGCTCGTGGTGAAGCCAACGAAAGTGATGAGCACAATGAAGACGCTGTTGAGGTCGTCGACGAGGAGATACGGACCCGGCGGCGGGCGATCGAAAAACAGCAGCGACGATGCGGCGAGGAAGGTCAGGAATGTCGCGGCGATATTGAGATAGGCCGTGCGCCTGTCGCCCGGCAGCACGGCGAGCAACACCGCCGTGGTCGCCGGAATGAGAAGGACGAGGATCACCGCGTCGAGGCTCATTGCGGCTCCCCGCGATAGCTGTCCAGCGCCGCGACGTCGACCGTGTCGAAGCGCTCGCGAATGCGGAACAGGAAGATGCCGATCACTATGAAGGCGATGAGAATCGAGAAGGCGACGCTGATCTCGACCACGAGCGGCATGCCCTTGGCGCCGGTGGCGGCGAGCACGAGGCCGTTCTCCAGCGACATGAAGCCGACGACCTGACCCACGACATTCCGCCGCGTCACCATCATCAACAAGCCGAGCAGCACCACCGACAGGGCGAAGGCGAGATCCTCGCGCGCGAGTGGATCGGCCCCGGCGGTGACGTGCAGCATCACCACCATGGACAGCGCGACGAGCCCCATGCCGAGGAGCATGGTGGGCCCGATCCCGACCACGGTCTCGACCTGCCGGTGAATGCCGAGCTTGACGATCATCCGGTGCAGAACCACCGGAATCAGGATCGCCTTGAACACGAGGGCAATCGCCGCGGTGACGTAGAGATGCGGCGCATCCTGCGCATAGGCCTGCCAGGCGACGGACATGGCCAAGACCAGCGCGTGCAGTGCGTAGACATTGAGCAGCGCGTAGAGGCGGTCCTGGTAAAGCAGCATGAAGCTGACGAGCAGCAGCGAGCCGGCAAGCAGATGGGCGATGTCGAAAATGAGGCTTTGCGTCATAGGCTCCTCGACACGAACAGGAGCAGGGCCGCAAGCAGGCCGAGCATCAACGCCGCCCCCAAGAATTCCGGCACCCGGAACACGCGCATCTTGGCGATCGAGGTTTCGAACACCGCCAGCAGAAATCCGCCCACCCCAAGCTTGGCGACATAGGCGGCGAGGCCGATGGCGAGCGCTTCCGGCGTCGCGCCTGCGGGGGCGAGACCCCAGGGAACGAACAGGCACGCGATCAGCGAGGCGTAGAGAAGGAGCTTGATCTCCGATGCAAGGTCGATGAGCGCGAGGTGGCGCCCCGAATATTCGAGCACCATCGCCTCATGCACCATGGTCAGCTCAAGATGCGTGGCCGGATTGTCGATGGGGATGCGGCCGTTCTCGGCGATGGCAACCATGATCAAGGCGAACAGAGCCATGCCGAGCGAGACGCGCAAGCCGACCTCGGAGGACACGAGGAACCCGGCCATGGTCGAAAGCTGGGTGGAACCGGCGACGAGCGCGAGGGTGAACACGACCATCAGCATCGCGGGCTCGGCGAGCGAGGCGATCATCACCTCGCGGCTCGCACCGATGCCGCCAAAGCTCGTGCCGATGTCGAGGCCGGCAAGGGCGAGAAAGAAGCGCGCCAGTCCGAGCAGCGCGATGATGGCGATGAGATCGGCCGACCATGAAAACATCAGCCCGGCGCCGAAGGTCGGCACCAATGACGCCGCGACCCAAATGGCGGCGAAGATGACGTAAGGACAAGCCCTGAACAGCCAGGAGGCGCCGTCGGCCAGCACCACTTCCTTTCGTAGCAGCCGTATCAGGTCGCGATAGGGCTGCAGCAGCGGAGGACCTTGGCGGCGCAGCAGGCGCGCCTTCATTTTGCGCACGAAGCCGACGAGGAGCGGCGCCAGCAGCAGCACCAAGGCCATCTGCGCGCCCTGCACCAGGAGATTGAGCATCATGGCCATATGGCGAGCACCAGAAGCAGACCGACCAGGGCGGCGAAGACCAGGCTGAGATATTGGCGGATGGTGAGGAACTGAAGGCGGTTGAGCTGGCGGGCGCCATAATCGATGCCGCCAACGATGGGCGCGTAAGCCACGTCCCAGATCAGATCCCTGAGGCCGACCTCGAGTCGCGCCGGCCGCATGTCGCCCGGCGCCGGCATGTCCACGGTCTCGCGCGCCCGGAACATCATGGTCCCAAACACGCGGCGGATCGGCTGAGCGAAGCTCGCCGAGCTATATTGCGTCGCCGGGCTCGGATCGGGAAAGCCGCAATCCCAGGCTGGGCCGCGGCGGAGCCGGTTCGATGCCAGCCGGTGAATGGCCACAGCGGCCAGGCTTCCCGAGACCAGCATGAACAGGAACACGAGCAGGCCGTCATAGGAGCCGCGGCTTTCGGCGATCGGCACGATGGAGAAATAGGGCAGGTCGCTCTGGAGCGGCAGGCTTTCACCGACAAGGGCCTTGGCGACCGGCGCCAACGCGTCGATGAAAACGCCGGGAAAAATGCCGGCGATGAGGCAGAGGCCCGCGAGCAGGAACATGGCCGCGAGCGAATAGCGATCGGTTTCCTGCGCGCGCTCGGCCGCCTTGCTGCGGGGCCGGCCGAGGAAGGTGACGCCGAAGGCCTTGACGAAACAGGCGGCGGCAAGGGCTGCCGACAGCGCCAGCAGCGCACCGACCGCCGGCACCAGAAATTTCAGGCCCCATGACGGCAGTTCCGGGCTGAGCAGGATGGCTTGGAAGGTCAGCCACTCGGACACGAAGCCGTTGAGCGGGGGCAACGCCGAGATGGCGACGGAGCCGACGAGGAAGGTGAAGGCGGTCAACGGCATGCGGTGGATGAGGCCGCCCTGATGCTCCATGTCGCGCATCCCCGTCGCGTTCAGTACCGCGCCGGAGCCGAAGAACAACAGGCTCTTGAACAGGGAATGGTTGAAGACGTGGAGCAGCGCCGCGGTGAAGGCGAGAGCGGCCGCCGAAGCGAGCCCGTAGGCTTGGAAGGCGAGCGCGAGACCCAAGCCGATGAAGATGATGCCGATATTCTCCACCGTGTGATAGGCGAGCAGGCGCTTGAGGTCGTGCTGCATCAGCGCGTAGAGCACGCCCATGACGCAGGTGATGCCGGCAATCGCCAGCACCAGCATGCTCGACCACCAGACCGGGGTCTGGAGCAGATCGAAGACGATGCGGATGAAGGCGTAGACGGCCACTTTGGTCATGACGCCGCTCATCAGCGCCGAGACGTGACTTGGCGCGGCCGGATGCGCCAGCGGCAACCAGACATGGAGCGGCACCAGACCGGCCTTCGATCCCGCGCCGACCAGGACGAGGATCAGAACGAGAGCGGCGACCGTTGGCGTGAGGGGGAGGTCGCGCATCTGGGCGAAGGCATAGCCGCCATCGGAACCGGCGAGCAGGCCGAAGGCGAGCAGCAGGGCAAAGGTGCCGAAGCTCGCCATCACCACATAGATATAGCCGGCGCGCAGATTGTCGCGCGTCTCGTGATGCGCCACCACCAGCGCCCAGGACGAGATCGACATGAGCTCCCACGAGAACAGGAAGGTGTAGGCGTCGTCGGCCACAACCACGAGACTCATGGCGGCGAGGAAGGTGGGATAAAACGGCAGCACGCGCATCGGCGCGTGTTCACGGCGGCCATAGCCGAGCGCAAACAGGCTCGCGGCGGCGGAGCCGAGATTGACGACCACGAGAAAGAACGCCGCAAGCGCATCGATGCGGAAATGCGCACCGAGCCAGGGCAGACCGAGTGGCAGCGTCGCCGTCGGCGCCTCGGCGCCACCGACAAGTTGCCAGAGCGCGGCGAGACCAGCGACGGCACAGATCAGAAGCGAGCCGCCATACACTACCACCGGGCCCAAAGCGGTCCGGCCGATCGCAAGCGCGAGGATTGTAAGGGCGAAAAGTCCCCCCATCGCGGCCAGGACGACAATGAGGGTCATCGCGGCGTCAAGCCTTGGACCGCACGGCGCGGGCCCCGCCTGGGCTGACGGCGCCGTCCACGACGAGCCTCCAGCCGGCCAAGGCGCGCAAGGCCTTAAGCTGGTCCGCGGTGTTCATGTCCAGACGATCTCTGATGACGTTTCAACCCCCGAGAAGCAGCTGTTAATACGGGCATTCTTCAAGATCAAGCTGCTTACGCATTTCGACCCGCATGAGCGAGACAAAATCGGGATGGGGTCCGGGAGAGTCCAGCGCCGGACCGGATTTACAAGCGGCGGTTGGCAAAACGCGGGATTTGGCGCGAGCCTCGATCGAGGCTCGTCCGGTAATATGGTGGGCGCGACTGGGATCGAACCAGTGACCCCTGCGATGTCAACGCAGTGCTCGTACCGCTGAGCTACGCGCCCGTTCCAACCCTTAAAGGAGGGCTTCTATATCGGGTCTGCCCCCCTGGAGGCAACCCGCGCTTGGGGCCCCCGGGATCAGGCGGCGAGCAGCCGTTCCACCTCGTCGACGAGGTCGCGCAGGTGAAATGGCTTGGACAGGATCTTGGCATCCTTCGGCGCATGATTGTCAGGATTGAGCGCGACCGCGGCGAAGCCCGTGATGAACATGATTTTCAGATCCGGGTCGAGCTCGCTTGCCCGGCGCGCCAGCTCGATGCCGTCCATCTCCGGCATCACGATATCGGTCAACAGCAGCGTGAACGGCTCCTCCTGCATGCGCTCATAAGCTTCAAGCCCATTACCGAACGACACCACGTCGTAGCCAGCCTTGGTGAGCGCTCTCACCAGGAAGCTACGCATGTCCTCGTCGTCCTCGGCGAGCAAAATACGCTGAACGCGACGCGCGTCCGGATCATTCGCCACCATCCCTCGTTCCCCCCTTGCTAAGGCTACGCTCTACACGAACTTGGTAAACGACCAATTGCCCGGGGCCCAAGGCTACCCGCCCAACTTGATCCCCAAATCATTGCTGCTAATTTGCCCGCGCACAAGGCAGAACACTTATAGACAGGTTCAACTCTCATTGGCAGAGTTTACGCGCTAGTCCCGGCTGGCCGCTCAACGGCGGTTTTTGGCCACAACAGGGTTTGACGATGAGCCGAAGCGAAGCCGAGGCGATCGAAACTGAACTTTCGCCGCCGTTCGAGGTGGCGCACCCCAAGGAGCTTACCGCTCCCTTGGTGTTCAACTCTCCTCACAGCGGCCGCGTCTATCCCTCTGCCTTTCTCGCGGCGTCGAAACTCGACGCCCTGACGCTCAGGCGCTCCGAGGACTCCTACGTGGAGGAGCTGTTCAGCTTCGTTGGCGATTTGGGCGCCCCCCTCCTCTATGCCCATTTCCCGCGCGCTTATCTCGACCTCAACCGCGAGCCCTACGAGCTCGATCCCGCGCTGTTCCGCGACGGTCTGCCCCACTACGCCAACACCCAATCGGTGCGCGTGGTCGGCGGCCTCGGCACGATTGCCCGCATCGTCTCCGAATCCGACGAGATCTATCGTGAGCCGCTTTCTCTCGGTGCCGCCCTCGAGCGCATCAATCTCCTCTATGTGCCCTATCACGAGACGCTCCGCCGACTTCTGGCCGAAGCGAGCCAAGCCTTCGGCTTTGCCGTCTTGATCGATTGCCACTCCATGCCATCGAGCCCGATCGCCGATCAGGGCGGTGCGCGGCCGGACTTCGTTCTCGGCGACCGTTACGGAACTTCATGCGGCGGCGAACTGACCCGGGCCGCGTGCCAGCATCTGAAGGCGCTGGGCTATGCCGTGGCGCTCAACAAGCCCTATGCCGGCGGCTATATCACCGAGCATTATGGCCGGCCGCATACGGGTCGGCATGCGCTTCAGGTTGAAATCAACCGGGCCCTCTATATGAATGAGACGAGTTTCGATAAATCGTCGGGCTTTGAACGGGTAAAGCAGGATTTGCGGGACACGGTGCGGGCGTTGATGGCCGCGGTTCCCGGGCTCGCCGTTCCACGCGCGGCGGCCGAATAGCACGCCGACGGCACGGGCGATAAAAAAGGGGCCGTTCGAAAGGATCCGAACGGCCCAAGTCTAGGGAGGAAACGCCCCAAGGAGGGCAGCGGCACAACAGGAGGGTCGTGCCGCGTTGCAACAATATGTCATTGCGATGCACAAAATGCAAGGTTCCATCACTGTTCTTTCGGCAAATACGAAACACTGATGCAAATCCGTCACAAGCTCCCATGGGATTCGCGCGCCTGAACATCCAGCATTGAATCCAAAGGAGAAAATCCCCTAAGGGACGCCGTGCCGCCCACTCCAAGCTTCGACGATTTCCTCGCCACCGCCCACGCTCTCGCCGACCAAGCAGGCGTGGTCATAATGCCGCATTTCCGGTCGGGCGTCGGGATCGACCACAAGGGAGGCTCGGTGTTCGACCCGGTCACGGCCGCTGATCTCGCGGCTGAGAAGGCCATCAGGGGCGCCCTCGCCGTCGCTTATCCCTCCCATGGCATCGTCGGCGAGGAGCTGGGCTCGACCAACGCCGATGCCGATTATTGCTGGATCCTCGATCCGATCGACGGCACCCGCGCCTTCATCATGGGGCAGCCGATGTGGGGCACCCTGATCGGGCTCCTGCAGGGCGGGCAGCCGCTCCTTGGGCTCATGGATCAGCCCTTCACCGGCGAGCGCTTCTGGGCCGGCGCGGATCAGGCGTTCTTCCGCCACCGCGGCGTAGAGCGGCGGATGCGAACCCGCGCCTGCCCCCAACTCGGCCAGGCGCTCCTGGCCACGACCAGCCCTGAGATGTTCACGGCCGGGGACGAGCAGGCCCGCTTCCAGTCACTCAGCCGTGCGACGCGCCTGACCCGCTTTGGCGGCGATTGCTACAGTTATTGCTTGCTCGCGCTTGGCCAGCTCGACCTGGTGGCCGAGGCGGGGCTGAAATCATACGACATCCTGCCGCTGATCCCGATCATCGAGCGCGCCGGCGGCGTGGTCTCGACCTGGGAGGGTGGGGATCCGCGCGCTGGTGGCCGCATCGTCGCGGCGGGCGACCCACTCCTCCACCAACAGGCGGTCGCGTATCTCTCGGGCTAAGTTAGGCAACCACCCGCTCGGCCAATTTGCTCGTGACCGCGCTTGGCACGAAAGCATCGAACGCCGCCCAGAACTGCTCGCGGATCAAATCCCGCTCCTGCAGAATCTCGTGCCGGGCCCCGCGCAACAGGATCTGCGAGCCGACCTTGAGCCGAAAGGCGAAATCCTCGATCGCCTTGCTCGACACGATGCGATCGTCGCCCGCGGCAAGCATCAACACCGGAACGCGTAGGCGCCGGGGGAAGGTGTCGCTGTCAACGGTGGCCATGGCGCTGAAAGCGGACCGAATCCAACCGATCGTTGGCGCCCCAATGGCGAGTTCCGGCGCGACCTCAAGCACCGACAGATTACGCAGATAGCGCTCGCGGTCCGAGGTCAGCGGGTTGCCTTCGAATTTCTGATTGGGCAAGTAGCTCTTGCCCCCTGGGGCAGCGACCCGGCCGAACCCGGCAAGGCTGAGCGCACGCGTGAGCGCGCCGACCGCGCTCTCGGGAATGGGCGTGTCGGCCAGTTTCAGCATGGGCGCCGTCAGTACCATGCGCGAGAACCAGCATCCGCGCGCCGTCGCCGCCTTGAGCAGCACTGCTGCTCCCATGGAATGGCCGAGCGCGTAATAGGGCGGCGGGCAATCCGGGAGGACGACGTCGCTCATGAAGCGGGCCAGGTCGTCTTCATAGTCGGCGAAGTCTTTGACGTGCCCCTTCAACCTGCTCCTGAACAGCCGGTCCGAGCCGCCCTGGCCCCGCCAGTCGAGGACCGCGACGGCGAAGCCTCGGCGGCGGAGCTCTCCCACCACCTCGAAATATTTCTCGATGAATTCGGCCCGTCCCTGAAACACGCAGACCGTGCCGTAACGCTGCTTGAGGGCTGAGGGCCACCTGGCAAAGCGCAAGCGTTTGCCGCCCTTGCCGGTGATAAGTCCCGCCGAGGCGCCGAGCGGGACCGGGTTCTTTGGCGTAGCAATCAGATCCATGCTGGGCGCGCCGAAAGGTGTGTGGGGAAAGCAAGCTATCAGACGTGCTTCTTATAGCAGCGAGAACGCCAATGCGTCAGACTCTAAGCGGAGACCATGACCGATATCGGGCGGCGCTTTTGCCGTGGCGCATCAAGCCGGCGCGCCGCGCCAATTGGGGCGCCAGCGTCGCCCGTAAAGACCCGGCCGGCATCGTTGTTTTAGCGTTATAAGTCATGGCGTTGACCCCTCTTGACGGGCGCGCCGCCGGTTCCCATATCCGTAAGGCGCAAGGCCTGTTGGCTTGCGCGAAGTCACCCCTGCCCGGCTCGAACAGAGCGGGCTCGAAAAACATATCGCTTCATCAGGAGGATGTGACATGAGGCAGTTTGATCTTACCCCCCTTTATCGTTCCACCATCGGCTTCGACCGGCTCGGCTCGCTACTCGACACGCTTGGCGCCTTCGAAGGCGATACGCCGACCTATCCGCCCTACAACATCGAGCGGACGGGCGAGAATGACTATCGCGTCAGCATGGCCGTCGCCGGCTTCGGCGAGAACGACCTGACCATCGAGGTCAAGGAGAACACGCTTTCGATCCATGGCGAGAAGCAGGTCGAGACCGAGGAGAGCACCTTCTTGCATCGTGGTATCGCCGCCCGAAGCTTCGAGCGGAGGTTCCAGCTCGCCGACCACGTCATGGTCAAGGCCGCCGGCCTGGAAAATGGCTTGCTGCATGTCGATCTCGTGCGCGAGCTGCCCGAGGCCATGAAGCCCCGCACCATCCCGATCGAAACCAAGGCCGACAAGCCGAAGGTGATCGACAGCAGAGCCGCCTAACGGCGTCTCCAAGTTCAATCCTGGGAAGGGCGCTCTCGCAAGCCGAGGGCGCCCTGCTCCTTACCTGACCGCGCGCACCGCGTAGCGTCAGGCAACTTCCGCGCATTTCAGTCCGAATTTTGTCCGAATCGTGCTTGTGCGCAGGCCGGAAATCTGTCATTTTGACCAGAATAGGACAGGCTTGCTGACCTTTGTGGCTGGCGCCTCAACCGAGGCCCTGGCTGGCTGGCGCCCGGCCCAAGTCCAATCCCCGTCCTTACGGGTTTCGCCAAGACGACGGCGGGGCTGCCATGCGGCCGGTTCGTTGTTCTTACTCTGAATTGAACTATGCTCCGTGAAAGAGAGACTGCCTTGAGGCAGGTTGCGACCGATGCCAGTGTTTGACCGAGGTTCGATCTTTGACAGCGAGAGCCCCTTTGGGCTGCCGCCAGCGCAAGGACTCTATGACCCGGCGCGCGAGCACGATGCCTGTGGTGTCGGCTTTGTCGCCGATCTGAAGGGACGCCCGAGCCGCAAGATCATCGAGTACGGCTTGCAGATCCTGGTGAATCTCACCCATCGCGGCGCCGTGGGTGCGGACCCGCTGGCCGGCGACGGCGCGGGCATGCTGGTGCAGATCCCGCACGAATTTCTGAAGGAGGTTTGCGCCCCCCTCCGCATCGATCTGCCCGAACCGGGTCACTATGCCGTCGGTCACCTGTTCATGCCGCGGAACGAGGCGCAGCGCATCTATTGCGAATCCGTGGTCGAGCGCGTGACGGAGGCCGAGGGCCTCAAGCTGCTCGGCTGGCGCGACGTGCCTTCCGACAATTCCTGCCTCTCTGCCCCGGTGATCGAGACCGAGCCGCGGCACCGGCAGGTCTTCATCGGCCGCGGGCCGGGCATCGAGGACGAGTCGTCGTTCGAGCGCAGGCTCTATCTTGTGCGGAAAGTGATCTCCAACACGATCAATGGCGACACCGGAGGCCGCGAAATCGGATTCTACACCGTGTCGCTCTCCTGCCGCACGCTCGTCTACAAGGGCATGTTCCTCGCTTATCAGCTCGGCGCCTATTTCTCCGACCTGCATCATCCGAAATTCGCCTCGGCCCTCGCGCTGATCCATCAGCGCTTCTCCACCAACACCTTTCCCTCCTGGAAGCTGGCTCACCCCTACCGCATGGTCGCCCATAACGGCGAGATCAACACGCTCAGGGGCAATGTGAACTGGATGGCGGCGCGGCAGGCGAGCGTCTCCTCCCCGCTGTTCGGCGAGGATATCTCCAAGCTCTGGCCCATCTCCTATGAGGGGCAGTCCGACACCGCCTGCTTCGACAACGCGCTCGAATTTCTGGTGCAGGGCGGCTACTCGCTCGCCCACGCGGCGATGATGCTGATCCCGGAGGCCTGGGCCGGCAACCCGCTGATGGATGCCAAGCGCCGCGCTTTCTACGAATATCACGCTTGCCTCATGGAGCCTTGGGACGGTCCCGCCGCCATGGCCTTCACCGACGGCCGCCAGATCGGGGCCACCCTCGACCGCAACGGCCTGCGCCCTGCCCGCTATTTCGTCACCGACGACGGCCTCGTGGTCATGGCGTCGGAAACCGGCGTGCTTCCGATCATCGCCGAGCGGAACATCGTGCAGAAATGGCGGCTCCAGCCCGGCAAGATGCTGCTCATCGATCTGGAGAAGGGTTGCATCATCTCCGACGAGGAGATCAAGGCCGAGCTCGCAGGCGCGCATCCCTACCAGCAATGGCTCGACCGCACCCAGATCAGGGTGCATGAGCTCCCCGGCGCGTCCGAACCCGGCCCGCGCACCAATGTGAGCCTGCTCGACCGCCAGCAGGCCTTTGGCTACACGCAGGAAAGCGTCAAGTTCCTGATGGTGCCGATGGCGCAAGGTGGCCAGGAAGCCATCGGCTCGATGGGCACCGACACGCCGCTATCGGCCCTATCGGACCGGCCGAAGCTGCTGCACACCTATTTCAAGCAGAACTTCGCGCAAGTGACCAACCCGCCGATCGACCCGATCCGCGAGGAGCTGGTGATGTCGCTCGTCACCTTCATCGGTCCGCGGCCGAACCTGCTCGACCTCGAAGGCACGTCCAAGCAAAAGCGTCTCGAAGCGGCGCATCCGATTCTCACCAACAAGAATTTGGAGCGCATCCGCTCGATCGGCGACATCGCCGACAATCAATTCCGCACCGTGACCCTCGACATCACCTTTGGCGCCGATCACGGCGCCGCGGGCATGAGCGCGGCCTTGGGCAGATTATGCAAGCTGGCCGAGGCGGCCGTGCGCGGGGGCGAGAACATCATCATCCTGTCGGACCGCGCCACCGGCCCCGAGCGGATCCCTATTCCCTCCCTGCTCGCCACCAGCGCCGTGCATCATCATCTGATCCGCTGTGGATTGAGGACCTCCGTCGGCCTCGTGGTGGAGACCGGCGAGGCGCATGAGGTGCATCAATTCGCAACGCTTGCAGGCTACGGCGCCGAGGCGATCAATCCCTATCTCGCCTTCGAAACCATCGAGGCAATGCTGCCGGAGATCGACGAGGAGGTAACGGCCGAGGAGGCGATCAAGCGCTACATCAAGGCGATCGACAAAGGCATCCTCAAGGTAATGTCCAAGATGGGCATCTCCACCTATCAGTCCTATTGCGGCGCGCAGATCTTCGACGCGGTGGGGCTGAGGTCTGATTTCGTCGCCAAATATTTCACCGGCACCAACAGCCAGGTCGAAGGCGTGGGGCTGGAAGAGATCGCGCGCGAGACCGTTGAGCGGCACAGGCTCGCTTTCTCCGACGCGCCGGTATTGCGCACCATGCTCGAGGTCGGCGGCGAATATGCCTTCCGCGTTCGCGGCGAGGCGCATATGTGGCGCCCGGATGTGGTGGCCGATTTACAGCACGCGGTGCGCGGCGAGCTGCCGGAGAAATACCGCTCCTTCGCCAAGCAGATCAACGAGCAGTCGGAGCAGTTGCTCACGCTTCGCGGCATGTTCCGCATCAAGACCGCCAAGGAGATGGGCAGGAAGCCCCTTCCCCTGGACGAGGTCGAGCCGGCCAAGGAGATCGTCAAGCGTTTCGCCACCGGCGCCATGTCCTTCGGCTCCATCAGCCGCGAGGCGCATACCACGCTCGCCATCGCCATGAACCGCATCGGCGGCAAGTCGAATACCGGCGAAGGCGGCGAGGAGTCCGACCGCTACAAGCCGCTGCCCAACGGCGATTCGATGCGCTCCAAGATCAAGCAGGTCGCGTCCGGGCGCTTTGGCGTGACGGCGGAATATCTCGTCAACGCCGACATGATGCAGATCAAGATGGCCCAGGGCGCCAAGCCCGGCGAAGGCGGGCAACTGCCCGGCCATAAGGTCGATGCCATCATCGCCAAGGTCCGGCATTCCACCCCCGGCGTCGGCCTGATCTCGCCGCCACCGCATCACGATATCTATTCGATCGAGGATCTGGCTCAGCTCATCTTCGATCTGAAGAACGTCAACCCCGACGCCGCCGTCAGCGTCAAGCTCGTGAGCGAGGTTGGCGTCGGCACCGTCGCCGCCGGCGTGGCCAAGGCGCGCGCCGACCACGTCACCATCGCCGGCTTCGAAGGCGGCACCGGAGCGTCGCCGCTGACCTCGATCAAGCACGCAGGCTCCCCTTGGGAAATCGGATTGGCCGAGACGCAGCAGACATTGGTGCTCAACCGCCTGCGCGGCCGCATCGCGGTGCAGGTCGACGGCGGCTTCCGCACGGGACGGGACGTCATTGTCGGTGCCCTGCTTGGCGCCGACGAGTTCGGCTTCGCCACCGCACCCCTGATCGCCGCCGGCTGCATCATGATGCGCAAATGCCATTTGAACACCTGCCCCGTCGGCGTCGCCACCCAGGATCCGGTGCTGCGCGCACGCTTCAAAGGCAAGCCAGAGCACGTCATCAATTTCTTCTTCTACGTGGCCGAGGAGGTGCGCGAATACATGGCGGCGCTCGGCTTCCGCACCTTCGCCGAGATGATCGGCGCCACCGATGTGCTGGATAAGAGCGAGGCCATCGACCATTGGAAGGCGAGGGGTCTCGATTTCAGCCGCATTTTCCATAAGCCCAAGGTGCCCAAGGAGGTCGCGACCCATAATTCGGAGGTTCAGGACCACCACCTCGACATGGTGCTGGACCGCAAGCTGATCGAGCTCAGCGCCTCGGCCATCGAGGAGAAGAAGCCGGTCAAGCTCGAGCTTCCGATCCGCAACACCGATCGCACCACCGGCGCCATGCTCTCGGGCACCATTGCCAAGCTTTATGGGCATGCGGGCCTGCCCGAGGACAGCATTTGGGTGAGCTTCAAGGGCTCGGCCGGGCAGAGCTTCGGTGCCTGGCTCGCCCATGGCGTGACGCTCGACCTTGAAGGCGAGGGCAACGACTATGTCGGCAAGGGCCTGTCCGGCGGTCGCATCATCGTTCGTCCGCCCGAGGATTCAGGCATCGTGCCGGAGCAGTCGATCATCGTCGGCAATACGGTGCTCTATGGCGCCATTGCCGGCGAATGCTACTTCCGCGGCATTGCCGGCGAGCGCTTCGCCGTGCGCAATTCCGGCGCCACGGCGGTGGTCGAGGGCACGGGCGACCATGGCTGCGAATATATGACGGGTGGCGTGGTGGTCGTGATCGGTCCCACCGGCCGCAACTTTGCTGCCGGCATGTCGGGCGGCATCGCCTATGTCCTCGACGAGGATGGCGAGTTCGAGCAACGCTGCAATCTGGCCATGGTCGACCTCGAGCCGATCCCGGGCGAGGCAAGCGCCGTGGAGAGAGGTCATCATCAGGGCGGGGACATGGAAACACATGGCCTCGTCGATCTGACCGACATGACGCGGTTCGACGAGGAGCGTCTTTACCGGCTGATCGAGAGCCACCTCCATTACACGGGCTCCGAGCGCGCCCGCGCCATTCTTGCCAATTGGAGCGAATATCTGCCCAAATTCGTCAAGGTCATGCCGGTCGAGTATCGCCGCGCGCTGGAGGAACTGGCGCGGGCGCAGGTGCTAGACACCACGGGGCTTGGCGAAATCGAGATCGGCCTTCGCGCCAACGGCAAATAATCTGAAACTTAGGCGAAACGCGCTTCCCTGCTTGCTTGGGAGCGTTGGGAGGCGCGGCTCGCCTCGGGGTAGCTTGACGGGAGCGGATCGGGTAGCGACGTTAGGACAGCAATACGCCGGCCAAAAACCGATGGGCGTTTGAAGATTTGAACGAGCGGAACGCAATGGGAAAGATCACGGGCTTTCTGGAGATCGACCGCCAAGACCGGACCTATGAGCCGGTGGCGGATCGCGTTCGCCATTTTCGTGAATTCGTGATCCCGGTCAGCGATGGCGAAGTGGTCAAGCAGGCGGCCCGGTGCATGGACTGCGGCATCCCCTATTGCCACACCGGCTGCCCGGTCAACAATCAGATCCCCGACTGGAACGACCTCGTCTACCACTCCGACTGGCGCGAGGCGTCCCGCAACCTGCACTCGACCAACAATTTTCCGGAAGTGACGGGACGCATCTGCCCGGCCCCGTGCGAGGAGGCTTGCACTCTCAACATCATCGACGTTCCGGTCACCATCAAGTCCATCGAAAGCGCCATCGCCGACAAGGCCTTCGAGGAAGGCTGGGTCAGACCCCTGCCGCCGGAGACCAAGACCGGCAAGCGCGTGGCGGTGGTGGGTGCGGGCCCCGCCGGCCTCGCCGCGGCGCAACAGCTCGCCCGCGCCGGCCACGACGTGCATGTCTATGAAAAGCACGCCAAGCCCGGCGGGTTGCTGTGCTACGGCATCCCCGACTTCAAGATGGAGAAATACATCATCGAGCGTCGCGTGCAGCAGATGGAGGCCGAGGGCGTGACCTTCCATTGCAACATGCATGTCGGGCCCGACATCAGCGCCAAGAAGCTCGAACGCAGCCACGACGCGGTGCTGCTCTCCGGCGGCGCCGAGAAGCCGCGCGACCTTCCGGCCGAAGGGCGTGACCTCATGGGCGTGCACTTCGCCATGGACTATTTGCCCCAACAGAACCGTCGCGTCTCGGGCGAGGCGCTTGGCAATGTCGAGCCGATCCTCGCCACCGGCAAGAATGTGGTGGTGATCGGCGGTGGCGACACCGGCTCCGACTGTATCGGTACGGCCTTCCGTCAGGGTGCAGTCTCGGTCGTTCAGCTCGAAATCATGCCGATGCCGCCGGAAAAGGAGAACAAGGCGCTGACCTGGCCGCACTGGCCACTCAAGCTCCGCACCTCGTCCAGCCAGGCGGAAGGCGCCAATCGCGATTTCAGCGTGGCCACAAACCGCTTCCTGGGCGTGAACGGCGTCGTCAACGAGCTTGAATGCATCCGGCTCGACAGCCGGATGAAGCCGGTTCCAGGCACCGAGTTCCGCATTCCCGCCGACCTCGTGCTGCTCGCCATGGGCTTTGTCTCTCCCGTGCAAGAGGGCATGGTGAAGGAGCTCAGGCTCGACCTCGACGCGCGCGGCAATGTGAAGGCGGACGAGCTGGAATACCGGACCTCGAAGGGCAAGGTTTTTGCCGCCGGCGACATGCGGCGGGGCCAGTCGCTCGTGGTCTGGGCCATTCGCGAGGGGCGTCAGGCCGCGCACGCCATCGACAAATTCCTGATGGGCAAGACCGACCTGCCCCGCTAGCGGAGGCCGGGTCGAAGCAGCTCAAAGCCTTGAGCTATGAGGGGCGCTAGCTGCGCGGCCAGCTGAAATCGTCGGCTCTACCGGTCTTGGGCTTGAGCTGTTCACCCTGGATCAGAACCTTGTAATAGGGCCGCTGGGTCAAGGGGAGCCGTGGCTTGGACGAGGCCACGGAGGGATCGTTCACCGAAGAGATCGAGGCGAGCGCGGTCAGCCCCCCGGGTAAGTCGCTCGCAATGTTCTCGGTGTCGGAGAGCGACGCCGCCGCCCCTCGGGGGTTGAGATTCTGGGCCGCCTCCAGGGTGGTCGCCGAGATCACCGGGCGGAACACGTCAACTTCGCCCACCCTGCTTTGCGGCATCTGAGGCGCGGCCTCCGAGGATTCGTCTTCGGCCGTCGCCGTGTCGGCCTCGCCCTGCGCCTCCTCCAGCGCCTCCGCGGTCTCGCCGTCCTCCGATGGCGACTTGCCGAGGCTTACCGCGCGGCCCATGACCTTGGCTTGCTCGTCCTCGCTGCCGGCGAGCGGGATGTTGCGCTCGAGCTTGGCGAGGCTCAGATCGCGGCGGATCTCCTTCTCGGCGAAATGGGCCAGCTTGAGGTAACCGCGCATGGTGAAATGGACGCCATCGTCGGCTCTGAGCCTGCGCACCTGGCCCGCCATGTCCGGACCAACGGCGCTGTAGCGGCCGGACTCGTCGGTGAAGCCGCTCCACGTATCGATGAACTTGGCCCCATTAATGAAGGCCTTCTCGCGGAAGATCTCGTTCAGATCCTCGGCGTCGTCGCTGTCCTCCGGGCCGCGCATGATCGGCAGCCCGGCCCAGTAGACGGCAATGCCCTTTGCCCGAAGCTTCTTGATGAACGCCTCGACTCTCTTGCCATAGACCTCGTCCCAGGCATCCGTGCCCGGCTTGATATTTTCCTTGCCGCTGCGGACGGTCTGAACTTCATTGTCGCCGAACATCACCACCGCGATCTGGAAGGTCTCGTCCTTGAGAATATCGTCAAGCGCCGCGTCCCAATCGTAACGGTCGGTCCGCGCGAATCCGCTCGATGGCTTGGAGCGATTGACGACCTCGATATTGGCGTCCTCCTCGAAGGAGCGATAAAGGCCCTGCCACACGCCGTCGCCGAGTGTATCGCCAAGCACCACGATGCGGTAACGGTCGCCCCGCGGGAATGGGTCGATGTAGCTCCGCTGGAACTCAAGCCCTTGGGCATGGGCACTAGGCGCTAGGAATGGCGCCGGCAGGGCGACGAGCATGAGGGCGAGCGCGCACAGCGACGCAAGAAAGATGCGGCGTCCGAACGACGTCAACCCAGGATGACGCGCGCTACGAGACATGAGGAGCTTGGCCTTGGTCGGTTTCGCTGGCACCCACTCTACCCTTCCTTACGCAACCGCTCCAGAATCGTCAGGCTGGGAAATCCGTCGACCCCCATCCCATTCTTCCGCTGATAGGTCTTGACCGCTTCAAGCGTGGCGGGACCGATCACGCCGTCGATATCTCCCTCCAACAGGCCCTGGGCCACGAGCAGTTGTTGAAGCTCCTTGCGCTGGTCGAGGGAGAGATGATTTTCGTCGGTCGGCCACGGATGGACGAAGGGTCCATAGCCTTTGATCCGGTCGGCAAGATGCCCAACCCCAAGGGCATAGGAGTTGGACTGATTGTAGCGCAGGATCGAGCGGAAATTATTGAGCACCAGAAAAGCCGGTCCGTCGGCGCCGGCCGGGGCATAGAGCGTGGCCTTGTCCCCCGGACGCGGAAATGCCTCGCCCCCGACCCTGGTGATGCCGAGCTTCTGCCAGGCGCCAAGGGTCTTCATTGTCTTCTCGCTGACCTTCTTGGGATTGAAGCCCTTGGGCAGTGCGACCTCATAGCCCCAGGTCTCGCCCGCATGCCATTTCGAATGTTTGAGATAGCTCGCGGTCGAAGCGAGCGCGTCCGGCACGTCGCCCCAGATATTGCGCTTGCCGTCGCCGTCATGATCGACGGCATAGCCCTGATAGGTCGTCGGGATGAATTGGGTATGGCCCATCGCACCCGCCCAGGACCCGTTCATCAGCTCGAAACTGATGTCGCCGCGCTGCAGGATCTTGAGCGC
>JBAUEK010000059.1:0-5228 GCA_049678565.1 Methyloceanibacter sp. | reverse complement strand
CCATCGACGCGGCCCAGGCCATCGACGAGCACGGCGTCGGCGTCAAATGCGCGACCATCACCCCCGACGAGGCGCGGGTGGAGGAATTCGGCCTCAAGCAGATGTGGAAATCGCCGAACGGGACCATTCGCAACATCCTGGGCGGGGTGATTTTCCGCGAGCCGATCATCTGCCGCAATGTGCCCCGTCTCGTCCCCGGCTGGACCAAGCCCATCATCATTGGACGCCACGCCTATGGCGACATCTACCGGGCCACCGACTTCCTCGTGCCCGGCAAGGGCAAGCTCACCATCAGCTTCATGGGCGAGGACGGCACGCGCATCGAGCACGAGGTGCATGAGTTCAAGGGCTCGGGCGTGGCACTGGCCATGTTCAACCTCGACGATTCGATCAGGGATTTCGCGCGCGCCAGTCTGAACTATGGGCTTACCCGCAACTTTCCGGTCTATCTCTCGACCAAGAACACCATCCTCAAGGCCTATGACGGGCGCTTCAAGGACATCTTCGCCGAGATTTATGCGACGGAGTTCCGTGAGGCGTTCGAGGCTCGGGGCCTGACCTACGAGCACCGCCTGATCGACGACATGGTCGCCGCGTCGTTGAAATGGTCCGGCGGCTATGTCTGGGCTTGCAAGAACTATGACGGCGACGTGCAGTCCGACACCGTGGCGCAAGGGTTTGGCTCGCTGGGGCTGATGACGAGCGTGCTGATGACCCCGGACGGCCGCACGGTCCTGTCCGAAGCCGCCCATGGCACCGTTACGCGCCATTACCGGCAGCATGAGCAGGGGCGCGAGACGTCGACCAATTCCACCGCCTCGGTCTTCGCTTGGACCGGCGGACTCAAGCATCGCGCCAAGCTCGACGACAATACCGAGCTCGCCCATTTCGCCGAGACGCTGGAGAAGGTGGTGGTCGGCACCATCGAGGCCGGCTTCATGACCAAGGATCTGGCGCTTCTCGTCGGCGCCGAGCAGGCCTGGCTCTCGACCACCGGCTTCCTCGACAAGATCGACGAGCGGCTGCGGCAAGCGGTGACCGATCGCGCCGCGGCCTAGATCCGGATCCCTATCCGGCTTCGCCGCCGCCGGCCTTCTTTGCCGCGGTCGAACGCTTGCGCGGGCCCTTAGCCGCGCGCACGGCCTTCTCGTTCTCGCGCTGGCGCTCCATGGCCACGGCCTCGATGTGGCGGACGATCTCCGGATGCCGCCGGCCTAAGCGCGCCAGTCCCTCGCCATCGAGGACATAGACGCGGCAGATGGTGTCGGCGACGACGTCGTGCTTGTGCCGCCGTCGTTCGAGCAGCGCCATCTCGCCAAAGAAGTCGCCCTCCCCCAGTCTGACCTTTCGGCCCGCGGACATGCGCATCGTCGCCTCGCCGCTGCCGATGAGATACATCTCAGCGCCCGCGTCGCCGGCGGACACGATGGTGGCGCCGGGCTGAAACAGGCGCGTGTAGAGCAGCTTGGTGACTTCGCCAACCTCGTTCGCGTCGAGGGTGCTGAACAGCGGCACGCGGGCAACCATGCTCCACGTCACCACGAACTCATGGCGCGCCGATTCCTGGCTGAACCCGGCGGAAAGGATGGCGATGGGGAGAGCGAACATGCCGAGGCCGATAAGCATGACCACACTCCCGAACACCTTGCCGAGAGGCGTGACCGGCACGATGTCGCCGTAGCCGATAGTGGTGAGGGTGGCGAGCGCCCACCAGGCCGCTGCCGGGATCGAGCCGAATTTGTCGGGCTGGGCGTCTCGCTCAAGGAAATAGACGATGGAGGCGGCGAAGAGCAGCAGCACCATCATCACCAGCAGGGAGCCGAGTAGCGCGCGATATTCATTAGCCATGACGCGCTGTAAAGTCTGCAGCGCAGGCGAATAACGCAGGAGCTTGAGCAGCCGGAACAGGCGCAAGATGCGCAAGGCCCGGAGATCGACCGGCATGAGTTGAAAGAGATACCAGGGCAAAAAGGCGAGCAGGTCGATGATCATCATCGGCCGGAGCATGAATTTCAGCCGGGCCCGCCAATGCGGCAGGCGCTGTGGCAGCGGGATCTCAACCGAGCTCCAGACCCGAAGCACATATTCGACGGTGAACACCATCACCGAAAAAGTGTTGAAGGCCTCGAACGCCGGCCCATAGCGGGCATAGACGGAGTTGACCGTCTCGGCGGCAAAAGCGAGGCCGTTGGCGATAATGAGAATGACGAGGAAAGCATTGACGGCGCGGCCCATCGGATAGGCTTCGCCGCCCACTTCGAGGACGTTGTGGACTTCGACCCGCCAGCGTCGCCAGGCGGTCTTGAAACTCATGGTCAGACGGTTCCGGCTCGCTGCGGCGAGCCAGCTTCGGCGCTCCCGGCCGTGATCCGGGCGGCGATGGCGTCGAGCGCGGCGGCAGCGTTGGCGCCGTCTGGCCCCCCAGCTTGAGCCAGATCTGGGCGTCCACCCCCGCCCTTGCCGCCAAGCGCCTCGGCGCCCGCGCGCGCAAGCTCGACGGCATTATAGGTCGAGGTGAGGTCGTCGGTGACGCCGACCACTAGCCCGGCCTTGCCCTCATCTGACACGCCGATGATGGCGACAATGCCCGAGCCCAATTGCTGCTTGGCGTCGTCGACCAGCCCTCTGAGATCCTTTGGCGCCACGTCCTGGAGCGTACGGGCGAAGAGCTTGACCGGCCCGAGATCGCGGATGGCGGAGGCGGTGTCGCCCTGGCCGCCGCCACCGAGGGCAAGCTCGCGCTTCGCCTCGGCCAGCGCCCGCTCGAGCTTGCGGCGCTCATCCAGCACCACGGCCAGGCGCTCGATCATCTCGTCCGGCGCCACCTTCAACAGCTCCGCCGCCTCGCGCACGCGCGCGTCCTGGGTGACGAGATAGTTGCGGGCGCCCTCGCCCGTCAGCGCCTCGACGCGGCGCACGCCTGAGGCAACCGCGCTCTCGCTCACGATCTTGAGCAGGCCGACATCGCCCGTGCGCTTCACATGCGTGCCGCCGCACAACTCCACGGAGTAAGCGTGGTCGGCCTTGTGGCTCGCCTCGCTCGTGCCCATGCTGACGACGCGGACCTCGTCGCCATATTTCTCGCCGAACAGCGCCAGCGCGCCCTTCTCGATCGCCTCGTCGGGGCGCATCAAATGCGTCTCGACCACTGCGTTTTGCCGGATGATGTCGTTGGCAAGGTCCTCGACTGCCTTGATCTCGGCCGCGGTCAAGGGGCGTGGCTGGGAGAAATCGAAGCGCAGCCGGCCGGGTTCGACCAGGGAGCCCTTCTGCGCCACGTGCTCGCCCAGCACCTCGCGCAGCGCCTCGTGCAGGAGATGGGTGGCGGAATGGTTGGCGCGGATCGCGGTGCGGCGCCCATGATCGACGTCGAGCTCCACCACCTCACCCAGTTTGAGCGCGCCGCTCGCCAGCACCCCCATATGGACGAAGAGGCCGTGGAGCTTCTTCTGCGTGTCCTCGACCACAAAGCGCGCGCCGTCGGGGCTCGAGACTTGCCCTCGATCGCCGATCTGGCCGCCGGACTCGGCATAAAAGGGCGTCTGATTGACGATGACCGCGCCGCGCATGCCTGCTCTCAGCTCGGGCACGCGCTTGCCGTCCGCCACCAGCGCCACGATCTTGCCGGATGAGGCCTCGGACTCGTAGCCGAGGAACTCGGTCGCTCCGAGTTCCTCCTTCAGTTCGAACCACAGGGTCTCGGTCGCGGCCTCGCCCGAACCGGCCCAGGACTTCCGCGCTTCGGCGCGCTGGCGCTCCATCGCGGCGGCGAAGCCCTCGGCGTCGACGCTGACGCCGCGAGGCTTTAGCGCGTCCTCGGTCAAATCATAGGGAAAGCCATAGGTGTCGTAGAGCTTGAAGGCGATCTCGCCGGGGAGCATGGCCCCCCGCTTCAAATCCTTGGCCGCCTCGTCGAGAAGACGCAAGCCGCGGTCGAGCGTATCGCGGAAGCGGGTTTCCTCGAGCTTCAGCGTCTCGACGATGAGGCTCTGACCACGCTCGATCTCCGGATAGGCGCGGCCCATTTCGCCCACAAGCGTGGGCACCAGCCGGTAAAGCAGCGGCTCGGCCGCGCCCAGCAGATTGGCGTGGCGCATGGCGCGGCGCATGATGCGGCGAAGGACATAGCCCCTGCCTTCGTTCGAGGGCAGCACGCCGTCGGCGATCAGGAAGGTGGCGGCGCGGAGATGATCGGCGATGACGCGGTGGCTGGGCTTGGCCTCGCCCGTGGCCGGAACGCCGGTCAGATCGACCGACGCCGCGATCAGTGTCTTGAACAGATCAATCTCGTAATTGTCGTGGGTTCCTTGCAGCACCGCGGCGATGCGCTCAAGCCCCATGCCGGTGTCGATGGAGGGAAGCGGCAGCGCGATCCGCTTGCCGCCGGGCTGCTGGTCATACTGCATGAAGACGAGATTCCAGATCTCGACGAAGCGATCGCCATCCGCATCGGGGCTGCCGGGGGGGCCGCCTTTCAGCTTGGGTCCATGGTCGTAGAAGATTTCCGAACAAGGACCGCAGGGACCGTGCTCGCCCATGGACCAGAAATTATCCGCGCTGGCGATGCGGATGATCTTGTCCTCTGGGAGGCCGGCGATCTTCCGCCACAGCACCGCCGCCTCCTCATCGTCGGCGAAGACGGTGATCAGGAGGCGGTCCTTGTCGAGACCCAGATCGCGGGTCAGCAGCTCCCAGGCGAGCAGGATCGCGCGCTCCTTGAAATAGTCGCCGAAAGAGAAATTGCCGAGCATCTCGAAGAAGGTGTGGTGGCGCGCGGTGTAGCCGACATTGTCGAGGTCGTTATGCTTACCGCCCGCGCGAACGCATTTCTGCGCCGTCGCCACCCGCGGAAAACTCGGCCGCTCCGCTCCGGTCAGAACGTTCTTGAACTGAACCATGCCGGCATTGGTGAACATCAGCGTCGGATCGTGGCGCGGCACGAGCGGGCTCGACGCCAGGATCTCATGCTCGTTCCGCGCGAAGAAATCGAGGAAGCCCGAACGAATGGCGCTCGTGCCATGATCCCTCAGCTGCGTGTGGCTGACCCTGGCGTCGTTGACGGCTTTGTCGTTCATGCTTGTCTGACGGGCTCTCTTGTTGCCCGCGGCTGGGCGGGTGACCTTGGCTGGCTTAGCGCGTGTGGTCTTGGTGGAGGTCATAGCGGCGAAGCGGCAAGGCCTCTGATCGCGAGCGATACGAACCCTAGCCAATTCGGGCCGCCGAGCGCC
>JBAUEK010000058.1:0-18949 GCA_049678565.1 Methyloceanibacter sp. | reverse complement strand
TCGGCCCGCGGATGACCATGATCACGTCGTGAGGACTTTCATCCAGCGATGGTGCGCGGCTGAAGTCGACCGATCCGAACAGCACGATATTGATGCCGGTAAAGTTCGACTGGATCGAGATCTCCCGCGTGGAGATATCCGACTGAATCTGCTCCGACGGCGGCGCGCCGGCCGCAAGGGCTACGACGCCGGATAGCGGCAGTGAGGCGGCGAGGAGGAGGGCAAGCCCGTATTGCATCACACGCCCATCCCGAGGGGCGCCGCGCTGTAAAGATCGTCGGGTGTCACCACGACCCCGAACAAGAGCCGGATCGCAACGGCGAGCACGATGATGGCAAGCAAGATCCTGAGATGCTCGCCCTTCATTTTTTGACCTGTGTTGGCCCCGATCTGTCCGCCGATCACGCCGCCGATCACCAGAATAAAGGCGAGCACGACGTCGAGCGTCTGGTTCAGGGTGGCATAGAGGATGGTGATGACGGCGGTGATGAAGATGATCTGAAACAGCGACGTTCCAATCACGACATTCGTTGGCATGCGCAGGAGATAGATCATCGCCGGCACGACGATGAATCCGCCGCCCACGCCGAGCACCGAGGCGAGCAAGCCTACGATCGCCCCGATCACCAAGGGGGGGATGGCGCTGATATAGAGACGCGACCGGTGGAACCGCATCTTGAGGGGGAGGCCGTGGATCCAAGTGTGCTCCCCGGGTTTCCGCTTTTGGCTGGGCTTGCCGGAACGGGTTCTGAGGATGGCGCGGAGACTTTCGACGAACATCAGCGAACCGATCACGCCGAGAAAGGTCACATAGACGAGCGAAATGAAGATGCCGGCATGGCCGAGCCGGCTTAAGAGCTTGACCAGGAACACCCCGGCAAAGGCCCCGACCACACCACCGGCGATCAGCACCAACCCCATGCGGAAGTCGATATTGTCGCGCCGCCACTGGACGAGAGCGCCGGAGACCGAGGAGGCGACGATTTGATTGGCGCCCGTCGCCACGGCGATGGCTGGCGGGATGCCGGAGAACATCAGCAGAGGCGTGAGCAGGAAGCCGCCGCCGACGCCGAACATGCCCGAGAGGATGCCCACGGCCGCGCCAAGTCCCAGCATGACCAAGACGTTCACTGAGATCTCGGCAACAGGCAGATAGACCTGGAACATGGGGCCGGGGACGTTGATTTCCGCGCTATTCGCAAGGTGTTCGGGTGCAGCACCCCTGTCAATGCGTTACCGCCCGCCTTACGAATTTGTCATGCTCTAAGTTGCTCTCGCGCGTCACCTTCCGTGATCGGGCCGTTGCCGTCGGCTTGCCCGCGACCGTTTGGGATCGCTGAGCCGAGCGCGCGAGCGAGAGCTTTGTCTGGAATGTCTGCGGCCGGGCGCGGCTAGTCCCGCTTCAGCCCAAGCGCGACGTCAGGGGGAGGGTAAGGTCGCGGTGGCAGGCTCCGGCGCGGGAGCCGACCCGGTTGCCGATGCGGGGTCAATCTGCTCGGCGGCGATGGGCGCCGTCCCCAAATCGGGTTTCAATTGGAGGCGGCTATAGAGCAGCGCCGCACTGACCATAAGCAGCAGGGCGGCGATGATCATGAGAATTGGCCGCTTGTGCCGCTCCGGCAGGTCGCCCCCGAGGCGAGATAGCGACTCCTCGGGCGCAACCATTTTCGTCTGACGCATGGCGTCCCGCTGCTCTGCGCGCGCGGCCGCGGCCTGGGCCGCGCGTCGGGCCGCGGCGACCAAATCCTCCATCGAGTCGAAGGAGACTTCCGTGGTGAAGGTGGCCACGCGCGGCGATGGCTCGACCGCATCGAGACTGTTGGACTCTCGGGTTGCGTCGCCACGCTTGGCCCGGCCGAATGGAGCCCTCGGCGCAGGATCTTCAAATTCTGGAACGTCGACGAGCCGCTCACGCAGCGATCCCTTAGCGTCGAGCGGCTCTTCGCCGCCTCGGCGCCTCGGCGGCTCGCTACCGCTTGCTTCGCCGCGATAGGGCGCCGCTGCCACCGGCCTCGGTGGCGCGACACTGGCCTTCTCCGCCTCGCCAGGTGAATGCCTGTCCCGATGCGGAGGCTTGGACGGCTCGGCCTGCCGCACCAGTCCCTTCAGCGAGGAATGCATCGCTTCAAGCGTGTCGACCATGCGGTCGTCGGTAACGCGGCTGCGCTCGTTCAGCGCGACGATGTCACGCTGAAGGGCGTCGAGGCGCTCCGCCGCGCTCGGTTTACCGGTCTCGGCCACAAGCCGCACGGCCTCCGTCGCGGCCTTGTTGGCCACGCTCTCCAACTCCGCCGGGGCATCGTCCAGGCGACCGATCAGCCGCTGTAGCTGGCTCTCGACCACGCCGATACGGGCGATGTGCTGCTCCGCCCGCCCAAGCTGCTGCCCCATCTCGGTAAGCTGCCGTTCGAGCCGCTGCAGGTGCTCAAGCTTGGGGCTCTGCTGAAGTGCCGCCTCGAATGTCGTCGCGATCTGCTCCATGCGGGCATTCAGCGTCTCGATCGTGATCGAGGGCATCGCCTCGCCGATCGATTGCTCAAGCCGTTGCGCCATGTCGATCAGGCGCCGGTCGAAATCATCGTCGTCCTCGACGGCAAGGGTGAGCGGCTCGAGCGGTGGGAGCGAATGGTGCGGCTCGCTCCCGGACTCGGGAAAGCTGAAGGCGGGTTCGCGGCTTGCGAAGGCATCGCTGGCGGGGGCCCGGGGCGCGGCAAACAAGCCAGGCTCGGCTGCGGCCAGCCCGGCGGAGACGGCACGAACTTCGGACAGCGCCCGCTCCAACGGGCTCAGCTCCTCGGTCTCGGCCGCGGCCTCCGGCGGCTGCTCCGACCGCCGCGCGAGACCGCTCAGCTGATGCCGCAACCGCTCCAGCGTCTCGGTCTCCTCCGGGGAGGTGGGCGCGTCGAGGCCATCACCTTTGGATTCGGCGGGCATGCGCGAGAGACGATCGAGCCGCACATGCAGCTCATCGAGCGCTTCGTCGTAGCGGCGTTCGCTCTCCTCGACCCGTTGAATCAGGCGGCGCAGAAGGTTTTCGACCGAGCCTTGATCCGAATAGGGGGCGTCATCGCCGGCGTGGGTCCCGGCGCTGCTCGCTTGCCAACTTGCTTCCGAGGCCATCCCGGTCCCCTGACGATAATGACGCCCTGTTC
Organism: Methyloceanibacter sp.; assembly: GCA_049678565.1. Classification (GTDB taxonomy): domain Bacteria; phylum Pseudomonadota; class Alphaproteobacteria; order Rhizobiales; family Methyloligellaceae; genus Methyloceanibacter. Next base: position 15,797 of record JBAUEK010000058.1, on the reverse strand, counting down.
GATGGGCCGATTGGTCGTGGGGTTGGTCTCGAGCAGACGCGCCACCGAACGGTCTCCATCACCGTGGCAAGTTGAAGTAAATTTTGGGTTAAACTGCGCTCTGTTGTGGGACGTTTTGGTTGGGATTTAACGGTATTTTGCCGCCCACTCGCCGCGGCCGAGAGGCCAAAGCGGGGACTTGCCAAGGTCCGCCCGGAGGACGACGATGGAGAGAGTTTCGAGGAGGTAGGCCCGTGACTATCAGGCTATTTGGGCTCATCGCGCTCACGCTGCTGCTGCTGCCGGCCACAGCACCGGCCTGCTTCGCCGGCGAGGAGCCGGGCCGCTACACCCTGGCCCCGGCCGGGAGTGGCTTCCTCCGCCTCGACAGCGCCACGGGCGCCCTGTCGCACTGCCGGCAGAAGCTTGGCGGCTGGACCTGCGAGGGTATTGGCGACGACGTTTCGGCCCTCAAGCAGGAAATCGACCGCCTGACCGGGGAGACGGACGAGCTCAAGCAGAGGCTCGCCAAGGCCGAAGCCGAGCTTGAGTCGCAGCACGCGGAGCAGGAGCCGTTCGCGGCGCGGCCGTCCATCCGGCTTCCTGGCGCGGCGCTCGACGAGATGAATGAATTCGTCGACAGATTGGTGCGACGCCTCCAGGACATGGTGCGGGACTTGAAGCAGCGCGAGTCGGAGCGGGCGCTTTGACGCGGGCGAGGCCGGGTAGCCTCGGCGGCGCCAGAGTCTGACGCCATGGCGGAGCTTGTTCAGGCGAGCCACATGCTTCGCATCGCCACGCGCGGCAAGGGCTTCACCGACATCACCGATGAGTTGAGGCGTTGGCTCGGCGGCATCTCCGCCGGGGATGGCCTCATCACCGTTTTTGTCTGCCACACCTCGGCCTCGCTGACCATTCAGGAGAACGCCGACCCCAATGTGTGCCGCGACCTGATGCGGGCGCTGGAAGTCTTCGCGCCCGAGGGCAACCATTATTCCCACCACGAAGAGGGGCCCGACGATATGCCGAGCCACATCAAGTCGATGCTGACCGACGTCAGTCTGTCGATCCCGGTCATGCGTGGGCGCCTGGTGCTCGGCACCTGGCAGGGTGTTTATCTGATCGAGCATCGCGCGGCGCCGCATGAGCGGAATGTTGCCCTGAGCTACCTCGGCCGGGGCGCCGGGGCCTAAAGAGAGCTTTCCACTTTATTGGGCGAAGCGGTTCGTCGCCGTGACGAGTTCATGCACGATGCCGGCCTCGGTCATGGCGCGGCCGGCATCGGCGACGATGCGGAGATCGGCCTCCGGCCAAGCGCGGGCAAGGTCGACCGCGATCTTAGCCGGCGTCACCACGTCGTAGCGGCCATGCACGATCACGCCGGGGATGGATTTGAGCCGATCCGCCGCGCGGATGAGCTGATCGTCGGCATCGAAGAATCCACCATGCATGAAGTAGTGGCATTCGATGCGGGCGAAGGCGAGCGCATAGGCGTCCTCCGAGAACCGGCGCACGCGCTCGACGTCCGGCAGCAGCGACAGGGTCTTGCCCTCCCAGGCGCTCCAGGCGCGGGCGGCCTCGAGCTGCACGTCCTGGTCCGGGCTCGTGAGCCGCCGGTAATAGGCGGAGATCAGGTCGTGGCGTTCATTGGCGGGAATGGGGCGAACATAGTCCTCGAAGGCTTCGGGAAAGATCCAGCTGCAGCCTTCTTGATAAAACCATTCGAGCTCCGCCCGCCTCAGGGTGAAGATGCCCCGGAGCACAAGCTCGGTTACGCGTTCCGGATGCGTCTCGGCGTAAGCGAGGCCAAGCGTCGATCCCCACGAACCTCCGAACACCTGCCAGCGCTCGATGCCGAGATGCTCGCGCAACTGCTCGATGTCGTCGACGAGATGCCACGTGGTGTTCTGCTCGAGGCTTGCATGCGGCATGGAGCGGCCGCAAGCCCGCTGGTCGAACAGCACGACGCGGTAGCGGGATGGATCGTGATAGCGCCGCATGAGCGGGTTGGAACCGCCACCGGGTCCGCCATGCAGCAGCACCGCGGGCTTGCCGTCCGGATTGCCGCATTCCTCGTAATAGAGCTCATGCAGCGGCGAGACCTTGAGCCGCCCGGTCCGGTAAGGAACGATCTCGGGATAAAGACCCAAGCGGGGCTCGGTCGGTGATTGACGATCATTCATAGCTGAGACTGCATCTGCATCATGTGGACGACGGACGTGGGTGGTGAGACTAGCCTGGTCCGGTGGAACGCCGCCGCGCGCGGTCATAAAGTGCTTCGCCCCCAGGATCACGCAATTCCTCGAAATAGGCTCCCTCCGCCGCCGACGGCGGCGGTCCGATGAGGCTGCCGGCGAGCCCGCCGATAAGGCCGAGGGTGGCGCCGATCAGGGCGGCGACGACCGTGGTGAGATGCACCATGCCCGCGCCGAAACTGCCGCCAAAGCCGATTTCCAGCGCCATGGCGCCGAAGCCGAGCCCCAGGGCCAGCATCGCCCCAAGCCAGGTGCAGCGCCGCCACCAGATTGCGAGCAGAAGCACGGGAAAGAAAGTCGCGCCGGCAAGGGCGAAAGCTGTGAGTCCCGCCTGCATCAGGTCGATATTGGCTAAGGCGAGAAACACCGCCGCACTGAGCGCCGTCGCGGCGATCGCGACCCACGCGGCCATCAATCGCGGCAGCGCGTCGCTGCGTTGGCCGATGAGGCGAAGGACGACGTCGTCCGCAAGGCTGCTGGCAAGGGTGAAGAGATGCGATGCCGCCGCCGCCAGTGCCACCGCGATTCCGGCCGCGGCCACGAGCACGGTGCAGACGAAGGGCAGCCTGGCCGCCATCGGCAGCGCCAGCGCGATGCCGTCGCGGGCGATGAAGAGCTCCGAGGCGTCGATGGTACCGTCGCCATTGGCGTCCTTCGCCAGGAGGAGCCGGTGGAGGTTGAGGTCGTTGAGCCACGCAGGCAGCGCGTTCGCCGGCACCTGGGCGATGTCCTGAAACATCAGCAGCCTGACAAAGGTAGCTAAGGCTGGCGCGCTCGCTGCGAACAGCGCCACGAACAGCGCTGCCCAGGCGACCGATCGGCGCTGATCGGCGATCGAGCTCGTGACGCCGCTCCGCACGAGCAGGCTCGGCAGGGCCGCGGTTCCAAGCGTGAGGCAGAGAAACAGCGTCAGGAAGTCGATCTGGCTGACGGCGCCAAAGGACTGCAAGAACGGCTTGGTGCTCGGCTGGAGCTGGTCAGAGGGCAGCGCCGTCGCGCGCTGCTGCGGTACCGATGGCGCCACCCCGGCGACGGTCTCCGAGCGCGCGAGCGGCGCGAACATCTCCCCATAGGTCAGCTGTGGCACCGGCAAATTGGTGAGAAGCACGGAGACGATGATCAACGGCACGGTCAAGCCGATGGTCCCCACGATGAATTGGGCCGTTGCGCTCCAGGTGAGCGACCGCATGCCGCCAATGGTCGCGATGAAGGTGATGATGACCGCGATCGCGGCCACTGCGAGCTGATAGGAGATCGGCAGAAAGATCACGGCCATCAGCGCCGCGATCTTGATTTCGGCGGCGAGCAGCAGCGCCGTGGGTGGAAGCTGAAGCAGGCTTGCGCAGACCCGGATGGAACGGGAGCGGAATCGTTGTCCAAGAAAAGCGGGGAGGGTGTAGGCGCCGGATTTGCGCAGATAGGGCACGAACAGGAGTCCGGCGACGAGAAGGCCGGTGGTCCAGGCGAGCCCGATCGCCAGGCCGTCGAAGCCGAGGAAGAACAGCGTTCCGGTATAGCCGAAGAAGCCGGCGCCGCCGATTAGGATCGCCGCGAGCACGGCGCCGTTATAGACGGGCGGAACGCGCCGCCCCGAGGCGAAGAAATCACCGGCGTCGAGCGTCCGGGCGCTGGCGGCAATCACGAGGTAAAGCAGGAGAGGCACGAGGATCAGGGCCGGGGCCAGCCACAATTGCGACCAGCCGAGTTGCTCGAACATGGCAAGACCGATCACAAGCGAGATCACCGCGCTGGTGATGATGCCGTAATAGGCGCCGAGATGCGGGTTTGACTGGCGCAGGCGCGAGGGGGCCTTCATGGCTGGCTAGAACTCCTCGCTCTCGCTCAAGCTCCTGTCGATTCGCTCCTGCGCCGCCGCCGACCAGAAGCAGACCACAACGATGCCGATCGGGAGCCCTTGCGCCACAAGGTAGAAGCCAAGCGGGAAACGGAGGAAGCCGATCTCGTCGAGAACCCCGGTCGTGGCGACCACAGCAATGACGGTACCAAGCACGATGACGATGGAAGCTGCGGCGAGAAAGGCCGTCTTCAAGCGGTGGCGATCGCGCCCGGAAAGTTCCGACACCGACGCATTCTCCTTAAAGCTGTTCGCCCCCGCCTTGCGCGGTCACGCCAAGCAGTTACCAGTTGGGAGCGTGCTTGCAAACCTGGAAGGTCCAGAAATGCGGGTTCGCCGCCCCTCGGTTCCGATTGGCGCTCAAACATGGCAAGCTGGTGACCTTACACAGGGGTTGGGGAGGAGGCGGGAGGATGCTGCAGGAATTCAAGGAATTTGCGCTCCGTGGCAATGTGGTCGACATGGCGGTCGGTATCGTCATCGGCGCCGCGTTCTCGACCATCGTCAAATCGCTGGTCGACGACATCATCATGCCGCCGATCGGCGTGATCACGGGTGGCGTCGACTTCAGCAATATCTTCATCGCGCTGAACGGGAAGAGTTACGCCTCGCTGGCGCTGGCGCGGGAGGCTGGAGCGCCGACCCTGAATATTGGGCTGTTCATCAACAATGTGATCAGCTTCACCATCATCGCCTTCGCCCTGTTCATGGCGATCAAGGCCATGAACCAGCTCCGCCGCATGCAGGAGGAGGCGCCTCAGACCGAGCCGCCGCCCTCGCGCGAGGTGGTGCTCCTGCAGGACATCCGGGACGCGCTGGTCAAGCGCGGCTAGGCCTTTCTGCCCGCGGCTGCGCCGGATTGCCCGGCTCCTTGGCGGAGACGGCAGGAATAAATTTGCGCCAAGGGGGATGGCAGCGATGCGGCCATCGCCCGTTTGAGGGCGCTTAGAAAATAATTCCGCATATTTTACAGTCAAGAAATCATTTTGCTGTTTTTCCGCTGAGGCGGCTTCCGCGTGGAATCATTTTTCACTAAACTGCGCCACCATCTATGGGCGGTAGGCAAGGTTTCGTGACGGATCGACCAATGACGAATAGCGCTTCCACCGATGTCATTATTATTGGCGCTGGGCCAGTCGGGCTCTTCGCCGTGTTCCAGCTCGGGCTCGCCCGGCTGCAGGCGCATTTGGTCGACATCCTCGACAAGCCCGGTGGGCAATGCGCCGAGCTCTATCCCGAGAAGCCGATCTACGACATCCCGGGACTGCCCGTCTGCACCGGCCAAGAGCTGACCGATCGGCTGCTCGAGCAGATCAAACCGTTCGACCCCGTATTCCATCTGGGCGAGATGGCCGCCGCCCTCGGCAAGACCGCTGACGGTCTTTGGCAATTGACCACCGACACGGGTGGCACGATCAGCGCCCCGGTGCTGGTGATCGCCGCCGGCGGCGGCAGCTTCGTGCCGAAGCGCCCGCCGCTTCCCGGCATCGAAGCCTATGAAGGCCGCAGCGTGTTCTATGCCGTGCGTCGCATCGAGGAATTCCGTGGACGTCACATCGTCATCGCCGGCGGCGGGGACTCCGCTCTCGACTGGACGGTCAATCTCGCGCCGATCGCTGGCTCGCTCACCTTGCTGCACCGCCGGGCCGAATTCCGTGCCGCGCCTGACACCGTGCGCAAAATGCGCGAGCTGGAAGCTCAGGGCCTCGTTCGCTTCGAGCTGGGTCAGCCCGTGGGGCTCAAGGGCGGCGACGGGCAGCTCGAGGCCGTCACCGTCAAGCGCGCCGATGGCTCCACCGACGACATTGCCGCCGATAGGCTGCTGCCCTTTTTCGGGCTGACGATGAAACTCGGCCCGATCGCGAATTTCGGTCTCAATCTCAATGAGAACCTGATCCCGGTTGATACCGAGAGATTCGAGACGAGCGAGACCGGCATTTTCGCCGTCGGCGACATCAACGCCTATCCCGGCAAGCTCAAGCTGATCCTGTCCGGCTTCCACGAGGCCGCGCTGATGGCGCAGGCAGCGCATCGCCACGTACATCCTGACAAAGTGCTCCGTTTCCAGTACACGACGTCGTCTTCCGAGCTGCAGCGTCTGTTGAAGGTGGCCTGACGATGTTTCTGAATGTGCGCATGCCCGACGGAACCAGCCATCGCCTCGAGGCGCTGGATGGCTGGCGCCTGATGGAGGTGATCCGTGACTGGGGTCTGCCGATCAAGGCCGAATGCGGCGGTGCTTGCGCCTGCGCCACCTGCCATGTGTGGGTGGACGCCAAATGGCTGGCCAAGCTGCCCGAAGTCAGCGACGAAGAGTTGGAAATGCTCGACGGCGCCTTTCATGTGGACGAGCGCTCGCGGCTTTGCTGCCAGATCCTCATGACCGAGGAACTCGACGGGCTGGAGGTCGAGCTCGCGCCCGAGAGCCTTGCCGATGCGCCGCTTGCGCATGTTGCGGTTGGGAGCTGAACGCATGCGTACCTTCCCGATCTTCGTCAATGTCGACCGCAAGCCGCCTCTGGTGGTCGGTGGCGGCGAGCTCGCTGCGATCAAGGCGCGGCTGCTGCTGAAGCGGGCGCCGTCGGTCGATATCGCCGCCGATGCCATCGTGCCCGAGATCTCGGCCCTTGTGGCCGAGGGACGGGTCATCGTTGTCTCGCCGCTGCCTGGCGTGGACCAGGTGCGCGGGCGCCCCTTGGTGATTTCCGCGACCGGCGACGACGAAGAGGATGCGCGCGTCTCGGCCATCGCCCGAGCCCTTGGCGTGCCGGTCAACGTTCCCGACCGGCCGGCGCTGTGCAGCTTCTCCATGCCGGCCATTGTCGACCGGGGTGAGGTGACCATCGCCATTGGCACCTCCGGCGCCGCACCAGTGCTGGCCCAGCGCCTCCGCGCCTGGCTCGAGCGCGAGCTGCATCCGCGCCTCGATTCGCTCGCGCGTCTCGCCGGAGATTTCCGCGATGCGGTGGCCGAGAAATTGCCGGCGGGCCGCGTGCGCCGGAAATTCTGGGAAGGCGTGTTTGCCGGCGGGGTCGCCGACGCCGTGCTTGCCGGCGAAGAAGGCGAAGCCCGCCGGCTGATCGGCGAGGCGATCGAAGCTGCTGCCGAGGGCAGGAGCGCAACCGGACGTGTGCTGCTGGTTGGCGCCGGTCCCGGCGATCCCGAGCTCCTGACCTTGAAGGCGGTACGCGCGTTGAAAGCGGCCGACGTTATTCTTTATGACCGCCTGGTCGGACCGGGTGTGCTGGATCACGCTCGGCGCGAGGTCGAGCTGATCCCGGTCGGCAAGGCCAAGGGCGACCACAGCGTTCCTCAGGGCAAGATCCAAGAGCTGATGATCGAACGGGCTCGGGCCGGCCAAACCGTGCTGCGGTTGAAGGGCGGCGATCCGCTCGTGTTCGGCCGCGCCGGCGAAGAGATCGCGGCCTTGCGCCAGGCTGGCATCGAGGTCGAGATCGTTCCGGGCATCACCGCCGGCCTTGCCGCCGCAGCGAGCTTGCAGCTCCCCCTCACCTATCGCGACATTTCCCACAGCGTCACCTTCGTCTCGGGCCACGAGGCCAGCGGCGAGGAGCCGAGCTTCGCCCATCTCGATCTTGCCGCTCTTGCTCGGGGGGAGAACACGCTGCTTGTTTATATGGGCGTCTCGACTGCCGGCCTGATCGCCGGGCGCCTGCTCGATGCCGGCTGGAAACCTGAGACCCCCGTCGTCGCGGTCGAGAATGCGAGCCGCGACACCGAGCGCCGCGTCGCCACCACCATCGCCGAGCTGGCGGCGGATCCATCGCGCCTCGGCCTCACCAGTCCGGCCGTCCTGATCTTCGGCGCGGTCGCCGGTTTACCCGCCGCCGGCATCGTCGAAGACGTGCTCTCCTTGCCGGAAGTGAGGCGCGCCTATGCATAACGTCATTACCGCCAATCGCCTCATCGACGGCGTCGTCGTCTATCTCGCTGCCGATGGCAGCTGGGTGGAAGAGCTCGCTCGTGCCGCCGTCGCCAATACCGAAGAAGAGACTAAGGCGCTGGAGAGCGAGGCGGCCAAGGCCGTGGCCGAGCGCAGGGTCGTCTCCGAATATCCAATGGCCGTCGGCTTCGAGGACAATATTCCGGTCGCGCTCTCCGTGCGGGAGCGCATTCGTGCTTCTCACCGCACCACTCTCACCAAGGATTGGTACGATGTACCGCTATGACGAGTTCGACCACGCCTTCGTAGGCGAGCGTGTGTCCCAATTTCGCGAGCAGGTGGAACGCCGGCTTGCGGGCAAGCTGACCGAGGACGAGTTCCGTCCGCTTCGGCTCCGCAACGGCCTCTATCTACAGCTGCACGCTTATATGCTTCGCATCGCTATTCCCTATGGCGTGCTGTCGCCCCGGCAGCTGCGCCAGCTCGCCATGATCGGCCGGCGCTTCGACCGCAGCTACGGCCACTTCACCACGCGGCAGAATTTGCAATTCAACTGGATCAAGCTCGTCGACGTGCCGGAGATTCTGAGCGCGCTCGCCGAGGTCGAAATGCATTGCATTCAGACCAGCGGCAATTGCGTCCGCAACGTCACCGCCGACCCCTTCGCCGGCGCTGCGCATGACGAGCTGGAGGACCCAAGGCCCTGGTGCGAGGTGCTGCGCCAATGGTCGACCTTGCATCCTGAGTTCAGCTGGCTGCCGCGGAAATTCAAGATCGCCGTGTCCGGCGCCGCCGAGGATCGTGCCGCCGTGGCCTTCCACGACATCGGCTTGCGCATCGTGCGCGGGCCCGAGGGCGAGAATGGCTTCCGCGTCTTCGTCGGCGGCGGCATGGGCCGCACGCCCTATGTTGGCCAGGAGATCAGGCCCTTCCTCAAGAAGGAGCACCTGCTCTCCTACATCGAGTCGATCCTGCGCGTGTACAATCTGCATGGTCGCCGCGACAATTTGCACAAAGCGCGTATCAAGATCCTGGTCAACCAGCTCGGCATCGACAAATTCCGCGCCGATGTCGAGGCCGATTGGGAACAGAGCCGGAAAGACGCCGTCGATCTGCCGGCTTCGGAATATATCCGCATCCACTCTTATTTCACCCCGCTCAATCTTGCTCCCCGCGCCATCAAGGACGAGGGCGTCGAGCAGCGGCGCATCACCGATCCCGCCTTTGCCAATTGGCTCAAGCACAATGTCCGGCCCCACCGCCTTCCCGGTTACGCTATTGCCGTGGTTTCGCTGAAGGAGCCTGGCCGCACCCCCGGCGACGCCAGCTCCGACGCCATGGATTTCGTCGCCGATCTCGCCGAGCGCTACAGCCGCAACGAGGCGCGGGTGAACTACACCCAGAACCTAGTGCTGCCGCATGTCGCCAGGTCGGACCTGACGCGGCTTTACGACGAGCTTGCCGGTGCTGGTCTCGCCACCGCCAATAGCGAGCTTTTGGGCGACATGATCTGCTGCCCCGGCCTCGACTATTGCAATCTCGCCAATGCCCGCTCGATCCCGATCGCCAAGGAGATCGCCAAGCGTTTCGCCGATCCGAAGCGCCAGGAGCTGATCGGACCGTTGCGCCTCAATATGTCGGGCTGCATCAACGCCTGCGGTCACCACCATTCCGGCAATATCGGCATTCTCGGCGTCGACAAGAAAGGCACCGAGCTGTACCAGATTTCGCTCGGCGGCAGCCCCAAGGACGATGCCGCCGTCGGCACCATCATCGGCCCAGGCTTCAGGGCCGAGGCGGTGCCGGAGGCAATCGACACCATCATCTCGACCTATCTCGCCAACCGTAATGACGGCGAGGACTTTGTCGCGACCTGGCGGCGGATCGGCGCGGCGCCGTTCAAGGAGGCACTTTATGGCGCTGCTTGATCTTCTGACCGGAGTTCTTAGGCCCGATGGAAGCGAGCCCGGAATGGTGCTCGAGCCCACCGCCGACGCTGCCGCGCTCGCCGCTGCCGCGCTCAATGGCGGTGTGGTCGCCATCAACTTTCCCAGCTTCGGCGACGGCCGCGGCCATTCGCTCGCGGTGCTGTTGCGCGAGCGTCACGGCTTCAAGGGCGAGGTCAGGGCTGTCGGCTATCTGATTCCGGATTTGGCGCCGTTCCTGCTGCGCTCGGGCTTCGACACCGCCGAGATCACCGATGCCAACGACCTCGACACCTGGAGCGGGGCGTTGACGCGTATCCGCCACCTGTATCAGCCCGGCTTCCGCAATCCGCAACCGCTCCGCCGCGATGCCGCCAAGCGCGAAGCGGAGGGGCTCAACGCTCGCCTCGAAGAGATCGGCAGCCTCGCCGATCGCGTGACCGAAGTCAGGCGGTCGGTCGAAGGGCGCATCGCCTTCTCCACCAGCCTCGGTCTCGACGACCAGGCCATTCTCAACGCCATCGCCGAGTCCGGCGCCGACATCGACATTTTTACCCTCGATACCGGCCGGTTGTTTCCGGAGGTGCTGGAGACGGTCGAGCTCTCCGAGATCCGCTATGGCCTACGCATTCGTCTCGTGGCGCCAGCGGCGGCCGAGGTCGAAGACCTGGTCGCCCGCGACGGCGTGTTCGGCTTTCGCCATGCGGTCGAGAACCGCAAAGCCTGCTGCGAGGTGCGCAAAGTGCGCCCCCTCAATCGCGAGCTTCAAGGCGCGCGCGGTTGGATCACCGGCGTTCGCCGGGAGCATTCGGAGGATCGCTCCGAGATGCCGCTCGCGGCCTGGGACGACATGCGCGCGCTTCTGAAGGTCAATCCGATCGCCGATTGGTCCGATCAGGAACTCACCGCCTACATCGCCGACAACGATATTCCGGTCAATCCGCTCCACGCCCGGGGCTTCATCTCCATCGGCTGCCAGCCTTGCACGCGCGCGGTGCAGCCGGGCGAGCATCCGCGCGCCGGCCGCTGGTGGTGGGAGAACGAGGAGAAGAAGGAGTGCGGGCTGCATATGAATCCGCGCCGCGAGGGGAAGGCCGCATGACCGCGCTTGTTTCACATCTGAAGCTGCTCGAGGCCGAGAGCATCCACATCTTCCGCGAGGCCGCGGCGCAATTCCGCTCGCCGGTGCTGCTCTATTCCATCGGCAAGGATTCGACGGTCCTGTTGCACCTCGCGCGCAAGGCGTTCTGGCCGGCCAAGCCGCCATTCCCGCTCTTGCATATCGACACCACCTGGAAGTTCCGCGAGATGATCGCCTTCCGCGATCGCACGGCGAAAGAGTTTGGTCTCGATCTGATCGTGCACACGAACCACGACGGTCTGGCGCGCGGCATCAACCCCTTCGACCATCCTCCTTCCGTCTACACCGACATCATGAAGACCCAAGCCCTGCGGGCCGCGCTCGATGCCGGCGGCTTCGACGCCGCCTTTGGCGGTGCGCGCCGTGACGAGGAGGCCTCACGCGCCAAGGAGCGGGTGTTCTCCTTCCGCGCCGCCGGTCACCGCTGGGAGCCGCGCCTCCAACGTCCCGAAATGTGGACGCTTCTGAACGGGCGCTTGGGCAAGGGCGAGACCGTGCGCGTCTTCCCGCTGTCCAATTGGACCGAGGGCGACATCTGGCGCTATATCGCGCTTGAGAAGCTCGACGTGGTTCCCCTCTATTACGCCGCGACCCGTCCCGTGGTAGCGCGCGGCGATCAGCTCATCATGGTCGACGATGAGCGCATCAAGCTCGAGCCGGGTCAAAAGCCCGAGATGCGCAAGGTCCGATTCCGCACGCTCGGATGCTGGCCGCTTACCGCGGCGGTTGAGTCCGATGCCAGTGACATCGACGCCGTGGTGACGGAGACGCTGCGCTCCAAAATCTCGGAGCGGGCAGGGCGGCTGATCGACCACGATCAGGCTGGCGCCATGGAAATGAAAAAGCGCGAGGGTTACTTCTGATGCTTGTGGCTGCGTTGAGAGAAGAATCTGCCGTCCGGCAGACGCCCGAGAGCGGGGCCATGGTGCGCCTGCTGACCTGCGGCTCGGTCGATGACGGCAAATCGACCCTGATCGGCAGGTTGTTGTGGGACGCGGCCGCGGTGGCCGAGGACCAGCGCGCGGCCGTGATGCAGGCCTCGCAAAATCGTGCTCACAATGGCGAGAAAGTCGATTTCAGTCTGCTGCTCGATGGATTGCAGGCCGAGCGGGAGCAAGGCATCACCATCGACATCGCCTGGCGCTATTTCGAGACGCAGCAACGGCGCTTCGTCATCATCGATGCTCCCGGCCATGAGCAATATACGCGCAACATGGCGACAGGCGCCTCCCATGCCGATGTGGCCATCCTTCTGGTGGATGCCCGCCATGGCGCCAAGCGCCAGACGCGCCGCCATGCGGCCATCTGCAATCTCGTCGGCATCAAGAATGTGATCCTCGCCGTCAACAAGATGGACCTGATCGATTGGTCCGAGCAGAGATTCCGCGCCATCGAGGCTGAATTCGAGACGATGGCGGCAAGCTTCGGCTTTACCCAAATCGCCGCCATTCCCGTCGCCGCGCCTTCCGGCGACAATGTGATGCGGCGCTCCTCGACCATGCCTTGGTATGTCGGCCCGACCCTTCTCGACTATCTTGAAACCATCGACGTGAGTGTCGAGAGGAGCGACGCCCCGTTCCGCATGCCGGTGCAGCTCGTGCTCCGCGATTCAGATTTTCGCGGCTACGCCGGCACCGTGGCCTCCGGCCGCATCAGGCCCGGCGATCGCATTGTCGATGCGCGCAGCGGCCTCGGTGCTTCGGTACGACGCATCGCCACCATGGATGGCGATCCCGCCTTCGCCGGCAAGGGCGATGCGGTGGTGCTCGAGCTCGACACCGACCTCGACATCTCTCGCGGCGCAGTGCTTTCGGAAGCCACGCGGCGCCCGATCAATGCCGATGTCATCGAGGCTCGGCTGGTGTGGCTCGCCGAGACGCCCTTCGATCCGGAGATGGGCTATCTTCTTCGCACCGCCACCGACCTTACCCCGGTAACGAGCATGAGCATTTCGGCGCTCATCGATTTCGAGACCCTGGCAGCCGCCCCCGCCCATGTTTGCGCCGTCAACGACATTGCCGATTGCCGTATTCTGCTTGGGCGGCCGACCGCGCTCGACCTCTTCGCCGATCTGCCGGCAACCGGAAATTTCGTCCTGGTCAATGCTGTCGATGGAGCGACCGTTGCCGGCGGCGTCATCACCTGGGCGCAAGCTGGCGCCTCAGCCGTGGGCGACAATGTCCTCGTGCTCGATCGGGAGTTGTTGGCCCGAGGCCTATGTTCCGATCTCGGTGATTCTCCGGCCGACCTCGCCGAATTTCATCGGCGAGCGCAAGAGGCCGCAATTCTGTTACGCTCAGTGGGGATCCCCGTTCTCATCGAAATCTGAGGACGGGAGCTAGCCTAATCGGCCAATGCGGGGAATAATCCCGGCGCCAAGGGGGAGACTGCGGGCACATGATCGATCTCAGCTTGGCGGCAAAATTTTTGCCGCTGACCGGGGCTGGCTTCGGTGTGGGTTTCCTCGTGGGACTGACCGGGGTCGGTGGCGGCGCGCTCATGACGCCGCTGCTTATTTCGAGCTTCGGGGTGCCGCCGCAGATCGCGGTTGGCACTGATCTGCTCTACGCCGCCGTGACCAAGACCGCTGGCGGCTGGCGGCATCATCTTTCGGACCACGTCGAATGGCCGATCGTGCTCCGGCTTGCCGCGGGCAGCATCCCCGCCGCGATCATCCTGCTTCTGGCCATGGCCTTCATTCCGCTCAACACGGTGGCGCTTGCCCATTGGATCCGCTCGGGCCTAGTCATCGCCCTGCCGCTGAGCGGCATCGCCCTGGTGCTCTATCCGCTCCTGGCGCGAACGCCGGAACGGGAGGTTGAGGGCAAGCCTCCCTCCCGCACGCTCGCCACGGTGCTGTTCGGCGCGGCCTTGGGCCTGCTCGTGACCCTCACCTCGGTCGGCGCTGGCGCCATCGGCGTCGTCGTGCTCGCGGCCCTGTTTCCGCTACTGCCGGCAAGACGCATTGTCGGCACCGACATCGCCCATGCGGTGCCGCTGACCCTGGTGGGCGGTCTCGGTCATCTCGGCCTTGGCCATGTCGACGGTGTGCTGCTAATTGCGCTTCTCATCGGCTCCATCCCCGGCATCCTGCTTGGGGCGCGCCTCGCCGGCATGGCCCCGGAGTGGCTGTTGCGGCCGATCCTGGCGGTCATGCTCTGCTACGCCGCCTACATTCTGTACAATAAATAACGGCGCGCCGTTCGCCTCCGGACCATGGCAGCTCTTCATGCCGTGAGCGGTTGCTTGCCGTCGCACGGGATTGAGCAGCGTCACCAAATGAAAAGGGGAGCTAGCCTCGAGGCTAGCTCCCCTTGTTCGATCACGCCGCCCAGTCGGACTGTAAACTTCCCAGATGCGTGGGATTAAGCAGCGTCACTAAATGAAAAGGGGAGCGAACACGAGGCCGCTCCCCTTAACCGTTGGCAGAAATGATCCGCTTCGAGATGGACCTTTGGGAGAGGTTTAGAAGAAGATCACGCCGCCAAGCTGGAATATGTCAAGGCCTTCCCAACTGGTGTTGAGGGACTTGCCATACTTGCCGTTGTTGTAGCAGGAGCCGTCCGAATTGCCGACGCAAGTCGTGCCGAGATTGACTCCGTTGAGGTCGAGGTCGAGATGCTGCCAGCGTGCGAAGATGTGCATGGCGGCGGAGTCGATCTCCTGCACCACGCCAACGCCATAGCGGGTGACCTCTGAGCCGGTCAGGAGCGCGTCGGTTACGAGAGCGACGCCCTTGGACGATCCGTTTGCGACGACTCCCGTCGGGATGAAGGCCTGGCAGAAAGTGTTGCCGGCGCTGGAGCCGAAATTGTCGCCGCCGGGTAGGCCGCAGATGCCCTGATACATATCCTCATACCGCGCCCACTCGCCGAAGATCACAGTGGCGCCCACCGGGGTGAAGGCCTTCCTGATACCGAACTTCGTGTAGAACACGTCGTTCTCGTTGACGTTGTTGTCGACGATCTTGCCGGTTTTCAGGTTGATGCTCTTCCACTGCGTCCCGTCGTTCTGCTCGTTCTGATACAGACCGTAGAAGAACAGGCCCGACGGTGCATGCATGACCGAGCCACCGACCTGGAAGATGCCGGAATCCTTGCGATAGCCTTGGAACGGCGTGCCGCCGCCACCCAAGAAGCCGACATTGGTGCAACCACCCTTACCAGGGCCGGAGCAGCCTTCGTCGGTCTCCGAGGTCCAGGCGATAGCCGCCTGCGCCTTCCAGATTTCTCCGGCGAGATCGTATTTCAGGGCGACGTCCCACATGTCGTCTTCGCCATAGGTCGAGGACACGCTGAAGCCGGCAAAGGTCGGGCTGTCATAGCGGAAGTTGTTGGTGGGATAGCCGTTGCAGTCGGCGCCGATACCGCCGCCACCGGCCAAGCAGGTCATGACGCTGAACCAGGTGAAGTCGCTGAAGAGATCCTGCGCGTTTTTGGCGCCCTTGGGCCGAACAAGCATGCCGACGCCGTCATACAGCACGGCATTCGATTCGATCGCGGTTCCGGACAGGTCGCGCAGCACGAGCAGGTTGTCCGTCGCCGAGCGGCTCTGGCCCCAGTTGATCGTGCCGTATTTGTCGCTCTTGACCCACATATAGGACAAGAGAGTGTTGATGCTGCCGAAGAGCACGCAATTGTCGTTGAACTGATTCTCGCAGAAGCCGACCGTGGCGCTGGTGCCGGGGACTTCGACCTGCATCGTGTAACCACCGGACCAGCCAGGGGCGATCTGCGCG
>JBAUEK010000057.1:0-1831 GCA_049678565.1 Methyloceanibacter sp. | reverse complement strand
CCACGGCAGCGTTCTCGCGCGCGAAATAGGTGTCGTAGCCGGCGATGAACGTCTCGACCGCGTCCTTCACCGCAACCGCGAAATCGTCGAGCCGGCCGTTTTCCGGGGCCGGCACCACCAAAGGCTTGTTCTTGGTGCGGATGATGTGATCAGGCGTCACCACGCCGCGCTGACTATAGGAGGCGAGTTCCACGCCATTCACATAGTCGAGGATTGCAGGACCCGTGCGCAGCTCGGCGATGAAGCGGATCGGCTCCGCGCCGTCGCGTCTGACGGCGCAGGCCCCGCGCAGGATCGGCGCGATCTCGGCCGCCGTCTCCAGGCTGGCGGCGATCTTCCCCTTCGGAAACACCACCGGGCGGCCCTGGCGCAAGCGGCTCTCCGCAAGCGACACCATCTCGATCATGCGCTCGTAAGCCTCGCGCGCAGTCTCGCCGAAGGTGAAGATGCCGTGCTTGTGGAGGATCAGGCCCTCGACGTCCGGCTTCTCCTCGAACACGTCGGCCGCCGCCTTGGCGAGGCCGAAGCCCGGCGCGATATAAGGCACAATCCCCATGCGCCCGTCATAGACCTCGCGCGCCAGCGCCTCGCCGTCGGGCTGATCGACGAGTGAGAGCACGGCCGCGGCATGGGTATGGTCGATGAATTTATGCGGCAGGAAGGCATGCAGCAGCGTCTCGACCGATGGGTTCGGCGCGCCCGCATCGAGCAGGTTCAGCCGCTGCACATTGACCATGGATTCGTCCGAGAGCTGATCGAGCGCGCGCAAACGCCGAAGCGGCGCCAGCTTCACCGCCGGCAGGCCGGGCGGCTCGATATCGGCCATGTCCCAGCCTGAGCCCTTGACGCAGATGACCTCATGCTCCTGCCCGAGATCGTCGGTGGCGCGCGTCTTCACCGAGGTGTTGCCGCCGCCATGCAGCACGAGCAGCGGATCGCGGCCCAGAAGCTGCGTGGTGTAGACCCGGAGCGCCAGATCCTCGGAGGCGCCCTTGGCGCCATAATGCTTCACCGCGTCCCGCGCGGCGGTCTGGTTCCATTTGCTTTGCATGGCGCGTGTTGTGGCAACTTTACCCCCGCGCTGCAAGCGGAGCTCACCCGCTGCGATTTTTCCCCTCTCCCCGCGTGGGAGGGGGTGGCTCGCGGCGTTCGCTGCACGGCTCAGGCATGCTTCATCGCCTCGCCGCGAAGCCGCGCGAGGGCATATCAAATAGCAACCCTCCTTCGAGGGTAAGGACTGGCGGGGCACCGAGCGGCCGCGTCCTTTGCGCAAAATGGGCAGCCTCTCGGCGCCCCGCTGATGCGGCGATATTTTACAGCCCATGTCGCCACGCCTTACCTCTGTTTCCGCCGCGCCGCACGAATGCGAGGCGGAGGATTAGACCTGGCCGTTCCAGTCCAGGCGGCAGCGAATTAGGACCCCCGAGGCTGGTCCGTTAGCCGGCGCGCGGGCGAAGGGCCGGGGCAGACCGCACAGCCCTCGTTGTTCGCGCGCACCTCGGGCGCCGCATCCTTCGCCCCGAGAAGCAGACGGTCTGCAGCTCGCGTCCTCATGGACGAGGGGTGGGCGGAGTGTAAGCGAGGCGCGAGGGGCGGGGATAGATTTTTGGCCTGAAACGTGCTCGGGCTCGATCGCCCCGCCACAAGACGGCCCAAAAAACTCCCCGATCCGCCACGGTTCTAAACCGATTTGCAACAACTTCGCATGCATAGTCGTGGGTTAGGGGAGCCTATTGAGATTTTGAGGGAGTTGAAGGTGGGGAAGCACTTCAACAATTATCGGCCTGAGCAGCACTATATGCGGGGCCCAGGCCCAAAATGGCACGCCAAG
>JBAUEK010000056.1:0-19963 GCA_049678565.1 Methyloceanibacter sp. | reverse complement strand
GAGCCCCAATCAGACGCTCCATTTCGGGGTCGAGCGTGACAAGAAGACCATTGAGATCGTGGCGACGCCGGAGTTGAAGGAAATCACCGACAATTTCGGCAATACCATGCGAATCGGCCTGCTCGGCATTCAGCGGAGCGCCTCTCCCGATGATTGGACCTTGAAGCGGCATGACCCAGCGACCGCCTTCGTCATGGCAGTCAAAGAGTGCTACTTCGTGGTGTCCCGCTCTCTCTCCTATCTCTACAACGTGGTCACGGGGCGTGAAGCGGCCGATCAACTTGGCGGCCCCATCCGAATCGCGCAAGTTTCCGGGCAGGTTGCCTCGGCCGGGTTTGTGGCATTGCTCAACCTTGCGGCGATCATCTCGGTCAGTATCGGTCTAATCAATCTCTTCCCGATCCCCATGCTTGATGGTGGCCATCTTCTGTTTTACGGGATTGAGGGAATCCGCGGGAAGCCGCTCAGCGAAAACATGCAAGAAATCAGTTTCCGGATTGGCCTCGCCTTCGTTCTCATGCTAATGATCTTCGCGACTTGGAATGATTTGATTCACTTGAAGTTTCTGTAGGCTGCGGCGTCTTTCAGTACACAACGCAAACGCGTAAATGACCCAATGCCCCCCCGTGGGGGTTAAGACCAAAAATCGGCCACAAACGATGGCCAGTTTCGATCTTGGGCTTTTGCGTCCACGGGGGATCGGTGTTGAGGGGAACGACACCAGTGATGGTGCGGTCGTGGTTGGCTAGAGGGCTGTCTGCAGCCTTGCTCGCAGCAAGTGCGATCGTTTTGTCGATCGGCATGAGCGTGAGCATGGGCGAACTTGCGGCCTACGCTCAAGCGGGCGGAACCGTCTCGGCCATCCGGGTCGAGGGCAACAAGCGGGTTGAGGCGGAAACCGTCCGCACCTACCTGACCTTCAGCGTCGGCGATCCCTACGATCTCGCCAGAATCGACGAATCCCTAAAAGCTCTGTTTTCCACGGGCCTGTTTCAGGACGTTCGCATCCGGCGCGAGGGCAGCACCGTCGTCATCGTGGTGTTGGAGAACCCCATCGTCTCCAGGGTCGCCTTCGAGGGTAACAAGGAGATCGAGGACGACAGCCTCGTATCCGAGGTCCAGCTCAAGCCGCGCGCCGTTTACACGCGGGCCCGCGTGCAAGCGGATGTGCAGCGGATTCTCACGCTCTATCGCCGCCAGGGTCTTTACGCGGCCCAAGTCGATCCCAAGATCATCAATCTCGACAACAACCGCATCGACGTGGTGTTCGAGATCAATGAGGGACCCACGACCAAGGTTCGCGCCATCAATTTCATCGGCAACAGAGCCTTCAGCGATTCCCAGCTCCGCTACGTGGTCAGCACCACGCAGACAACCTGGCTGAGCTTCCTCAAGAGCACCAATATCTACGATCCGGATCGACTGAACCTCGACCGCGAATTGGTCCGCCAATTTTATCTGAAGAATGGCTATGCCGACGTCCGCGTGGTTTCGGCCACCGCCGACCTCGACCGGGACGGCCGGGGCTTCTTCATCACTTTCACCATCGACGAAGGCGAGAAATACCGTTTTGGCGACATCGAGGTCGAATCGCCACTGCCTTCGCTCAACACGGTGCCGCTGCGGCGCGTCATCGTGACCCGCCCAGGGCGCGTCTACAATGTGCAGAGGATCGAGACGACGGCCGAGGCCTTGACCATCACCGCCTCGCAGCAAGGCTACTCCTTCGCTCAGGTCAAGCCGCGCTTCGACCGTGATCCGGAGACCCACCGGATCAACATCACTTACGTTATCGAGGAGGGTCCCCGGGTCTATATCGAGCGGATCAACATCGTCGGTAACTTCCGAACTCAGGACGACGTGATTCGGCGCGAGTTCAGTTTGGCGGAAGGCGATGCCTTCAACCGTCTGCTCGTCGAGGCGGCGAGGCGGCGACTGCGCTCGCTCGGCTATTTCAAGACGGTGGAGATCGAAACTGAGCCAGGCGGCGCCCCGGACCGGGTCGTGCTCATCGTTAGGGTTCAAGAACAGCCCACGGGTGAACTGTCCTTCGGCGCCGGCTACTCCACGAGCGAGGGTGTCATCGGCGACATCAGCGTCACCGAGCGCAATCTGATGGGCAAAGGCCAGTATGTGAGACTTGGCTTCTCCGGAAGTCTAGAGCGCGCCCAGGTCGATTTCAGCTTCACCGAGCCGCACTTCCTCGATCGTAACCTCGCCGCAGGCTTCGATCTCTTCCACAAGGAGGTCGACTTCACCAATGTGGCCTCCTTCCGCGAGCGCAACACCGGTGGCAATTTGCGCATGGGCTTCCCGATTGCCAACAACACGCAACTCGGCCTCCGCTACCGCTTCGAGCGCGAGGAGATCTACGACGTTGCCAGCGATGCCTCGCTGGCGGTCAAGCAATCGGAAGGCGTCAACAACGTTTCGAGCATCGGCTTCACCGTTGCTTACGATACGCGTAATCTGCCGCAGTCGCCTTCAAGCGGCATCTTCGTCTCGTTCTCACAGGACATGGCCGGCATCGGTGGCGACGTGAACTATTTCCGGTCGGTCTTTGACAGCCGCGGCTACTATCCGATCACCCCCAAGATTATTTTGGTCGGGCGCGTCCAGGGCGGCGTTATCGACGGCTGGGGCGGCGACGACGTGCGTCTGACCGACCTCTTCTTCAAGGGCGGCGAAACGATCAGAGGCTTCGAGCGCGCAGGCTACGGTCCACGCGACGCTTGCGAGGACCCCTCCACCGGCAAGCGGGTCAAGGACTGCTCGAGAGATCCGCTTGGCGGCCAGATCTTTTGGGCCTCCACCGCCGAGGTCCGTTTCCCGATCCCATTCGTTCCCGACAACCTCGGCATCCAAGGCGCTGTGTTCGTCGACGCCGGCTCGCTGTTCGAGCCAAGCGGCCTGGCCCAGACGGCTGTCGACCAAGACGAAGGCAGCTTCATCCTCGACGGTGCGGACGTGCGCATGTCGTCTGGCATCAGCCTGATCTGGCAGTCGCCCTTGGGACCGTTGCGCGCCGATCTGGCGCAGGCCCTTCTCAAAACCTCCTACGACAGAACTGAACTCTTCCGCTTCGGCGCCTCGACCAATTTCTAGGGGCTTGCCAAGGCTTGCCCCTTGGAGTCATTGGTGAGACGGCACCCATTGCCGGTGAGTATTTGATGGAACATCCGGGCTTCTTCGAGCGCGCCGGGCCCTTCTCCTTGCGCGCCATGATCGAGGCCGCGGGAGCGGTACCCTCCGGCGAGGTCGATCTCGACACTAAGATCAAGGACGTGAGACCCCTGGATGTGGCGGGCAGCGGGGACTTGTCGTTCCTCGACAACCCCAAATATCTCTCGCTGTTCACCCAGACCACGGCCACGGCCTGTCTCGTCGCCCCCAAATTTGCAGGCCAGGTGCCCGCCGCTACCGTGGCCCTGGTCACGCCGGATCCCTATCGGGGCTTCGCCAAGGTGCTAGCCTTATTCTATCCCGGCGCGATCAAACCCAAACCCGCCAGGGACCGAGCCGGTGGTGGCGAGACGGTCGATCGGAGCGCACGTCTGGAGGAAGGCGTAACGGTCGAACCTGGCGCCGTGATCGGCCCGGAGGCTTCGATCGGACGCGGCACCACCATCGCCGCCGGCAGCGTCATCGGCTACCGGGTGCATGTCGGGCGCGACTGCCATATTGGGCCAAATGCGACGTTGACCAACAGCCTCGTCGGCAACCGAGTGACGCTTCACGCCGGCACGTCGATAGGGCAGGACGGGTTCGGCTTTGCCATGGGCAGAGCTGGTCACCAGAAGGTACCCCAAATCGGCCGCGTCATCATCCAAGACGACGTTGAAATCGGCGCCAACACCACGATCGACCGCGGGGCGCTCCGCGACACCGTGATCGGGGAGGGCACGAAAATTGATAATCTGGTGCAAATCGGGCACAACGTGGTGATCGGAAGGCATTGCATCATCGTGGCACAAACCGGTATTTCGGGTAGCGCCGAGCTCGGAGATTTCGTCGCCCTGGGCGGCCAGGTCGGTGTGGTTGGCCACGTCAAGATCGGCGCCGGCGCCCAGATCGCCGGTAGCAGCAACGTGCGAGGCAATGTGCCGCCAGGCGCGCGCTGGGGAGGCACCCCGGCAAAGCCGGTGCGGCTATGGTTTAGGGAGCTTACCGTTCTACGCCAGCTGGCGGAGCGCAAGGACGTGAAGCTCGACTCGAATGAGAACGACGGCTAGCCGATCGGCTGGTCGTCATGGGAGCCCAGTGGAATGAACGAGAGCGGTGTGAAGACCAAGCTGGGAAGGGCGGAGATCACCGATATCCTCCGGCTCCTGCCGCATCGCTATCCGTTCCTGCTTGTCGATCGCATCATCGACATGGACGGTGACCGCTCGGCCATCGGCATCAAGAACGTCACCGCGAACGAGCCGTACTTCCAGGGGCATTTCCCCGGAAACCCAGTCATGCCCGGCGTGCTTCTGATCGAAGGCATGGCCCAAACGGCGGGCGCGCTCTGCATGCGCCACATCGAGGAGTTCAAGCAACCTCCGCTCGTCTATTTCATGGCCATCGACAAGGCACGCTTTCGCCGCCCGGTGGTACCGGGCGACACCGTGCAGTACCACGTCCAGAAGATGCGCAATCGCGGGCGCGTGTGGCGCTTCCGGGCACGCGCGCTGGTCGACGGCGCCGTCGTCGCCGAGGCCGAAGTCAGCGCCGTGATCATCGAAAACTAAGTCAAGTACGCAAGAGCATGGCCAACATTCACCCGACCGCGGTGGTCGATCCAAATGCTGACCTGGGCGAGGGCGTCGACATCGGGCCGTTCTGCGTCGTCGGGCCGGAGGCCACGCTCGGCGATGGCGTCGTCCTTCATTCCCACGTCGTGGTCGTGGGCCAGACGACAATCGGCGCGGGCTGCCAGATCTTCCCCTTCGCCTCGCTCGGTCATATTCCGCAAGACCAGAAATATCACGGCGAAGCGAGCCGCCTGGAAATCGGACCACAGACCGTCATCCGCGAGCATGTCACCATCAATTCCGGCACCGAAGCTGGAGGTTTGCTCACGCGCGTGGGCTCGCATTGCCTGTTAATGGTGGGCGCTCACGTCGCTCATGACTGCCAGCTCGGCGACCACGTCATCCTCGTCAACAACGCGACCCTGGGCGGCCACGTGCTGGTTGGCGACCACGCCATCCTTGGGGGCCTATGCGCCGTGCATCAATTTGTGCGGATCGGCGCCCGCGCCTTTGTTGGGGGCATGTCGGGGGTGGAGAAGGACGTTATTCCCTTTGGCATGGTGATCGGAAACCGCGCGCATCTGTCGGGATTGAATATTGTCGGTCTTAAGCGTCAGGGCTTTCCACGGGAGCAGATCCACGAACTCCGTCAGGCCTATCGCATGCTGTTCGCGAGCGAAGGCACGTTGAAGGAGCGGCTCGAGGACGTAGAGAACATGTTCAAGGCCAATCCGCTCGTGCGCGAGATCGTCGACTTCATCAAGAGCAATTCAGACCGCTCTTTTTGCGTGCCCAGCAACAATGTCCCCGCGTCAATCCAAAGCTGAGCTTGAAATGCCGAAGGTAGACGAATTGGCGAAGGAGGGCGGTCCGCTCGCCATCATCGCGGGCGGCGGTACGCTACCTTGCGCGATTGCCGCAGCGGTCACCGCCGGAGGCGGCCGGGTCCATATCATCGGCATTCGCGGCGAGGCCGACGAGACGATCGCAAGCTATCCCCATAGCTGGATGAAATGGGGCGAGGCCGGCAAGTTGTTCGCGACCCTGAAGCAGGAAGGTTGCCACGACCTAATCTTTATCGGCACCGTCGGCAGACCCGATCTGAGCAACATCAAGCTTGATTTGGGGGCCATCAGGGCGCTGCCCTTCCTGCTCAGCCTGCGCAAGGGCGGTGACGACAGCGTGCTGTCGCGGATCGTGGGCTTCATTGAGGACAAAGGCTATCGCGTGCGGGGAGCCGGAGAGGTGGCGCCAGAGCTCTTGGCCGGAATCGGGACACTCGGCGCCAAGGCGCCATCGACCGAAAGCATGGCCGATATCGAGGCAGGCTTCCGCGTGGTCGAGGCGCTCGGGCGCCTCGATGTGGGCCAAGCCGCCGTCGTGGCCAAAGGTCACGTGCTTGCGGTGGAAGCGGCGGAAGGCACCGACGCGATGCTTGCGCGCTGCGCCGGGCTCCGACAATGGGGTCGCCGCCCCCGCGCCGGGGTGATGGTGAAGGCGCCAAAGCCTGGACAAGAGGAACGCGTGGACCTGCCGACGATCGGCCCGGATACGGTGGACAAGGCGGCCCATGCCGGGCTCGCGGGCATTGCCGTCGCGGCCGGCCGGGTCCTGATCGCGGACCGTGCCGCCACCATCGCCGCAGCCGATGAACATGGGTTGTTCTTGTTTGGCCAGCCCCAGGCCAGCACGTCTGATGACTAGTCAGCGGAGCTCTGGCTCCGATCCGCGGGAGAGCCCGCTGAAACTGTTCCTCATCGCCGGCGAACATTCGGGCGATGCGCTCGGCGCCAAGCTCATCTCGGCCTTGCGCGTTCTATCACCGAGGCCGCTCGATCTTGCCGGCGTCGGCGGCGAGCTGATGGCCGAGCAAGGCTGCCCCTCGCTGTTCCCCCTAGCCGAAATCGCGGTCATGAGTCCGCTCGACCTGCTCCCGCACCTGCCGAATATCTGGCGGCGTATCCGGCAAACGGTAAGAGCCGTGATCGCGCAGGACCCCGACGCGCTGGTGATTCTCGACAGTCCGGAATTCACCCACCAAGTGGCCAAGCGCGTGCGCCGGCTCAAGCCCGACATTCCCATCGTCGATTATGTGTCGCCGAGCGTCTGGGCTTGGCGCCCCGGCCGTGCCCGCAAGATGCGCGGCTATGTCGACCATATCCTCGGCATCCTTCCCTTCGAGCCGGAGGCGCACCGGCGTCTCGGCGGCCCGCTCTGCAGCTATGTCGGCCATCCGCTGGTCGAGAAACTCGACTGGATGCAGACCCTCGACCCCGAGGCCTTGCGCCGGCGGCTTGGCATCGCCAAGGACCGCAACATTGTCGTGGTCCTGCCCGGCAGCAGAACCAGCGAGGTCAAACGCCTGATGGCGCCCTTCGGCGATGCGCTGCTACGGCTGGAAGAGCAGGCCGGTCCCTTGGCGGTCATCCTCCCCGTGGTGTCCAGCGTTCGCGCTCTGATCGAGGAGGGACTCAAGAGCTGGTCCGTGACGCCGCATATCGTGAGCGGCGAGACCGACAAATTTTCCGCCTTCAAGCTGGCGCGCGTCGCTCTGGCGGCGTCGGGCACCGTCACGCTAGAGCTGGCGCTGGCCGGAACCCCGATGGTCGTGGCCTACAGGTCCGATCCGCTGGCGGGGACCTTGCGCTTTCTCCTGATTGCTCATTCGGTCGTGTTGCCGAACCTCATCCTTGGCGAGAATGTCATCACCGAGCTGTTGCAAGAAAACTGCACCGGCGAAAGGCTGAGTCAGGCCCTCATGCCGCTCTTGCGGGGCGGACCGGAGCGGGAGGCGCAGCTTGCGGGCTTGGCTCGCGTCACCGAGCGTGTCGGCGAGGCGGAGGAATCCCCGAGCCTGGGGGCGGCGAGGATCGTCCTCGCCTATGCTCAAGGAACGCAGGCTGAGCTCAGCGAGACCTAGCGCGCGTCGACGGGGATATAGGCGCGCTCGACCGGGCCGGTATAGAGCTGCCGCGGCCGGCCGATACGCTGCGAGGGATCCTCGATCATCTCCTTCCACTGCGCGATCCAGCCGACGGTGCGGGCGATCGCGAACAACACGGTGAACATATCGGTCGGGAAGCCGAGGGCCTTCAGCGTGATGCCGGAATAGAAGTCGATATTGGGATAGAGCTTCTTCTCGATGAAATAGTCGTCGTTCAGGGCGATCCGCTCAAGCTCGAGGGCGACTTGAAGGATGGGATCGTCCTTGTGACCCACCGCTTCGAGCACCTCATGGCAGGTCTTCTGCATGATGCGGGCCCGGGGATCGTAGTTCTTGTAGACGCGGTGGCCGAAGCCCATCAGCCTGAAGGGGTCGTCCCGGTCCTTGGCGCGCTTGATGTATTCGGGGATGCGGTCGACCGACCCGATCTCTTGCAGCATCTCGAGCGCCGCCTCGTTGGCGCCGCCATGGGCGGGACCCCAGAGACAAGCGATGCCCGCCGAGATGCAGGCAAAGGGGTTGGCGCCAGACGAGCCGGCAAGCCGGACCGTCGAGGTCGAGGCATTCTGCTCGTGGTCGGCGTGCAGGATGAAGATGCGGCGCATGGCACGGGCCAGCACCGGATCGACTTTATATTCCTCGCAGGGCACGGCGAAGCACATGTGCAAGAAGTTGGCGGAGTAATCGAGCTCGTTGCGCGGATAGATGAAGGGCTGGCCGATCGAATATTTATAGGCCATGGCGGCAATGGTCGGCATCTTGGCGATCATGCGCACGCTTGCCACGTCGCGCTGCCTCGGGTCACTGATGTCGATCGAGTCGTGATAGAAGGCGGACAGCGCGCCGACCACACCGACCATGACGGCCATGGGATGCGCGTCCCGGCGGAAGCCGGTGTAGAACTTCGTCATCTGCTCGTGCACCATGGTGTGGCGCGTGATGCGGTGGCAGAAGGCCTTGTACTGCTCTGCGGTTGGAAGATCCCCGTAAAGCAGCAGGTAGCACGTCTCCATGAAGGTGCCGTGCTCGGCGAGCTCGTCGATTGGATAGCCGCGGTAAAGCAGTATCCCCTTGTCGCCGTCGATAAAGGTGATCTTCGACTCGCAACTCGCCGTCGACGTGAATCCCGGATCGTAGGTGAAATGCCCGGTGTCGGCGTAGAGGGTGGTGATGTCGATCACATCGGGGCCGAGGGTGCCTTTGCGGATTGGCAACTCCTGCTGTTCGCCGCCGATCGCCAAGGACGCTTCGGCCGCGACCGGCTTGCGGATATAGCTTTCTGCCACGCTCATAAAAGCCTCCTGCCACTCCAATGCGATGAGAGAGAACTCACGCCTATCTGGCTCCATTGTGCCAGCAGTTCGGAGTTTCGCGTAGTAAATTTTTGCACTGCGGGATAGTTGACGCAAAACGTGACGCAGTGCAACAATAGCGTTGCACAAATGTTATGCAGAATTCATTGACGCGCCTGATCGGCGATGCGTGCCAGCGACTCCTCGCGCCCCAGCACCTCAAGCACATCGAAGATACCGGGAGAGGTTGACTTGCCGGTGAGGGCGGCGCGGAGCGGCTGCGCCAATTTGCCAAGCTTGAGGCCAGCCTCCTCGGCATGGGCTCGCACGGAAGCATCGAGCGCCTCCTTGGCCCAGGGCTCCACGCCTTCCAGCCGCGGCAACAGCGCCGCGAGTGTTTCGCGTCCGGGCTGGTCGAGCAGCTTTTCCGCCTGCGCATCGAGGGCGAGCGGCCGCTTGGTGAACAAATATTGGGCGTTGTCCAGGAGCTCGATCAGGGTCTTGGCGCGCTCTTTCAGTCCGGGTAGGGCGCGCTCGAGCTTGCGCCAGCCGTCCGGCCCGATCGAAGCTGCGAGCTGGTCTCCGTTCGGCAGCTCCGGAACCAACGCGCGCAGCCGGTCGACGATCTCCGCGTCCGGCGTCTCTCTCAGATAATGCCCGTTGAGATTTTCGAGTTTGGTGAAGTCGAACCGCGCCGCCGAGCGTCCGATGGCGTCGAGATCGAACCAGCGGATCATGTCTTCGGCGGACATGATCTCCTCGTCGCCATGGCTCCAGCCAAGCCGCACGAGGTAATTGCGCAAGGCCGCCGGCAGATAGCCCATGGCGCGATAAGCCTCGACCCCAAGCGCACCGTGACGCTTGGAGAGCTTGGCGCCGTCGGAGCCATGAATCAGCGGCAAATGGGCGAAGATCGGCGTCTGCCAGCCGAGCGCCTTGTAGATTTGCGACTGGCGCGCGGCATTGGTGAGATGGTCGTCGCCGCGAATGACATGGGTGGTGCCCATATCGTGGTCGTCGACCACCACCGAAAGATTGTAGGTCGGCGTCCCGTCGCTGCGGAGGATGACGAGGTCGTCCAGATCCTTGTTGGCGAAGACGACACGGCCCTGCACCTGGTCCTCGATGACGGTCTCGCCGTCATTCGGCGCCTTGAAACGAATGGCGGGAGCAATGCCGGCCGGCGCCTCGGCCAGGTCACGGTCGCGCCATCTGCCGTCATAGCCGGGAGCGCGGCCCTCGGCCCGTGCCTTTTCGCGCATGGCCGTGAGCTCCTCCGCGCTCGCATAGCAGCGATAGGCCTTGCCCTCGGCGAGGAGCTGCTCTGCCATCTCGCGGTGACGCATGGCGCGGGAAAGCTGATAGACGGGCTCCCCCTCCCAGTCGAGCCCGAGCCAAGTCAGGCCGTCGAGGATGGCGAGGATCGCTCCCTCCGTCGATCGCGCCTGATCGGTGTCCTCGATGCGAAGCAGCATCTTGCCGCCTTTTGCCTTGGCGTAGAGCCAATTGAACAGGGCCGTGCGCGCTCCGCCGATATGCAGATAGCCGGTGGGTGAGGGGGCAAAACGCGTGACGACTTTGTCGCTCATGGACTGGGACGGGGCCTTCGGTGAATTGAGAGGGACGCGACGCTGGCGTGGTGTAGCATAGGGACGGGGAAAGGTCAGGGCAGAGGCATCGACGATGCCGGTCCGGGACGAGCACGCTTGGTTGGGGGAGGGAGGCGCCCCGTCCGGTCGATTGCGCTGGACGCCGCGCCTGATCGCCGCGCTCGCCCACGCCCTCGAGGCCGAATCCGACCGCTGGTTCCTCTGGATCCCGGTGCTCTTCGCCGGGGGAATTCTCGCCTATTTCACCCTTTCCGACGAGCCGACCCCGGTATCGGCAGCGGCCGTCATCATCGCCGCCATTGGGCTCTGCCTCGCCGTGAGGGGCTCTGGCCTCGGCCTCGTCGTCGGCGCCTCGGCCCTGGCGCTGGCCGCGGGCTTTGCCACCGCCAAGCTTCGCACCGAGCTGGCGCGTGCCCCCGTCCTTGCCGAGGAGATGCGCGGGGTCGCGGTGAGGGGCTGGGTCGAACGCTACGAACCCCGCGACAAGGCCAAGGCCAGGATCACCTTGCGCGTGATCGGCCTCGGCCAATTGCCGCCCGAGGCGACGCCCTATCGCGTGCGCGTCACCGTTGGCGCCGCCAAAGGACGGGTGGAGACCGGCGAGGCGATCGCGCTGAAGGCGACCCTCCGGCCGCCGCCAGAGCCGATCCTGCCGCATGGCTTCGATTTCGGCCGGACCGCCTGGTTCGGCCGCCTGGGCGCCAGCGGCTACGCCACGGGAAAGCCCGAACCGCTCCACGACCTGGGCGAGCCGCCATGGGATTTGAGGCTCTGGGCCTCGATCGACCACCTCCGGGCCCTGGTCAATCTCCGCATCCGCGCGAGCCTGCCAGGCCAGCGCGGTGAGATCGCCACGGCGCTGATTACCGGCGAGCGGGCCGGCATCTCCGAGGAGGACAATCAGGCCATGCGCGATTCCGGCCTGTTCCACATCCTGTCGATCTCGGGCCTGCATATGGTGATCATGGCCGGCACCGTGTTCTGGCTGGTACGGGCGGGCCTGGCGCTGATTCCGTCCATCGCGCTCAGCTTCCCGATCCGCAAGTGGGCGGCCGGAGTGGCGCTCGCGGCCGCTCTATTCTATCTGCTTCTGTCCGGCGCGGCGGTGCCCACGGTCCGCTCCTGGATCATGATGAGCATCGTTCTCCTCGCCGTGATCCTCGACCGGCCCGCACTCACCATGCGCAACGTGGCGCTCGCGGCTTTGGTGATCCTGGTGATCGCGCCCGAAAGCCTGTTCGATCCGAGCTTCGAGATGTCCTTTGCCGCCGTGATCGGGCTCGTGGCTCTGGTTGAGGCGAACAGCAAGCGCCTGCAGGACCGGGCGCGGGATGTGAGCTTCGTCTGGCGCGGGCTGCGCCGGCTTTGGGCCGTCATCGTCGGCGATGTGGTGACCACGCTCGTCGCCACGGCGGCGGTCGCCCCGTTCGCCATCTACCATTTCCACCGCATGTCGCATTACGGTGTCGCCGCCAATCTGATCGCGTTGCCGCTGGTCAGCATCGTGATCATGCCCTTCGCCCTGCTGAGCCTCGTGGCGATGCCGTTCGGCCTCGAGGCGTGGCCATTATGGGTCATGGGCCTGGGCATCGAACTCCTGGTCGCCACCGGCAAATGGGTGGCGTCCTGGCCGGGCGCGGTCTCGATCCTGCCGTCGATTTCGGGCACGTCGCTAGTGCTGATGGTGCTCGGAGGCCTCTGGTTCTGTCTGTGGCAGACGCGCTGGCGTTCGCTCGGCCTCGTCGCCATCTCGGCCGGCCTCTTGCTGAGCGGCGGCGGCACGAGGCCCGACGTCATGGTCGAACGCGACGGCCGCAGCGTGGCGCTCAGAGGCGAGGACGGCGCGCTCGCACTGCCGCCGGCTACGCGCGCGAATTACAGCGTCGATCATTGGCTGCTCGCCGACGGCGATGAGCGCGATGCGGCTGGAGCGTCCGCCAACAGCCCGTTCGCTTGCGACCTTCTCGGCTGCATCGGCAAGGTCAAGGGCAAGACTATCGCTCTCGTCCGCCATCCGGCTGCGCTCGAAGAGGACTGCCGCATCGCCGACATCGTCATCGCCGCGATCAGCGTCGGCAAGGCCTGCAAGGCGGCACGGGTGGTCATCGACCGGCGCATGCTGCGAGCGGCAGGGGCGCACGCGCTCTATATCGAAGGACTTTCGATCCGTAGCGAAAGCGTGGCGGAGACGAGGGGGCGGCGGCCCTGGGTGCCCGAACGGGAGGTCGCGAAGCCGCCATTGCCCTCGGGCCACGCCTATGCCAGCGACCCGAGCGCATCCGGCGGCAGCGACGGCGAGCGCTTCTACGGCAATCCCGAAGATTGATGCAGCTTCAGCCTTAGTAGCGGCGAATGAGGCCGACCAGCCGTCCTTGAACGCGTACCCGGTCGGGGCCGAAAATACGCGTCTCATAGGCCTGGTTGGCGGCTTCGAGCGCGATTGAATCGCCGCGGCGGCGGAGGCGCTTCAAGGTCGCTTCCTCCTCGTCCACCAGCGCCACGACGATGTCGCCATTGCCGGCGTCCTCGCCTTTGCGGATGATAATGGTGTCGCCTTCGAGGATGCCGGCGTCGATCATCGAATCGCCTTTGACCTCGAGTGCGAAGTGCTCCCCCTTGGTCAGCAACTCGGGCGGAACGTCGATCGTATCCAGGCGGGTCTGGATCGCCTCGGCCGGTACACCGGCGGCAATGCGGCCCATGACCGGCACGCTCACGGTCTGCGGCATGCTCTCGCCTTCGGCGATCTGCGGTACGCGTCCAAGGCTTCCCTCGATCACGCTTGGCGAAAAGCCTCGGGAGCGGGCTGAGCCGACCGTCTGCACCACGGATTCCGGCAGTCGTACGATTTCCATGGCGCGGGCCCGATGCGGCAGCCGCCGCACGAAGCCGCGCTCCTCGAGCGCGGTGATCAGCCGGTGAATGCCTGATTTCGATTTCAGGTCGAGAGCATCCTTCATCTCGTCGAAGGAGGGCGGTATGCCCGTCTCCTTCAACCGCTCGTGGATGAACATGAGAAGCTCTTTTTGCTTCGAAGTTAGCATCTGGTCCCTTCAGCCGCGTCTCGTCGCCGGCCGCCCGTTGTACAAATCATGAACAGTTGTATCTGTTCTAGTTGTGTTCCGCAAGCAGGATCGACCCCACATCTCGTGCCAAGCCCTGCGGTCCGGCTCTTGGTCTGGCTGATTCGTATTGCCGAGGGCTTAATTTTTGAGGGTCAGGCGTCGAAGGGAATGATCCTGACCCGATGGCCTTTGGCGAGCGCCGGAGCATGCGGCGGCCGCACGATGAGGCAATCGGTGCGGGCGAACTCCGCCATTTGCGCGCTGTCCTGGGAGGGCAACGCCGCCACCAGCCTGTCGCCATTCGCCGTCCAGGCGGAAATCGCCCGCATGTAATGTTCGCGCGGCCCATTGGCCTCCAAATCCTGGCCAAGCACGGCTTCCAGAGGTCCGCGCGCGTCCTCTCCGAGCCCGAGCAGCCGGTGCAGCATGGGCACCAGGAAAACGAGTCCGCAAATGAGGGCCGAGACGGGGTTGCCAGGCACTCCAAGCACGCGCTGACGTCCCAGGCGCCCATAGAGCAGCGGCTTTCCCGGCCGCATGGCGATCCTCCAGAAGTCGAGCTCAAGCCCCTCTGAGCGGAGCGCGGAGCCCACGAGATCGCGGTCGCCGACCGAGGCCCCACCAATGGTCAGGAGAATGTCGGCGGCGCTACCGGCCCGGATATGGGCGATCAGGCTGTCCGCTGTGTCCTTGGCGATGCCAAGGCTGATGGGCTCGCCGCCTTCCGCCTCGACCAGGGCTCCAAGCCCATAAGAGACCGAGGCGATGATCTCGTCCGGGCCGGGAGCCGAGCCCGGAGGCACCACCTCATCGCCGGTGGAAAGGATCGCGACCTTCGGCCGGCGCCGCACCGGAAGCTCGGCATGATTCATGGCGGCGGCAAGCATCACCTCACGCGGCCCGAGCTTCAGCCCCGCGCGCAACAGCACCTCGCCTTCGGTGAAATCCTGGCCGCGGGGGCGAATATGCGCTGGCCCCGTTTCCCTGACCGTGACTCTTCCATTCGTCCGGTCGACATTCTCTTGGATGATGACCATGTCGGCGCCCTCCGGCACCGGGGCGCCGGTGAAGATGCGGACCGCCTCGCCGCCGCCAACCTTGCCGTCGAAGCCGCGGCCGGCCACTGCCTCGCCGATCAGCGTCAGCGTCGCCGGCAAGCTCGCGACATCCTTAGCCCGCACCGCATAGCCATCCATGGCCGATGCATCGAAGGGAGGCTGGGTGAGGCGGCCCGCCAAATCCTCGGCCAGCACGCGCCCATGGGCCTTGACCACGGGAACCCATTCCACCTCGAGGGGATCGAGGCCTTGGGTGACGCGGGCCAGAGCTTCAGCGACGGGGAGAAGGGCCATCAGCAATTAACGGCGAGTGGCCGTAGCCTTGAAATTCCCGGAGCGGCCGCCGGTCTTCTCGATCAGGCGAATGCCGGAGAAATTCATGGCCCGGTCGACCGCCTTGCACATGTCGTAAAGCGTGAGGCAGGCGACGGTGACCGCGGTCAGCGCTTCCATTTCAACCCCGGTCTTGGCCTCCACCTTGGCGGTCGCCTCGACGCGGATGCCGGCGGGATCGCGCGACGGCGTAAACTCGACCGTCACTTGCGTCAAAGGGAGGGGATGGCAGAGCGGGATCAACTCCGACGTGCGCTTGGCGGCCATGATGCCGGCGATGCGGGCGGTGGCGAGAACGTCGCCTTTTGGCGCCTGGCCGCTGAGGATCAGGTCCAGTGTCTCCGGCGCCATGGCGACGAAACCCTCGGCGACGGCGCTGCGTTCGGTCACCGCTTTGGGCGAGACATCGACCATGCGCGCCTCGCCGGCCTCGTTCAGATGGCTCAAGCGCCGCTCGGTCATTGCGCCGCCTCGGGCTGAGCGACGGCCGTGCCGGTCAGCAGCGCCCGCGTCGCCGCGGCCACGTCGGCTTGGCGCATCAGGCTCTCGCCCACGAGAAAGGCGCCAACCCCGGCAGCCCCCAGCCGCACCAAATCGGCATGGGTGAAGATGCCGCTCTCGGCGATGACGATGCGGTCCTTCGGCACGCGCGGCGCCAGCGCCTCGGTGGTGGCGAGGCTCGTGGCGAAATTCTTCAGGTTGCGGTTGTTGATGCCGATCAGCCTGGTGTCCAGCGCCAGCGCCCGGTCGAGCTCGGCTTGGTCATGCACCTCGGCCAGCACGTCCATGCCAAGCCCATGCGCCGCCTGGCTAAGCTCCTGCGCGGTCGCGTCGTCGACCGCGGCCATGATGATGAGAATGCAGTCCGCGCCCAGAGCGCGCGCTTCGATCACCTGGTAGGGATCGAGCATGAAATCCTTGCGCAGCGCCGGGAGGCTCGTCGCGTCGCGCGCCTGCGCCAAATATTCCGCATGGCCCTGGAAAGACGGTGTGTCCGTCAGTACCGAAAGACAGGTGGCCCCGCCCGCCTGATAGGCCCGCGCCAGCGCCGGCGGATCGAAATCGGCGCGGATCAAGCCCTTTGACGGGCTCGCCTTCTTGATCTCGGCGATCAGGGCGAAGTCCGAGCGCCCTAAACACGCAGCGATGGCTTCCGCGAAAGGCCGCACCGGCGAGGCTGCCTCGGCGCGCGCGCGCAGGAGGTCGGCAGGCGAGGCGGCCTTGGCGGCTTCGACCTCGCGCCGCTTATAGGCCAGGATCTTGTCGAGCACGTCGGCCATGGCTCAGAGCCTATCATGGCTGAGCTTAATGAGCGCTTCGAGCACGCCGGCCGCTTTGCCGCTGTCGATGGACTGGGCTGCGAGCGCGACACCCTCGCGCAGCGTCTTGGCCTTGCCCGCGACCAGGAGTGCAGCACCGGCGTTCAAGAGCACGATGTCCCGGAACGGCCCCTGCATGCCGTTGAGCACCGCTTTGAGATGGGCCGCATTCTCGACCACATCGCCGCCGAGAAGGTCCTGCGGACGCGCGTCGGGGAGGCCGGCATTCCGGGGCGAGATCCTGAAGGTCGAGACCTGCCCGGCATCGAGCAAAGCCACATCGCTGATACCCGTCGTGGTCAGCTCGTCGAGCCCATCGCTACCATGCACCACCCAGGCCCGCTTGACGCCTAAGAGACCGAGGACCTGCGCCATCGGCTCGACCCATTCCGCCGCGAACACGCCGACGACCTGGAATTTGGTGCCGGCCGGATTGGCGAGCGGCCCGAGCAAATTGAAGATCGTGCGCGTGCCAAGCTCGGTGCGCACCGCCGCCACATGGCGCATCGCGGCATGGTGGGCCGGGGCGAACATGAAGCCGAGCCCGCATTCGGCAATGCAGCGCGAGATGGTCTCGGGACTTGCCTCGATATTCACCCCAAGCGCCGACAGCACATCGGCCGAACCGCAGCGCGAAGAGATCGAGCGGTTGCCATGCTT
The DNA here is from genome assembly GCA_049678565.1 of Methyloceanibacter sp. GTDB lineage: Bacteria > Pseudomonadota > Alphaproteobacteria > Rhizobiales > Methyloligellaceae > Methyloceanibacter. The sequence goes on along the minus strand of JBAUEK010000056.1, from coordinate 2,946 downwards.
GGCGACCGGCACGCCGGCGCCCGCGACTACGAAAGCAGCGCAGGTGGAGATGTTGAACGTGCCCTTGGCATCGCCGCCAGTGCCGCAGGTGTCGATCGCGCCGTCCGGCGCGCGCACCGGGAGGGCATGGGCGCGAAGCGCGCGGGCAGCACCCGCGATCTCGTCCACGGTCTCGCCGCGCACGCGGAGTCCCATCAGCAGCGCGCCGATCTGGGCCGGCGTGGCCGAGCCCGACATCACGAGTTCGAATGCGTCCGCCGCCTCTTCCTGGCTGAGGGTCTGGCCCGATGCAACCTTGGCGATGGCTTGACGCAGATCGGCGATCGTCGCGGTACCAGCCAGCACGGGATTAGAGGGCACCGATCGCGTCTTTCGGCGAAGCCCGTGAGCGGCGTTCGACCCGCGCGAGATCGAGGAAATTCGCGAGCAGCTGATGACCGTGTTCGGAGGCGATGCTTTCGGGGTGAAACTGAACGCCATGCACGGGATAGGTCTTATGCCGCAGCCCCATGATGACGCCATCGGCCGTCTCCGCCGTGATCTCGAGCTGATCCGGCAGGCTCGACCGCTCGACGACGAGAGAATGGTAGCGCGTGGCGGAAAAATCCTGCGGCAGGCCGACGAACACGTCGCTGCCGGTGTGATGCACCTTTGACAGCTTGCCGTGCATCAGCACGGGAGCGCGCACCACCCGGCCGCCATAGACCTGGCCGATGGCCTGATGCCCGAGGCACACGCCAAGAATCGGGATCTCCGGACCGGCCCGCTCGATCAGTTCAAGACAGATACCGGCACGGTCGGGATCGCAAGGCCCGGGCGACAACACGATCGCCTCTGGCGCTTCGGCCAGCACCTCGTCCACACTGACCTTGTCATTGCGGTAGACGCGCGTGCTCGCGCCCAATTCTCCAAGGAAATGAACGAGGTTATAGGTGAAGCTGTCGTAATTATCGATGAGCGTGAGCATGGGGAACCTGTTACGCCCCCGGCCGACGCGGCGTCAAGCAGTCCCGGCCATTCCCTGCCCGACATCCCTCGGCGTGAGAAACAGCTCGAGCTTGCCGCTATTAATCGTGACGCTGCTCCAGCCGCCCCCGGGAAAGCGGATCACCACCAGGCCCGCGGTGGGCAATTTGGCCGCGAGCCGGTCCCTCAGATGCTTGGCGCCAGACCCGATCAGGTCGAGCGCGAAACTATGAATCTCCGGATTGTGCCCGACCATCAGGAGCTGGGTTGCCGGCGCGCCAACCCCGTGCAGCAAGGTCAGCATCTCCGCCGCGGAGGCATGATAGAGCTGATCCTCATAGATGATTTTTGGCTCAGCCTTCAGCGCCGGCAGCACGAGGGCCAGCGTATCCCGCGTCCGCCGCGCCGAGGAGCACAGCACCAGATCCGGATCGAGCCCGTGCTTGGCCATCGCGCGTCCCATCAGCGGGGCCGCGGCCACGCCTCGGCTATTCAGAGCCCGGTCGTGATCGGAGAGGGACGGGTCGTTCCAGCTCGACTTGGCGTGACGCAGGAGAATCAAGGTCAACATGGGACGCCTAGTGCAATCGGTTCACTGGCCGCGTTTGGCCCGGGCGGCGAAGCGCACGGCTTCTTCGGCCGCACGAAACAAGGCAGAGGCTTTGCTGACACACTCGGCCTGCTCACGCTCCGGCACCGAATCAGCGACGATTCCAGCACCCGCCTGCACATACATCACACCGTCCTTCACCACCGAAGTTCTGAGCACAATGCAGGAGTCCATCTCCCCATTGGCGGAGAAATAACCGACACAGCCGGCATAGAGCCCGCGCTTCTCCTCCTCCAGCTCATCGATGATCTCCATGGCTCGCACCTTGGGCGCGCCGGATACGGTGCCCGCCGGAAAACCGGCCATCAGCGCGTCGATGGCGTCGAATTGGGGCGCGAGCCGGCCTTCAACATTGGAAACGATGTGCATCACCTGGCTGTAATATTCGAGAAAGAAGCTGTCGGTGACGCGCACGCTGCCGATATCAGCCACGCGGCCCACATCGTTGCGGCCGAGGTCGAGCAGCATGAGATGCTCGGCGCGCTCTTTGGCGTCGGCGAGAAGTTCCGCGGCGAGGGCCTTGTCATCCTCGGGTCGAGCTCCGCGCGGCCGCGTCCCGGCGATGGGACGGATGGTCACAACTCCCTCGCGCACGCGCACCAGGATTTCGGGACTCGAGCCGACGACGGCGAAGCCGTCGAAATTGAGGTAGTAGAGAAACGGCGAGGGATTGACGCGCCTGAGCGCGCGGTAGAGCGAAAAGGACGGCAGCGTGAAGGGCGCCTCGAAGCGCTGGCTGAGCACCACCTGGAAAATGTCGCCGGCGGCGATGTACTCCTTGGCGCGCGCGACCTTGCCCATATAGGCTTCCGGCGCCGTGCTCGACGTCAGCTCCGGGTGCGCGGCCTCGGCGCCAAGATCGCTTCCATGCGGCAACGGTTGGTCGAGCCGCTCGACGACGACGCTCAGCCGGTCCGCCGCGCGCGCATAGGCCGCCTTGGCGCTGATGCCTGGCGCCGGCCGCACCGGCGTGACCAGGGTCATCTCGTCCTTCACCGTGTCGAAGATCACGATCAAGGTGGGCCGCACCAAAATGCTGTCGGGGAGGCCGAGTTTGTCCGGCCTGCTGGTGGGCAAATGCTCGATCAGCCTGACTGTGTCATAGCCCATATAACCAAAGATACCCGCGGCCATCGGCGGTAGCTCCGGCGGAAGCTCGATCGCCGACTCGGCGAGCAGCGCGCGGAGCGATTCCAGCGTCGGCAGCGGCGAGGGGACGAAACCGGCGGCGTCGGCCAAAGGCGTCCGGTTCAATTCGGCCCGGGCGCCATTGGCCCTCCAGATCAGGTCGGGTTCGCAACCGATAATCGAGTAGCGGCCGCGCGCGGCGCCCCCCTCGACCGATTCCAGCAGGAAGCTGTTCGGCCGCT
>JBAUEK010000055.1:0-3631 GCA_049678565.1 Methyloceanibacter sp. | reverse complement strand
TTGTTAAAATCTGCGTCAATGCGTTAAGCGAGGCGCGCGGAGTGCTCAGCCGCCCGTCGTCGACATGGTACGGGAAACGGCCGGTTTGCCGCCCCGCTCGATGACGAAATCGTGGCCCTTGGGCTTGGCCGCGATCGCAGCGTCGATCGCCGCGTTGAGCAGATGGTCGGATTCGCTCGACCTCAGGGGTCCCCTGAGATCGGCCGCGTCCTCCTGGCCAAGACACATATAGAGAGTCCCGGTGCAGGTGACCCGCACGCGATTGCAGGCCTCGCAGAAATTATGGGTCAGCGGCGTGATGAAGCCGAGCCGGCCGCCGGTCTCTCGCACGCCGACATAGCGGGCGGGGCCGCCGGTGCGGTAGGGAATCTCGTCGAGCGTGAAGCGCTCCTGCAGCCGCGCCCGCACGAGCGACAGCGGCAAATAGTGCTCCGTGCGGTCGCCATCGGTCTCGCCCATGGGCATCGTCTCGATCAAGGTGAGGTCGAAGCCGCGTGAGTGGCAGTAGCGCAAAATCTGCTCGAGCTCGTCCTCGTTCACACCTCTGAGCGCAACCGTGTTGATCTTGATATTCAGACCGGCGCGCTCGGCCGCATCGATGCCGGCCATCACCTGGGCCAGGTCGCCCCGGCGGGTGATCGCCGTGAACTTGGCCGGGTCGAGCGTGTCGAGCGAAACATTGATTCGGGCGATGCCGCAATCGGCAAGAGCCCCGGCGTAACGCGCAAGCTGACTGCCATTGGTGGTGAGGGTGAGCTCGTCGAGATCCGCGCCGAGATGCCGGGACAGCGACTTGGTCAGCCAGATCAGATTCTTGCGCATCAGCGGCTCGCCGCCGGTGAGCCTGACCTTGCGCACGCCCTTGGCGACGAAGGCGCTCACGAGGCGGTCGAGCTCCTCCAGCGTGAGCAACTCGGTCCTCGGGAGGAAGGTCATGGACTCCGCCATGCAATAGACGCAGCGGAAGTCGCAACGGTCGGTGACCGAGACGCGCAGATAAGTAATGTGCCGGCCGAAGGGGTCGACCATGGATTGAGCAGGCGGGACCATTACTCGGATTCGTCCTCCGGCGGGGCTTTGGCCTTGCGGCGGTACGCCTTGGCGCTTTTGACGGCGCGGATGCGATAACGGGGATCCGCCAATGCGGCCGCGAATCTGTCCCGGCGCCTAACCGTCTTCTTCGGCTGCATCGCTCGCGCTTTCACACTCTTGCGTTTCGTGGCTGGCCTCGCATCAAACGTGACCGCAACCGTCAATCCACTCTAATATGGGGATCGATCCTTTGCACATCATGGGTACCCACTCAAGGAGACCAAAAAATGGACGATCAGCGCTTCAACATGTCGATGCGGAAATTCCTGAAGGAGGTCGGCGTCACCTCCCAGCAGGCGATCGAGGACGTGGTGCGCGAAGAGGGGCTGGCGGGCAAGGGCGCCCTCAAGGTGAAGGCGGTGCTGACGGCGCCAGGCACCGGCCTCAATCATGTGGTCGAAGGAAAGATCGACCTCAGCTAGGCCGCGGCGATGGCTGATCCATGGCCCACGGAAATCAAGGTCGACAAGGAGCGGACGAAGCTCACGGTGACCTTCGACGATGGCGCGAGCTTCGCGCTGGCGGCCGAACTGTTGCGCGTGCTGAGCCCGAGCGCCGAGGTGCAGGGTCATAGTCCGGCGGAACGTGTCACCGTGCCGGGCAAGAAAGCCGTGCGCATCCTCAGGCTCGAGCCTGTCGGCAACTACGCCACCCGCATCGTGTTCGACGATGGCCATGACACCGGGCTCTATACCTGGACCTATCTGCGGGCGCTGGGCGAAACCAGGGACGCACGCTGGCAGGACTATCTCTCGGACCTTGCCGCCAAGGGCCTCACCCGCTGACCCCGCTCAACGGTCATAGATGCGCCTTTGGCTGTATATCGCTGCCGCCGGAGATGCGGTCCAGACGGTACAGCATCCCTTCGGAACCATCGGTAAGAACGTAGAGAGCGCCAGCTTGGTCGATGCGGACGTCGCGCAACCGGCCGAGACGATCCTTGAGGAAATGCTCCTCGCTGAGAGCGCAATCCTCTCCGACGGTAACTTCACCAGCATTTGCCCGGCAAGGGAACTGATTCACAGCACCTCGTGCGTGGGATCCGCCTCGAGCGCCAGCCCCGATGGCGCGATGGAGATCGGGACCCAGGTGCGCACCGGCTGCTCCAGTCCTGCTTGCGAATTGCCGGTTCCGATTGGACGGCCGGAATAGTCGACACCATAGGTGATGATGGGCCAGCCATAATTGAGGCCGGCAACGACCAGGTTCAGTTCGTCGCCACCTTGCGGACCGTGTTCATCGGACCACAGCCGCCTCTTCACCGGGTCGAAGGCGAGACCTTGTGGATTGCGATGGCCGTAGCTCCAGATTTCCGGTCTTGCACCTGGAGTCGAAATGAACGGATTGTCGTCGGGGATCGAACCGTCGGTGCGAATGCGGACGATGGCGCCGAGATCGTCGGCGAGGCTCTGGGCTTGCTCCATGGCCCATCGGTCGCCGACCGACAGGAACAGATAGCCGTCCGCCGTCAGCGCCATGCGGCCGCCGAGTTGCTCATGCCTGACGCCCGGTGTGCTCTCGAAGATGATTTTCTGGTCGGTCAGTTTGTCGTTGTGCTGATCGAGCCGGGCCTTCATGACGCGAATGGTCGAGGCTGCCTCGTCGCCCTGGAGGTAAGAGAAGTAGATCGTGCCGTTTGCCGCGAATTCGGGATCGAGCGCGAGATCGATCAGGCCGCCATGGCCGAGCGTAAGCACGGCTGGAACACCGGCTATCTCGCGGTTCGGCGCTCCCGGAGTGACGAGTTGCAGCCGTCCTGGCCGCTCGGCCACGAGAAACCTGCCGTCCGCCAGGAAGGCGGCCGACCGTGGCGAGTCGAATGGACCGGCGATCTGCACGGGCTCGAGCGCGGGACCCCCGGCGAGCACCAATTCGGCGTCTCTGGCAGGGTTAATGGTGAGCGTCTTTGAGGGCGGACACCCCAAAGGAGAGTCGGGTACCGGCGAGGCGGCAAAGGCTGCCGATATTGCGGCCAGGGCAACGACGCCGGCGCAAGCAAATCCGTACTTCATGCAAATCCCCCAGGCGTGATCAGGTCTTCTCGTTCTGATTTGGGATGCGGTTCGTTGGCGCCGGCTGCGAGGCCCCGGATGGAACGCCGGCATCTTCGGCCATGCTTGAAACTTCCCTCGCCCTGCACGAAGTATAGAAGGAGCAGGGAGGGGCTGTCATCGCTTTGTCACGAGAGGTCCAATCGTCCGTCTCAAAAGGGTGACAATCCCGATGCAATCATGAAAAAGCATCCCTGAATGATTCGCTTCGCGGGGAAGTAGCCGGGGAAGTAGCATTGAGCGATCAAGTAGATCGAGGGGCCAGTTCGATCGAGGCCAGTCTTCCGACCCGGGCCGGGCTCGCGCTCAAGCGCGGCATGCACGAGTTTTTGGCGAGGCTGTTCGCCTCGCTTTGGCTGATCGTCGCCGTCGCCGTGATCATGGCCTCCCTCGTCGTCGTTGCCCATCTTTCGCTTCCCTTCGCCGTCGCCGCTTTCTTTGGGTTCGTCGCCTCGGTGGCGCTTCTCCCGCGCCCAGAGCTCGATGAG
>JBAUEK010000054.1:0-1897 GCA_049678565.1 Methyloceanibacter sp. | reverse complement strand
TATTTGAACAAAGGACTGAGAAGCGAGCTCACCGCCGTCAACCAATATTGGCTGCACTTTCGCCTGCTCGACGATTGGGGCTTCACCAAGCTCGCCAAGAAGGAGCGCGCGGAATCGATCGAGGAGATGCATCACGCCGACAAGCTGATCACGCGCATCATCTTCCTCGAAGGATTTCCCAATTTGCAGCACATCGATGCCTTGATGATCGGGCAGAACGTCAAGGAAATTCTCGAGAGCGACCTCAAGGCCGAATACGGCGCCCGCGCCCTCTACATGGAAGCGCGCGCTTGCTGCCGCAAAGAGGAAGACTATGTGAGTATGGATCTGTTCGAGGAGCTGCTCGCCGACGAAGAGGGGCACATCAATTATCTCGAGACGCAGCTCAATTTGCTCAAAGACATCGGCATGGAGAATTACGGGCAGCTCAACGCCCACTCCGCCGACGACTTCCCAGAGGAATAGCCATTGCCGGTCCTTGTTCGCGGTCAGCACGGACGCACTGAATGAATTCTCGTCTCGAAGGACCGCGGCTCGCGCCGGCCTCTGGCGGCGCGGCGAAGCAGCTCGTGGTCTTCCTCCACGGTTATGGCGCCGACGGCAACGATTTGATCGGGTTGGGGCGCGAATGGGCGCGCCTCTTGCCCCACGCCGCCTTCGTCTCGCCGCACGCGCCGGAGCCTTGCGGCATGGCGCCGACGGGGCGGCAATGGTTCAACCTCACCTTCCGCGATCCGAGCGAAATGACGCGCGGCGTGGCGCAAGCGGGTCCCGTGCTCGATGCCTTCCTCGATGCCGAGTTGAAGCAGCATAATCTCCCCGCTCACGCGCTCGGGCTCGTCGGTTTCAGCCAAGGCACCATGGTGGCCCTAGCCACGGGACTGACGCGGAGACCCCCGCCTGCCGCCATCGTTGGCTATTCGGGCGCGCTCGCCAATGCCGAGGCCCTGCCTGAGGGGGGTAAGGGCCCGGCGATCCTGCTCGTCCATGGCGATATGGACGAGGTGATCCCGGTCGACGCGATGATGATGGCGCGCGAACAGCTTGCCCAGGCCGGCCTCCCGGTCGAATGGCACGTGGCGAGAGGGCTCGGCCACGGCATCGACCCGACGGGTCTGAAACTTGGCGGCGATTTTCTCAAACAGGCCTTCGCCGCCGCTTCCACCTAGACCGAGGCCGGAGTCCACCCGCGCTTGACCACAAGCGGTTGCGGCGGAGCGCCCTCAGCGGCCCTCCACCCACCGCATCTGGGGGCCTTCACATTAGCGACACGTCCCTATAGTATCCCCCGGCGTAACCCGAGTGCGACGGGCAAGCTGTAAGGACCAGCCGCCTTGACCGTCGCCACCGCATCAGCATCGCCGGGTTCGTTTCCCGCTCTCGTGCTCAACGCGGATTACCGGCCGCTCTCCTACTATCCACTTTCGCTCTGGGCCTGGCAGGACAGCGTGAAGGCGGTGTTCCTCGACCGCGTCAACATCGTTTCCGAATATGACCGGGCCGTCCATTCCCCCAGTTTCGAGATGAAGCTGCCGAGCGTGGTCTCGCTCAAGACCTATGTGCGGCCGGCGCTCTATCCGGCCTTCACCCGATTCAACGTGTTCTTGCGCGACCGCTTCTCCTGCCAATATTGCGGCGACGGCCAGGACCTTACCTTCGATCATCTGGTCCCGCGCTCGCGTGGCGGCCTCACCCGCTGGGACAACGTGGTCGCGGCCTGCGCGCCCTGCAATCTCAGCAAGGGCGGCAAGATGCCGGCCGAGGCCAAGATGTGGCCGGGGCAGAAGCCCTACCGGCCGACGGTGTTCGAGCTCCACCGCAACGGGCGGCTGTTCCCGCCGAACTATCTGCATGAGAGCTGGCTCGATTATCTCTACTGGGATACCGAGCTCGAACC
>JBAUEK010000053.1:0-4111 GCA_049678565.1 Methyloceanibacter sp. | reverse complement strand
GCGAAGCGGATTGCAGCAACAAGATGCCGGCCACCGCCGCTGCGACGCAGTAGTCCAGTAGGCTAGGGGCGGATTTCGGCGGGAGCGGTCAGGCGCGTGCCGACGGCGGCGAGTAGCTTCTCGTAGGCGCGGTCGACGATCTCTTCCAGCGACCGCGTCCGCGCAAACATGGCGCGCGCCTCACGCAGGAATTCTTCGCGGCTTGGGATGTGGGGGAGATGCAGGTTCGCGAGCACCTCGCTCGTGCGGTGACTGGCGCGGACGAGCGTCTCTTGCAGCGCCGAGAGTTCGGGGGTGTGCAGGGTCGAGGTGATGGCGAGGGCGATGCGTTCGGGATTGAAATGAGCCACGAGATCTTCGGCCGCCCGGTTGATGACGCGAATGCCGAGCGGCTGCTCGTTGCGCAGAACTTGCTCTGGCGGCGTCTTGAGGTCCCACACCAGCCCGAGCCAGGACAGCCCCCACAAGATGTAATAGGTCGGATCGATCTCCCACCATTTGAAGCCCTGCCGGACGCTGCCTTGGTAAGCGTGGTGATTGTTGTGCCAGCCTTCGCCCATGGTGAAGACGGCCAAGAGCCAATTGTTGCGGGAATCGTCGCCAGTGACGTAGCGCTTGGTTCCGCTCACATGCGCGAGCGAGTTGATGCAGAACGTTGCATGGTAGACGAGCACCGTGCTCCAGACGAAGCCGACGACCAGACCGGGCCAGCCAGCGATCAGATAGCAGAGCGCGGCAAGAAGAACGGCGGGCACGAGCTCGTATTTGTGCAGCCACATCAGCTCGGGATAACGCGCGAGATCCGCAACCTTGGTAAGGTCGGCGACGTCGTGCCTCCGATCGAAAATCCATCCCATATGGCTGTAGATGAAACCCTTGTGCCGGGGTGAATGCACGTCCTGTCCGGTGTCGGAGTGCAGATGGTGATGCCGGTGTTTGGCGGCCCACCACAGGATGCTCTTCTGCGAGGTGCTCTGGGCGGCGAAGGCGAGGATGAATTGAAACACCCGGCTGGTCGAATAAGCGCGATGGGAGAAGTAGCGGTGGTAGCCGGCGCCGATGGCAAAGATGCGCAGCCAATAGAGCGCGACGCCCAGGACGATGGCTTCCAAGGTGACACCCGTCCAGATCGCGGCGAAGCAAGCGACATGCATCAGCACGAACGGAATGGCGGAGGGATAAATAATGTCGTCATGGTCGACGGCATCGTGCTCGCCGTCGGCGTCGATGTCAGGAGTCATTGGAGCGATTGGCCTCTGCCCGTGCGTTGCCAGGAATCATCCTGATAATTAGGACATAACGAGAGCGCATTCCAAGAAAATTGGGGGAGAAATCCTCTGGCAAAAGCGTTTAAGCGGTGTCCGCCCGCCTTCGGCGCCATGGCGGGCCTCAGTCAGGGGGCCGCTCGACGAAGAGGTGATGGAGCTCCAGGCCTGTCCGCGCGGCCATGCGGTTAGCGACGATCAGGCGGTGGCAATGAAGCGGGTCGCGTTCGAGGCAGAGCAAGCAGAGCCGCTGCTCCTTGGCCAGCGCGGTCGCCTCGGCCAGATCGAACTCAGCCTCCGGTTCCTGCATATGGGCGAGGAACACGCGCTCGAAGGTGTCGCGGTCTCCCGCATGGGCCGCGTCCCGGCCGCGCTTCGGCGTGCCCAGTCCGCGCAAATGACGGTAGGCGATACCGGCCTCGGCGAGATGCGCCGCAAGCAGATTTTTGGAGAAGCCCTTCTTGCGTGAAGCGGCAACGGCGCGAATGTCGAGCACCAGCTCGATGCGCGCTTGGCGCAAGGTGTGGATGAAGGCGTCGATGCCGGCACCCTCATAGCCAATGGTGTGGATCGCGTCGGTCACGGCGAAGCCATAACAGCCCGTGACGAACCCTTCCAAGCGGAGGACTGGAAACGAAACCGATCACGAAAGCTGACGACCCAGCGAGGGCTAGCCGCGATATTCCTGGACGCGGGTTGCCCGCAAGCCGGGGAGGCCGTGCTTGTCGATCGAACGCTGCCAGCTCAGGAACTCGTCGACCGTGAGCGTGTAGCGCTCACAGGCCTCCTCGAGGCTGATCAGTCCGCCGCGAACGGCGGCCACGACCTCGGCCTTGCGGCGAATAACCCACCGCTTCGTATCCTTGGACGGCAGATCGGCGACGGTGAGGGGGCTACCGTCAGGGCCAATCACATATCTGACTCGGGGCCTAAAATGATCGGTCATGGATACTCGCAACACCACTGGGCTCGATTGAGCCGCTACGCACTGGTTGATCGGACTAACGAGGAGACTACCCGCGCCCGTTTAAGATTTACCTAAGCTCTGAGGTAAAGGAACCCCGAGGAAATCACTTAAAACTAATCGCTTTTGAGTTCCGCCCAGGTCGCGAATTGGCTTGAAGGCGGCCCCCGCTTTGACTTGCATGGGGGAGGGGGGGCTCCTATCTTCAGCCCCTGAGAGCGCCATCCCCCGTGGCAGCAGCCGAGCCCCGGGGTCCGATGCTTGGAGCATCGTGGCCAGACCCTTATTCGAACTCCGAGCTTAGACCCGTGGTCTCATCCAAGCCTGACAGGCTCAACAGTCTTCACTTGCCGGGCGACCCCGCTGACACGAGGGTCGTGGTGGCCATGTCTGGCGGGGTGGATTCCTCCGTCGTGGCGGCGTTGTTGCGGGCCGAGGGCTACGACGTGGTCGGTATCACGCTCCAGCTCTACGACCATGGCAGCGCCGTCGGCCGCAAGGGCGCCTGCTGCGCCGGCCAAGACATTCAGGACGCGAGGCGCGTGGCCGAGGCCTTGCGCATCCCCCATTACGTGCTGGACTACGAGACGCGTTTCGCCGAAGCGGTGATGGGCGAGTTCGCCGACAGCTATCTTGCCGGCGAGACGCCGGTGCCCTGCGTCGCGTGCAACCAGAAGATCAAGTTCCACGATCTGTTGCGGACGGCGGAGGAGCTTGGCGCCAAGGCGCTGGCCACCGGCCATTACGTCAAGAGCAAGCCGGGCCCGAATGGGTTCGAGCTCCACCGGGCGCGCGATGCCGAGCGCGACCAGAGCTATTTTCTCTTCGCCACCACGCGCGAGCAGCTCGGCTTCCTGCGCTTCCCGCTCGGGGATCTGGAGAAGGAGGCGACGCGGAAGCTCGCACGCGACTTCGGGCTGGCGACGGCGGAGAAGTCCGACAGCCAGGACATCTGCTTCGTACCTACGGGCCGCTACACGCAAATCATCGAGCGTCTGCGCCCGGGAGCGGCGGAGGCGGGCGACATCGTCCATGTGGATGGGCGCGTGCTCGGGCAGCACCGCGGCATCATCAACTACACCATCGGCCAGCGGAAAGGGATCGGCGTCGCCGCAGCGGAACCCCTCTATGTGGTCAAGCTCGATGCCTCCCGCCGCGAGGTCGTGGTCGGCTCGCGGGAATGGTTGCGCACGCGCCACATCACCTTGCGAGACGTGAACTGGCTTGGCGATGGGCCCTTGGAGGACGTAACAGACCAAGGTAAGGATGTGCTGGCGAGGATCCGCTCGAGCGGCGCTCTGCAGCCGGCAACGCTTCGCGTCGGCGCCGGAGGGACGACGACGGTCGACCTCGCCCAGGGCGAAGATGGCGTGTCACCCGGTCAGGCTTGCGTGTTCTACGCTGCGGATGGGCGAGGCGAGCGCCTCCTCGGCGGCGGCTGGATCCGATCCGCGGACGGGGCCAAGGCCATGGTTCAAGGCGGTGCGCGCACGAGCGTGGCGGGCGGACGGGCAGAGACTTTGATGGCTGGGTCACGGTAGCTGGCCCCGGGGTGCGAAAGCTCCCCGAAGTGAGACAGGGGCGCGCCCCGTAGCGGGCTTGAAGTAAGCGAGGGTCGGTTGGGTCAGAACGTTTCCATGTTAGACGCGGCATCCGTGCGCGACGCGTATCGGCGTTGGGCTCCGGTCTACGATTTCACCTTCGGCACGGTGGCCGAGGCGGGGCGCAAGCACGCAGTCAGGATCATCAACCGCCGCAAGGGCCGTGTGCTCGAAGTCGGCGTTGGCACCGGCCTGTCGCTGCCTTGCTATGGGAAGCACCTCACGGTCACCGGCATCGATCTGTCGCCGGAGATGCTGGACAAGGCGAGGTCGCGGGTCGA
>JBAUEK010000052.1:0-1610 GCA_049678565.1 Methyloceanibacter sp. | reverse complement strand
CCCCGCGACCATGGAGGGGGTGCACCCGAATTTGATCGTCGGCGTGGCCACGACGGTCCGCGACGCCGAAGGCTTGAACGCCACGCCGGGCGGCATCGATATTCACGTGCATTTCGATTCAGCCCAGCTGTGCGAGCACGCGATCAGTGCGGGCATGACCACCATGATCGGCGGCTCGCTTGGTCCGATCACGGTCGGCATCGATTGTGGCGGCGCTTTCAACGTCGGCAAGATGCTGCAGGCGGCCGAACATTGGCTGATCAATTTTGGCTTTCTCGGCCGGGGCAACACCTCACGCCCAAAATCCATTCTCGACCAGATCACGGGCGGCTGTATCGGTCTCAAGATCCATGAGGATTGGGGCGCCATGCCGGCGGTCATCGACACCTGTCTGTCGGTCGCGGACGAGCTTGACTTCCAGGTGCAGCTGCATACCGACACGCTGAATGAAAGCGGCTTCCTGGAAGACACCCTTGCCGCCATTCGCGGGCGCACGATCCACATGTATCACACCGAGGGTGCCGGTGGCGGCCACGCGCCGGACATCATCCGCGTGGCGGGAGAGATCAATTGCCTCCCGTCCTCGACCAACCCGACCAATCCCTACACCATCAACACCTTCGATGAGCATCTCGACATGACGATGGTGTGCCATCACCTCAAGCCGAACATTCCGGAGGACGTGGCCTTCGCCGAAAGCCGCATTAGAGCCCAGACCATCGCGGCGGAGGATATCCTTCACGATCTTGGCGCCATCTCCATGCTCGGCTCGGACAGCCAGGGGATGGGGCGTATCGGCGAAGTGATTTGCCGGACCTGGCAGCTTGCCTCGAAGATGAAGGATCAGCGGGGACGGCTGCCGGAGGAGCAAAGCAAGCGCGGCGACAATGAACGCATCAAGCGCTTCATCGCCAAATACACGATCAACGCCGCCCGTACTTTCGGTATCGATGCCTATATCGGCTCGCTCGAACCTGGCAAGATGGCCGACGTGGTGCTGTGGCGGCCAGGTTTCTTCGGCATCAAGCCCGAGCTTGTGGTGAAGGGCGGCTTCATCTGCTGGGGCGCCATGGGCGACAGCGCCGCGAGCCTGATGACGTGCGAGCCCCTGCGCATGCGGCCGCAATGGGGCGCCTTCGGGCGGGCCAAGCAGAGCTTAAGCGCCTGTTTCGTCAATCCACTGGCAATCGGCAACGATCTTGCCGGCAAGCTCGATCTCGACAAGACGCTTCTCCCCTCCACGGGAACGCGCCAGCTCGACAAGCAAGATATGCTGCACAACGACGCGTGCCCGAACATCAGGGTGAACCCGCAAACCTTCGACGTCTATGTCGACGGCGCGCTTGCGACCTGCGAGCCAGCGCGCATCTTGCCCCTGGCGCAGAAATACATGTTGCGATGACGGTTAGTGGCTCGAAGCGGTTGCCGGGCGTCGCCCGCATCGGCATCGGCGGCCCGGTGGGGTCCGGCAAGACGGCGCTGGTGGAGCGTTTGATCCCGATATTCAAGTCGCGCAATCTCGAGGTCGGTGTTGTCGCCAACGACATTGTCACGCAGGAGGACGCCGAACGGATCAAGCGCTCGGGCTTGATCGATCCCAATCGCGTTCT
>JBAUEK010000051.1:0-5632 GCA_049678565.1 Methyloceanibacter sp. | reverse complement strand
CCTCACCGCGCATGCGTTCGAGATCCTCGGCGGCTACGCGCCCTGTCCGATCTGCCTGCAAGAGCGCTATGCCTATTATTTCGCGGTGCCGGCGGCGGTGCTCGCCTTCTTCGCCGCGCGGGCTGAGTCGATCACGCTTGCGCGCGTCGTTCTCGTACTGGTTGCGCTTGCCTTCCTCGTCAACGCCGCGCTTGGCGCTTATCACGCCGGCATCGAATGGAAATGGTGGCCAGGGCCGGTCACATGCTCCGGCGGCACCGAAATCGGATGGGGCGCGGGCGGCCTGACGAAAGAGCTCGAAAATGCCCGGGTGGTCAGCTGCGACGACGCGATGTGGCGGCTTCTCGGTCTGTCTTTCGCGGGATGGAACGCGGTGCTATCGGCGGTCCTCGCCGGTCTCGCCGCCTGGGGCGCCACGCTGCGGCGCTAACTAGCGTCGGTCTCTCGAAACATCCGTGGTTGCCGTATGCATTTGCAGCCTCGTGGATTAACATCGGGAGAAACTGTTCAAGGGGGGAGCGCGAGAGGGCGATGGGACGGACTGGCATCCCGGCGACCAGCAAGCTGAGGGGCATTGCCCTGCTTATGCCGCTCCTCCTCAGCGCCTGCTCCGACGATAGCAGCACGTCGAGCGTGGAAAATCGTCCCCTACCGAGCGTCGTGGTGGAGGCGGTGACCGCCAGGGGCGTGGCGGGTCAGGCAGACTTCGTAGGTCGCACGGAGGCCTCGCAGCGGGTCGATATCCGAGCGCGGGTGAGCGGCACGCTTCTGAAGCGGCCGTTCGAAGAGGGCGCTGAGATCAAGGCGAATGCGGTCCTTTTCGAGATCGATCCTGCCGAGTTCCAAACCTCCCTGGCGGAGGCAGAAGCCCAGCTCGCCAAGGCGAAGGCGAGCCTCGAGGAGCTCGCCCGCAATCAATCGCGCTATGAAAAGTTGCTTGAGCGCCAGGCGGCAAGCGAGGCGCAATACGATATCGCCAAATCCAAGGCCGATCAGTCGCGGGCTGACGTCTCCGCCGCGCAAGCGCAGGTGGAAAGAGCGAAGCTCGATCTCAGCTACGCCACCCTCACATCGCCCATCGCAGGCAGGAGCGGGCTGTCCAACGCCGACGTCGGCAACATCCTCGGACCGGACAGCGGTGTGCTGGTGACCGTTCTCGATCTCGACCCAATCGACGTGCTCTTCTCCGTTGGCGAGCGCGATTATCTCAATTTCATGGAGACAGTGGCGGCGGGCAACGCGGAGAAGTTCACGCCGCATATCCGGCTCGCCAACAACAAACTTTATGAGTTCCCTGGTGAGCTCGACGTTATCGACAATAAGGTCGATCCGGCGACCGGCACGATCAATGTGCGCCTGAAATTCCCCAATTCCGCTCGTATTCTGGTGCCGGGCCAGTATGTGAGCGTGATCCTCAAGCGCGCGACGCCAGAAAAACGTGTCGTCATTCCGCAGGCCGCAGTGCAGGAGAACCAGGCCGGCCCGTTCGTGCTCGTGGTCAACGGCGAAGGCCGCGTCGAGGCCCGCCCGGTCAAGATCGGCGAGCTGGTGGATGACGGCGTGGTGGTGCTCGACGGGCTTGCCGAAGGCGAGACGCTCGTGGTCGAAGGCATTCAGAAGGTACGGCCGGGCGCCGAGGTGCAGACGTCCTTTCGCACGCTGGCCGAGGAGCCGGAGGTCATCGAGCCGCAGGTTAAACCGGGTGACAGCGCCCCGCCGGACGGCGCAGAGGACGCCGAGCAGCAAGAGCCAAAGGCCGGGCCGTAGGCATGCTCAGCGCATTTTTCATCACCCGCCCAAAATTCGCGTTCGTCATCGCCATCGTGACGATCATCGCCGGGCTATTGGCGCTCGGCGCGTTGCCGGTCGCGGAATATCCTGAGCTCACCCCGCCACAGGTCCAGGTCTCGGCGAAGTATCCAGGCGCCGACGCCTCGGTGGTGGCCGAGACCGTGGCGGCCGTCGTCGAAGGCGAGGTCAACGGCGTCGAGGGCATGACCTACATGTCCTCAAAGAGCTCGAACGACGGCAGCTACACCCTGACCGTTACCTTCTCCATCGAGACCGACTCCGACACGGCGCAGGTCAACGTCCAGAACCGCGTATCGCAGGCGATGCCGAAGCTGCCGGAGGAGGTGAAGCGGCAAGGCGTCACCACCGAGAAGAAATCCACATCCATGCTGATGATGATCTCGGTGTTCTCTCCCGGCGGCACCTATGACGACATCTTCCTCTCGAACTATTCGGGCATCAATCTGCGCGACACGCTGGCCCGGGTCGATGGCGTGGCCTCCGTCGAAATCCTCGGTGCGCGCGATTATAGCATGCGCGTCTGGCTCGACCCGGACCGGCTTACCGCGCTCGGCCTTTCGGCGAGCGATGTCATTGCCGCCATCCGCGATCAGAACATCCAGGCGGCGCCCGGGGCCATCGGCCAGCAGCCGGCGCCTTCCTCGCAGCAGTTCCAGTACACGCTGACGGCGCAGGGGCGGCTTAAGGACGTGCAGCAGTTTGAGAACATCATCCTGGTCGCGAACTCGGACGGTTCGGTGGTCAGGCTGCGCGACGTGGCGCGGATCGAGCTTGGCGCCGAGACCTACGGCTGGTTTGGCCAGTTGAACGGCAAACCGGCCGCGTTGCTCGCCGTCTACCAGTTGCCCGACGCCAACGCGCTCGACGTCGCCGACCTCGTCAAGGCCGAGATGGAGCGGCTCGCGCGCCGCTTCCCCGCCGACCTTGCCTACCAAGTGACCTACGACACGACGCTCTACGTGGCGACCTCGATCCGCGAGGTCGCGATCACGCTGCTCGAAGCGCTCGCGCTCGTGGTGCTCGTGGTCTACATCTTCCTACAGGATTGGCGGTCGACGCTGATCCCGGCCATCGCCATCCCCGTATCGTTGATCGGCACGTTCGCGGCGCTGCTGGCGATGGGTTTCACCATCAACACCATCAGCCTGTTTGGCCTCATCCTCGCCATCGGCGTCGTGGTCGACGACGCCATCGTCGTGGTGGAGAATGTCCAGCGCCACATGGCGGACGGCATGGCGCCGGCGGACGCGACGCGCAGGGCCATGGAGGAAGTGACCGCACCGATTGTCGCCACCACGCTCGTGCTGCTCGCGGTGTTCGTGCCCGTGGCCTTCACGCCGGGCCTGACCGGGCGGCTATTCGAGCAGTTCGCCGCCACCATCGCAATTGCCGTGTCGCTGTCGTCGATCAATGCGCTCACGCTGAGCCCGGCCCTGTGCGCCACCGTTCTGAGACCGCCGCGCCAGGCGCGGCGCGGGCCGCTCGCGTGGTTCGAGAGTGGCCTCACCCGCTCGCGCAACGGCTACAACGTGGTGGTGCGGCAGTTGATCCGGCGCACCATCGTCGGCGGGGCTTTCGTCGCGGCGGCGTTCGGCGCCGCCGCGTTGCTCGGCATGTCGCTGCCGACGGGCTTCATTCCGCCGGAGGACCGCGGCGCGTTCTTCGTGGACGTACGGCTCCCCGACGGCGCGGCGTTGCCGCGAACCTCCGCCGTGCTCGCCGAGGTAGAGCAGATCCTCGCGGAGACGGACGGCGTCGCCGACGTCATCGCGGTCGGCGGCTACAGCATGCTGCAAAGCACGGTGGTGCCGAACGGCGCCTTCGTTATCGCCGTATTGAAGCCGTGGGGCGAGCGCGACACGCCGCAGCTCAGCCTCCGCGCCATCATGCAGGGCGTGGCGCCGAAATTCGCCGCCATCTCGCGGGCCGTCATCATTCCCTTCGTGCCGCCGCCAATCCCGGGGCTGGGTAATACCGGAGGCTTCGAGTTCGTGCTGCAAGACACCGAGAGCCGGCCGCCCCAGTCCCTGTCGGCGGTGCTCAATGGCTTCATCTTCGCGGCCAATGCGCGGCCCGAGCTCGCGAACGTGTTCAGTACGTTCGGCGCCAACTCCCCGCAGCTCTTCATCGACGTCGATCGCGAGCTGGCCAAGACCAAGGGCGTCAGAATCGAAGACATCTTCACCGTGCTCAACGCCAATATCGGCTCCTACTATGTGAACGACTTCAACAAGTTCGGGCGCGTGTACCGGGTTTACGTGCAGGCGGAGGCCGACCGCCGCTCAAGCCCCGACGACATCGGCAAACTCCACGTACGCAGCCAAGACGGCGAGATGGTGCCGATGCTCACGCTGGTCACGGTGAAGTCGGTGCTCGGCCCCGAGACCATCGAGCGCTACAACATGTTCCGCTCGGCGACGGTGAACGGCGACGCGGCGCCAGGCTTCAGCTCCGGTCAGGCGATTGCGGCGATGCAGGCGACCGCCAAGAGCGACTTGCCGGACGGCTACGCTTACGAGTGGACCGGCATGTCGTACGAGGAGACCAAGGCGGGCGAGGCTGGCGCCGCCGTGTTCGTGCTGTCCTTCGTGTTCGCCTATCTGTTCCTGGTGGCGCAATACGAGAGCTGGAGCATTCCCATCTCGGTGATGCTGTCGGTGGTGTTCGCCGTGCTCGGCGCGCTCGGCGCGCTCAAGCTGATGGGGATCGCGGTCAATACGTACGTACAGGTTGGCCTTGTGCTGCTCATCGGCTTGGCGGCAAAGAACGCCATCCTCATCGTCGAGTTCGCCAAGGAGAAGCGCGAGGCGGGCGAGTCAATCGTCGAAGCGGCGGAGAATGCCGCGTCGCTACGGTTCCGGGCGGTGATGATGACGGCTCTGTCGTTCATCCTCGGCGTCCTGCCGCTCGTGCTGGCCACGGGCGCGGGCGCCGCGGCCCGCGTCTCGGTCGGTCTTACGGTGTTCGGTGGCATGCTGGTGGCGACGATCTTGGGCGTCGTGTTCGTGCCCTTCCTCTACGTCCAGTTCCAGCGCCTGCGCGAGGCGGTGAAGCGCGGCAAGAAAGCTGAGTCTGCACCTAAGCCGCTCAAGACCCAACACACCTAAGGCCGCGTCGCCGAGGGCTGCGCGCTACCGGAGGAGAAGAGTGCTCACACAAATCGTCCTCGGCTCGGCGATGATCGTGGCCACTACACTCATTCAGGGCATCTTTACGATGTTCGGGATTGAACTTTTACGCGATCACCTGGCGCGCCAGCCAACGAAGTCCCTGGTCCGAGCGACACTGAAGCTTGCTGCGTTCGTGCTGTGGCTGTTCCTTGCCACGATCACCGAGGTGTGGACCTGGGCGATACTCTATCTCGCGCTTGGCGCGATCGGCTCTTTCGAACAAGCCGTCTATTTCTCCACGGTGACATTCACCACGCTTGGCTTTGGCGACATCATCCTCGACGAAAGGTGGCGGCTTCTGTCCTCATTCGAGGCTGCCAACGGCCTTCTAATGTTTGGCTGGTCCACGGCCCTCGTCTTTGTCGCCGTCAAATGGGTCTACCAAAACGACCGATAGCTTCCGAATCGTTGGAATCTAAACAAAATGGTCTTTGCCAACACCTTTGCCAGAGCGCGAAGTTGCGACCTCTCCCCCGCAGGGGCGAGGTGAACAAGCGCAAGTTGCGTCGAGGGCTCTGCCTACGGTTCGAGCTCGGTATCCCAGTAGAGATAATCGAGCCAGCTCTCATGCAGATAGTTCGGCGGGAACAGCCGCCCGTTGCGGTGGAGCTCGAACACCGTCGGCCGGTAGGGCTTCTGCCCCGGCCACA
>JBAUEK010000050.1:0-3602 GCA_049678565.1 Methyloceanibacter sp. | reverse complement strand
CAACAGCCCTCTTCGATGTCGAAGAGCATGGTGCGAGCGGCATTGCTGGCCTCCATGACGTGGGCCTTGCCGCCAGTGAGCCTGAACAAGAGAAAGCTGTCCACCGTGCCGAAGCACACCTCGCCTTTGTTCGCGCGCGCCGCAAGTCCCGGGACATTGGCGAGCAGCCAGGCGAGTTTCGTCGCCGAGAAATAGGGATCGATGACGAGGCCCGTCGTCTTGGAGACATGGTCGCCCCAGCCCTCTAGGGCGAGCTGATCACAGAGCCCTGCCGTGCGCCGGTCCTGCCACACGATCGCGTTGGCAAGCGGTTTTCCGCTCGACCGCTCCCACACCAGCGTCGTCTCGCGCTGGTTGGTGATCCCGATTGCCACGATCGATCCCGCCCCGATGTCTCTGAGCGCGCCGCGTCCAACGGTGAGCACCGAGCGCCAGATCTTTTCCGGGTCGTGCTCGACCTCGCCCGGCGCGGGATAGATCTGGGTGAGCGGCAGTTGTGCCGCGGCGCGAGCCCGGCCCTCGGCATCGAAGGCGATGGCGCGCGTACTCGTGGTTCCCTGATCGATGGCGAGCACGAAATCGCGCCCGGTCATGGCTTAGCCGGTCCAGTCTGGCTCGCGATCCAGGCGCAATAGTCCGTGCTGCCGCCCTCCGTCGGCAGCACCAGCAGCGCCGGTACCTCGTAGGGATGAAGCCGTTTGGTCTCGGCCAGCACCGCCTCGGTCAACGAGGCCCGCGTCTTAATGATCATGGCGACCTCATCCGCCAGTTCGCGGGCGCCTTGCCACTCATAGATCGAGATCATGCCGGGAAAGATGTTGACGCAAGCCGCAAGCCGGGCGGCGACGAGCGCGTCACCCAACCGCTTGGCATCGTCGAGACGCGCAAACGTTGTGTAAACCAGAACCGGCCGATCCTCTGTCGTCATGGGTCACCATCCGCTCCGACCGTCACACTTGCAAAGCTAGGGGGTCGGAGCCTTTATAGTGCCCGCTCCGACGCCACGCTCCAAGTCAATCGAAGCCGCCATGTCCCAACTCAGCAATATCGCCTTCGTCGCCAGCGAAACCGAAGAGGCCCAAACGGCGCAGCGGACGCTCGTCGCCCTCTATGGCAACGTGGCGCCAGACAAGGCCGACATCATCGTGGCGCTCGGCGGTGACGGATTGATGCTGCAGACCATGCACCGGCATATCCAGAGCCGCATCCCGATCTATGGCATGAACCGCGGCTCCGTCGGCTTCCTCCTCAACGACTATCGGGAGGATTTGCTGCTTGAGCGCCTCGAGGCGGCGGAGACCACCATCATCCACCCGCTGTTGATGACCGCCTATGATTGTCAGGGCGCGGAGCATATGGCGCTCGCCATCAACGAGGTGTCGCTGTTCCGGCAGATCTATCAGGCGGCCAAGCTCAGACTTGCCGTGGACGGCAAGGTCCGACTCGACGAGCTGATCTGCGACGGCGTGCTGGTCTCGACCCCTGCCGGGAGCACCGCCTACAATCTCTCGGCCCATGGGCCGATTCTGCCGATCAAGGCGCCGCTCCTGGTGCTGACCCCGATCAGCCCATTCCGGCCGCGGCGCTGGCGCGGCGCCTTGCTGCCGAACGAAGCCGTCGTCCGGATCGAGGTGCTTGAGCCCGAGAAGCGGCCGGTGAGCGTCGCCGCCGACAACACCGAGTTTCGCGACGTGATCGCGGTCGAGGTCAAGGAAGCGACCGGCATCGACATCCTCATGATGTTCGACCCGGGCCACACCCTGGCCGAGCGCATCGTGCGGGAGCAGTTCGACTATTAAGCCCGGCCGCTATGGGCGCCAGGGTTGGGCAATGTCGGCAAGGGCTGGGCGCTCTCGCTCTTCCGGTTTCTCTTTCGGCGTGCCGATATAGATGAAGCCGGCAACGCGCTCATTCTCGGCGAGCTTCAGCGCCGCGCGCACGCCCTGGCTGTAGCCGTACCATTCGGTAATCCATTGCGCGCCGTAGCCAAGCGCGGTGGCGGCGACGAGCAGATTCTGGCAGGCGGCCCCGGCGGAGAGCACTTGCTCCCACTCCGGCGCCGCCGGGTTCTTGACCACGCGCGAGATGGCAGCGATGACGAGCGGCGCCCGCAGGAACCGGTTGGCCTCGGTCTCGAGGCGGAACCGGCCCGGGTCCTTCTCTTCCCGCCGGCAGACATCCGCTAAAACCTGGCCAAATGCCTCGCGGGCTTCGCCCTGGAACAGCAGGAAGCGCCAGGGCACGAGCTTCTTGTGGTCCGGCACCCGGGCGGCGGCGGTGAGGATCTGCTCGATCTCCGCCGCGTTCGGTCCGGGCTCGCCGAGGCTGTTGGCGGAGACCGAGCGGCGGGTCAGCAAATGGCCGATGGTGGGATTAATCATCGAGGAAACCGCCATAACGGTGGAGCCGGGTTCCCTATCGTGAAAGGCATTGGGAAACAACGCCTCAATCGGTGCCCTCATGCGTCAACAGAAGCAGCCCCCGACCCCAAATCGGCCTTGTTCGTGACCGAATTTCGCTATCGTTGTGAGGGTCCTTGAACGGGGTATAAGGTCCAGCGGCGGCCTGACGGGAGCGAACGCCATGGGAGGGAAGCGCTGCTGCGCGGGGCTTGGGCTTTTGCTCGTCCCCATCGCTCTCGCATGCGCGGGCGCCGCCGCGGCCGAACCCAAGCCAGTTGCTCAGGCTGAGACAGGCCCGGCGCCGGCGATCATCGTGCTCGATGGCTCGCGCAGCATGTGGGGCAAGATCGGCAGCCAAGGAAAAGTCCCGCTCGCGCGCACGGCCATTACGCAAGCTCTCGGCGCCTACAAGGGCAAGATCAATTTCGGCTTTGTCGCTTTCGGCCATCGCCAGGCCGCGGCCTGCGCCAACAGTCAGCTTCTGGCTAAGGCCGGCGAGCTCACGGCGGACAACCAAGGCAAGCTTCTGTTCGGGTTCAAGCCCGTGACCTCGAGGCCGATCGCGGCGGCGATCATCGAGGCCGCCAAGAACGGAGCCCCGGGCGCGAGCAGCCTCGACATCGTGCTCATCACCGATGGCCTCGACAGCTGCAAGGCCAATGTCTGCGCCACCGCAAAGAACCTGAAACAGGCCGCGCCCGGCTTCCGTGTCCACGTCATCGGCTTCGATCCCAAGGCCAAGCAAGCCCTGAAGCCGCTTCGTTGCATCGCTCAGGACACAGGCGGTCAATTTTTTGCCGCGACCAATGCGAATGAGTTGAAGCAAGGCTTGACCTCCATCCTCGACGGCGTGGCCAAACCGGCGGCAACGGCCGCACCCGTGGCCCAAGCCGAGGGCGACAAGACGCCAGCGCCGCAGGCCGAAACGAAAGCGGACGAGGCCGCGCAGGTTCCTCCCCTGCCGACACCAGCACCGAAGCCAGAAGTAACAACGGCCGCGACTCCACCGGCAGCAGTTAAGCCGGCCGACGCGACGACAACAATAACCGCGGCGGCGACACCACCACCACCGGCGACAGCCAAGCCGGCCGAAGCGACGACGGCAGCGCCGGTCGTGACGCCCGAAGCAACGCCGAAGCAGGAACAGGCAACCGCCCCGGACAAAGCTCTATCACCGGCCGATCCGGCACCGCCTCCAGC
>JBAUEK010000049.1:0-8422 GCA_049678565.1 Methyloceanibacter sp. | reverse complement strand
CCCTATTTCTCGGCGACGAAGCTCGCGTGGTTGCTCGCCAATGTCCCGGGACTTGCGGCGCGCGCGAACAAGGGCGAGGTGTGCTTCGGCACGGTGGACAGTTTTCTCCTGTTCCGGCTCACTGGCGGTAGGGCCCACGTCATGGAGGCCAGCAATGCCGCTCGCACCATGCTCTTCGACATCGAAGAGGGCTGTTGGGACGAGCGCCTGCTTGCGCGTCTTGCCATCCCGCGGGCGATGCTGCCCGAGTTGCGCGACAGCCAGGACGATTTCGGCGTGGCGGAGAGCGAGCATTTTGGCGTGCCGATCCCGATCCTAGGCGTCGCCGGCGACCAGCAGGCCGCGGCCTACGGCCAGGCTTGCTTCGAGCCCGGCATGTTGAAGGCGACCTATGGTACCGGCTGCTTCCTCCTCGCCAATACCGGCGGCGCCAAGATTGCCTCGACATCGCGCATGCTTTCGACCGTCTTCCATCAAATCAAAGGCCGGCGGATTTTCGCCTTGGAGGGCGCCATCTTCATGGCCGGCGCCACGGTGCAGTGGTTGCGCGACAGTTTGAGGTTGATCGCCGACGCCGGAGAGAGCGAGGCTCTGGCGCGGCTCGCCGATCCCAATTCCGGCGTTTACCTCGTGCCGGCGTTTCAGGGACTTGGCGCCCCGCACTGGGACGCCGAGGCACGCGGGGCAATTCTAGGCCTGACGCGCGGAGGGTCGGCGGCCGACATCGTTGCCGCCGGACTTGAGGCGGTCGCCTTCCAAACGCGCGACCTGCTCGAAGCCATGCGAAGAGACATGACGGCAAGCGGTATCCCAGCCTCGGCCAGTTTGCGGGTGGATGGAGGCATGACCGCCAATGGCTGGTTTCTCCAGAGGCTCGCCGATATTTTGGGCGAGCGGGTCGAGCTTGCGCCCCAGGCCGAGACGACGGCGCTCGGCGCCGCTTACCTGGCCGGTCAGGCGGCTGGCTTCTATGGCAGTCAGGCCGACTTACAGCGAGCCTGGGTGCCGGGGCGCGTGTTCGAGCCAGACATGAGCAAGCAGGAAGCGGACGCGCGCTATCGGGGGTGGCTCGACGCGGTGGAGAAGGTGAGATCGAAGTCCTGAGGGGATAGGGCCTTTATGGTATCGTCCCATAACCGTCGGAGGAGTAGTTTCGGAACGGCGGCCAAGCGGACAGGGAAATACGATTGATGACGATTGCTGCGGTTGATTTTCAAATGCTGGCCAATGCCGGTTTTCCGCCCGCGCACTATGCCGCTGGCGAGGTGATCTTCGCGGCCGGTGAAAGAGGCAACACGATGTATCTCGTCCGCTCCGGCGAGGTCGTCATCGAGCGTGGCGGCAAGGTCTTGGAGACGCTGGAATCGGGCGGCATTTTCGGCGAGATGGCTTTGATCGACGGGTCGCCGCGGAGCGCCACCGCCAAGGCGAAGACCGACTGCATAGTGGCTCCCCTTAACGAGAAGACCTTCCTCTTCCTGGTGCATGAGACGCCATATTTCGCCATTGCCGTGATGCGCACGCTCACCGATCGGCTGCGGCGCATGAACGAGGCGTTCTAGCCTCATTCCGGGGCTGCTTTCCTCCCGCCTTCCATTTTTAGCCCTTTTCATTGCAGCGGCCCCCGGCCATGATCGGCCGCAGCCATAACCGTGATTTCTCCGAAAAGCGCCCTTGTCTTTGTCTTCGCTTGCCAATTTGGCGCTAAAGCGCCCGCGCGCTGCGGATTTGCCCACCCTTGGTCGTGACGCCCTGGCGGGCATCATCTCGGCGGTGGTGCAGATTGCGTACTGCATTTCCTTCAGTGCGCTGATTTTCCAGGGTGCGATCGCCGCCGGTTTTTCGCTCGGCCTGGCCGCGCTGATCATGGGCACCGTGGTCACGGGCATCGTGGTGGCTCTCACCTCGACGCTCTCTCCCGCCGATGCCGGGCCCGATACGCCCGCGGTCGCCGTCATGAGCGTGCTCGCGTCCTCGATCGCGGCCGCACTCGCGGCCAAGGGCGCGGGCACCCAAGCCATCATCATCAATGTGCTCATCGCCATATCGGTCAGCACATTGCTCACGGGCTTTCTGCTGTTTGGGCTCGGCTCGCTCAAGCTCGGTCAATGGCTCCGCTTCATCCCTTATCCAGTGATCGCGGGCTTTCTCGCGGCATCCGGCTGGCTCCTCATTACCGGCGGGGTCGAAGTCGTGACCCAGAGCAATGTCACGCTCTCGCCGGCAAGCTGGGCCCTGCTCCATTCCGAGATATACGGGCCGCAGCTCACCGTGGGGCTCGTGTTCGCCGTGTCTATTTGGTTTCTAAAGCGGTGGCTCCCTGCCTATCTGGCGCTGCCGGTGGCCTTCATTTGTTTTCTCGTCGTCCTGAACATCGTTCTGTTCGGCTTCATGCAGAATGAGGCGCTGCGTGCCGCCTGGTTCCTGCCGAGCCTCGGCGAGCTTACCTTGTGGTGGCCGATCGCCGCGGTCATGCGCCATGACATCGACTGGGGCGTGCTGGCGGAAAGCAGCGCTGAAATCGGCGCGGTGTGCGGGATCACCGCCATCTCCATGCTGCTCGACGTCTCGAGCCTTGAGGTGGCCCGGCAGAAATCCGCCGATCTCGACAAGGAGTTCCGAACCAACGGCTTTGCCAACATCATCGCGGCGGTGGCGGGCGGTGCTGGCGGAAATCTGTCCTTGAACGGCGCCATCCTGCTTGAAGAGTCGGGCGCGGCGACGCGATGGGCGGGCGTCATCGCGGCGCTCGTCTGCGCCGTGGTTCTGTTCTCAGGCGCCGACGTCGGCAGCTTGGTGCCTAAGGCCATTCTGATGGGGATGCTTGCCTATCTCGGCGTGACCATTCTCACCGAGTTGTTCCGGTCGCCGGCACAGCGGTCCTGGGCAGACTGGGCGCTCGCCGGCGGCATCATGCTGGTGATCGTCAATTTCGGCTACCTCATGGGTGTTGCGCTCGGCGTGATCGGCGCGTGTCTCATGTTCGCGCTGAGCTACAGCCGCATCGGCGTGATCAGGCGTCACCTCACGCGGCAGGAATTTTCGAGCAATGTGGAGCGCGCCCCGGAACAAACGCGGCTGCTCCGCGACGAGGGCGAGCGCCTCCACGTCTTCTGGCTGTCCGGTTTCATCTTTTTCGGCTCGTCCAATGGGCTGTTCGAGCGGATCAGGCGCGCGATCGACGCTCAGGATGAAAAGCCGGTCGGCTATGTCGTGCTCGATTTCAGTGCGGTCCCGGGACTCGATACCTCGGCGGTGCTGAGCCTCATCAAGCTCCGCAATTATTGCAACGAGAACGGCGTCACCCTTGTCTTCTCCGGCCTAGACGAGGCGATGAGCACAGGATTCCAGAGAGCGGGCTTTTTCGCCAGCGGCCAGCCGCATCAGACCTTCGCCAGCCGCAACGAGGCGGTCGAATGGTGCGAGGATATGCTGCTCATGTTTCATGAGGTGGGCGATGCCTCGGCCCACAGTTTCGAGAGCTGGTTGACGGAGGAGTTGGGCGGGGCCGCGGACCTGTCGCGCATCCTGCCGTATCTTGAGCGTCACGAGCTTGCGGTGGGCGATGCCCTGTTCCGGCAAGGTGAACCTCCCGACTCCGTCGAGCTTCTCGCTTCCGGCTGCGTCGCCATCACCATCCAGGACGAGCAGGGGCGCCCGATCAGGCTCCGGCGCATGATGGGCTATACGGTGGTGGGAGAGATGGGCTTCTACCGGCAGGTTCCGCGCACGGCGAGCGTCATCGCCGAGGAGCCGAGCGTCGTCTACCGGCTCACGCGCGCCTCCTTCGACACAATGCAGGCGCAGGATCCGGGCGCCGCGTCGGTGTTCCACAAGCTGATCATCCGTCTGCTTTCAGACCGACTCGAATTCGCCAACCGGGAGATCTCGGCGCTGCTTTAGGCGTTGCGCCAGTCAGGTGGCGGCGAAGGCGACCAGCACTCCGACGATGACGAGATAGCTGAGGCCATGCACGAGCTGGTCGGTGCCGAGCGCGTACCAGAAGTACCGGGTTTGTGGCGTCCAGTCGTTGCGATGAACGAGCCGCTCCTTCAGCCAGTCGACGTGATAGTGCAGGACGAACTCACCGATGGCGATGCCGGCCGCGAGCACAAGCGAGGCTGGGGCGATAACGAGGTAGACGAGGGGCGTTAGCGCTACATGGATGGCGCTATGCATGAGCCCCCCGGGATGGCCGTAATGTCCCTTGTTCGAATATTGGAACGCGCTCTGTAGATAGAAATCGGCCACCACATGCTTGAACATGAGGACAGCCACGGCGGCAAGGATGAGCAAGGCGAGCTGTGGCATGATCTATTTGGTGAGAGCTTCGGCAGTCCCGTCCCAATTGGGCGGGGGAGGGTTCTCGCGAAAGAAGTCGATGCGCTCCCGGTAAAGCGCATAGAGCCGCTCGAGACTACCATTCATCCGGTCGCACTCACGGCGGAGCAAATCGGCGGCGTCCCAGTCTCTGGCGCGGTACCTCTTCAGGAATTCGTTGTGGCGCTCATTGAGGTCGATAAAGCCGCGGGTCTGCTTGAGGGCGCTGTCGCCGAGCAGGGCAAAGATGCGCGTCGCCCCGCTCTTCCCTTTCACTTTTAACACGTCGATCTCGAGGAAAGCGAAGTCCGGCGCCCGGGTCGTGGTGGACTCACCGACGATGGTGACCATCTCATAGGTCTTCGACTGGCCCTCGAGCCTTGAGGCAATGTTGACATTGTCGCCGATCACCGAATAGTCGAAGCGCGTTTCGGTGCCGAGATTGCCGACGCAACAGACGCCGGTATTGATCCCGATGCCGATCTTGACCGGCGTGAATTGACGCCCCTTGGCTTCGGCTTCGTGCTGCCAATGCTCGTTAAGCCCCTTCATTTCCCCCATCATGCGAAGCGCCGCGCGACAGGCATGATCTGCGTGCTCGGCGTCGTCGAGCGGCGCGTTCCAAAATGCCATCACCGAGTCGCCCATGAATTTGTCGATGGTGCCTTGCTCCTCGAGGATGATGTTGCTCAACGGCGTGAACAGGCTGTTGAGGAAGCGGGTCAGCTCCTCGGCATCGAGGCCCTCGGAGATGGAGGTGAAACCGCGAACGTCGCTGAAGAGCAGCGTCATGTCGCGCGTCTCGCCACCGAGTTTCAGCCGCGATGTATCGCTGGCGAGCCGCTCCACCAGCGCCGGCGCCATATAGTGGCTGAAGGCGTTGCGGACGCGGTTGCGCTCCCGCTCGGTGCGCAGGAACACGAACAGGGTTCCGGCGAGATAGATCGCGGTCAACGCGATCGCTGGATAGATCGGATCGACCAGCCAGCCGAACATGTCGAAGGCATACCAGGACACCGCGATCACCGCCGCCACGGCGACGCCGCCAAGTACGGCGCTGCCGAGCGCCCCCATGCGATAGATGAGAACCGCGATGAGCAGGCCGAGCACCAAAATATAGAGCAGCTCGGCTGGCGTGGCGAAGTCCGGCCGCTGCAAGAAGGCCCCTTGCAGAATTTGCTCGATGGCTTGTGCATGCAGCTCGACCCCGGGCACGGACGCCTCGAGTGGGGTGGCCCTAAGATCGAGCAGGCCCGCGGCGCTCGTGCCGATGACCATGAGGCGGCCCTCGATCTCGTCCTTGCCAATCTCGCCATTCAGCACTCGCCAGGCTGAGAGATAGCGCTCCTTGGCGTGGCGAGTGAATCTGATCCACATCTCGCCATTGGCGTTGGTCGGAACCTCATAATCGCCGATGCGAATCTTGACGATGCCCGTCTTCGCTCCAAACGACTTCTCGCTGCTGGCGCCGGACGATTTGACCAGATAGGTGGAGGCGCCTTGCGCCAGGCGCAGCATGTCGGCGGCGAAGGACGGATAGAGCTTGTCGCCCACCCCGACCACCATGGGCAGTTTCCGGATGATTTGATCGTGCTCCGGGATCCAGTTGAGCGAGCCCGCGCCTTGAGCTTTCTCCTGTAGCTCTGGCAGGCTTGCCGCCGCCCCGGGATAGCTCGGGGCGAACAGCTTGGGATTGTCGCCGCCATGGGCGAAGCCCGCCTTCTGCTCCGGGATCGAACTTCCCTCCGGGGTGGCGATGAAGCCGAGCACGACGGCGCCTTGTCCGATCGCCTCGGCGAAGGTCTGATCGTTGGAGGGAAGCTTCTCCGCCTCTTCGCGCAGGCTCGCGAGCGCATCGGATTTCGGCCAGAAGCGGAGCGCATTCGCAGGTGACATTCGATCTGGTTCGGGGAAGACCATGTCGAACCCGACAGCGGCGGCGCCATTGGCGGAAAGCTTCTGCACCAGTTCGGCCAGGACCGTGCGCGGCCACGGCCATTGTCCAATCTGCTTGAGCGACTCCTCGTCGATGTCGACGATGCGCAAAGGAAGGTCGGGGTCGAATTTGCGTGGCGCGATCTGTTGATAGGTGTCGAAGACGACGGCTCTCAACTTCGCGACCGGGCTTGGATCCCAGAGCCGCAGAGCAAGCGCGCCGAAGATCACTGCCCCTACGATGAGGGCGTAGAGGAGACGAGGACCCATCCTGCCTAACTGACCCCACGGCAAAAATGCACCGGAAAACACGCCGGCCCCGGCACGCGGGGCTGAGCCTAGTCGATGGCGTCTACCCGCTCCAGTGTCAACTTCCTGGCACCCTTCGCACGGGAGCAGGCCCTGTTTGCAAGGCTAAGTGGCAATTGAACGGTGAGGCGGAATGAATTAGGAAGCGCTGGCATTCCCATCTGTCCATCGCGTCAAATCAGGGGCTGTTTCGTGAACATTTCGATGATTGGGGCGGGCTATGTCGGCCTTGTGTCCGCAGCCTGCTTTTCCGAGTTCGGCTGGACCGTGACTTGCGTCGATAACGACCCAAGCAAGATCGAGCAACTTCGCCAGGGGCGGATACCAATCTACGAGCCCCGCCTCGATGAGCTCCTGCAACGCAATTTGCGCATGGGCCGCATCGGCTTTGCGCCCGACCTGGCCAACTCGATCGGCGATGCGGACCTCGTCTTTCTTGCGGTCGGAACGCCGATGCGCAGAGGCGATGGTCATGCCGACCTCAGCTTCGTGTTCCAAGCGGTCGAGGAGCTTGCGCCCCATCTCAAGGGCTTCACCGTGATCGCCACCAAATCGACGGTGCCGGTGGGAACCAGCCGGGAGATCGAGAAGCGTCTCAAGGCTCTGCGCCCCGACGCCGACTTCGCCATCTGCTCGAACCCCGAATTCTTGCGCGAAGGCTCGGCCATCTACGATTTCATGCATCCGGACCGCGTCCTCGTCGGTTGCGACGACGACAGGGCCAAGGATTTGATGGAGCGCCTCTATAAGCCTCTCGCCTTGCGCAATGCGCCGGTCATTTTTGTGAGCAGGGAATCGGCGGAGCTGGCCAAATATGCCGCCAACGCCTTCCTCGCCATGAAGATCAGCTTCATCAACGAGATCGCCGATCTGTGCGAGGCGGCCGGCGCGAATGTTCAGGAGGTGGCGACCGCCGTCGGCGCCGATCGGCGCATCGGCGACAAGTTCCTGCATCCGGGCCCCGGCTATGGCGGCTCCTGCTTCCCCAAGGACGTTGCGGCCCTGATCCGCACCGCGCGGGAGGCGCGGTCGCCCTTGTCGCTGATCGAGCAGGTGCAAACGGTGAATTTGGAGCGGAAGCTGGCCATGGCCGGACGCATCGAGCGGGCGGCGGGCGGCTCGCTCACCGCCAAGACGATCGCGGTGCTCGGCATCGCCTTTAAGCCCGACACCGACGATGTGCGCGAGTCACCAAGTCTCGTCGTCATTCCCATGCTGCAGGAAAGAGGCGCCACGGTCAGGGCCTACGACCCGCACGCACGCGCTAATGCCGAGACCTTGCTCCCGGGCGTGGTGTGGTGCGCAAGCGCGCTGGACGCGGTCGAGCAAGCGGACGTCGTCGTGGTGCTCACCGAGTGGAACGAATTCCGCGCCCTCAATCTCGACAGTCTGAAGGCCTGCATGCGCGGCAATGTTCTTGTCGATCTGCGCAACATCTATTTGCCGGAGCAGGCGCAGGCGGCGGGATTTTCCTATTCAGGCATTGGGCGCTAGCCGTTCCAGGGCAACCGGCCTGCGAAGCTGAGGTGCACGGACGCGTCTCGGCTATTGACCGGGCCAGGCCGTCGACGGGAACAACCGCTGCAACTCGTTCTGCTCGGAGGCTCCAGCCTAGGATGATGACGTCAGACCGTCTCCTTGGCGCGCGCAGGAGCCTTGGCCGTTCGCCAGGATTTCAAATCCGCCGTCGCCATTGGGCCGAAGGCGCGCAACAGCCGCCGCGCCTCACGGCGGTAGGCGTAGTAGTTGGTCTCGAGACGATGCCGTTCGCTCTTCACGTAGGGGGCGTCCGCGGCCCGCTCAGGCCCTTGCGCCTTCAGCGCGCGGAACCAGGATGCGCGCTCATGCCCCTCCGCGG
>JBAUEK010000048.1:0-4627 GCA_049678565.1 Methyloceanibacter sp. | reverse complement strand
GAGATTTTTGTTCTGGCGGTGCTAACGGACCAGGATTTTAATCCGTAATAGCGAATATCGGATGTCGCTCAAGTTTCCGCTTCTTGATGCAAATGTCCGCTTTGGGTCGATGCTGTCGATAAACGTTTTTCGAGGGGCGAGTGAGAAGCATTGTTTCAAGATAGGAGTCTGGCACGCAATATCGATTCAAAGAACGCGGCACATGGATTCGATTGATGCCCGCGCGCTGCTCGTCGCCGACTTTATGACAGCATCGACCCAAAGCGGACATTCGCGTGCGCGTCGGTACTCCTAGTTCGGCGGCGTGTACCAGATGGGTGATGTGTAGGCGCGATCCTGCATCTGCATCGTGACTTCGGGGCCCATCTTCGCATCGAAGTATTTTGCGTCATACGCAGTCCAGCGCGGCGTCGGGATATCGAGCACGCGGCCGTAATAGAAGGCGCGCTGAGCGGGGTCGAAATCCGGGTCGGTCCAGACCGAGATCAGTTCTGGCGCGCCGATAGTGTTAGTCCAGGTGGCATTCGCCACGTCGACGGTACTGCCGACCGGCGGCACCTTGCCGTCAGCGCCGGGCTTGCGGTCGCCCGACCAGGCGACGTCGTAGACCTTCTCCTGCATCTCGCCCTTGGCATCCACCCAGCCCTTGACGACCTGGTAGCGGTCGAGGTTGGCGCCTATAGGGTCCTTCAACGCCGCGACGAGGAAGGTCGGCGCTTTGCCCGCCGGCGCGGGTCCGAGATCGGAGCCCATGGGCACGCCTTTGGTGTAACCAACCACCGCCGGACTGCGGGTATTGGCATCCGCCTTCTCGAAGTCGTAGCTACCGAAGAAGCGCACGACCATCCGCGGTCCTGTCGTCGCGTAAGTCTCGCGGCGCTCCATGGCGTCGAAGATCGCCTCGCGGGTGTTTTCGCTCGCCCAGACCGCGGCGTATCCCGACGCGGTCTGCTCCCAACCCATGATCACCGCCTTGTCGGTCTTGATAAATGGATGATCGGCACGCGTGGCGCTAGGCTCCGAACTCGTCGTCTTGCCGAAGAAGTTGTCTTCTTCGACGGCGGCGAGACCGGTGTGGGCGTCGGTCGAGCCGATCATGCCGAACTTGTAGGGGTTGACACCGAACTCGTTTTCTAACTTCAGGCCGAGTTTCAGTGCGGAACGGGCATACTCAAACTCAAGCATCTCTGGCTTCTTCAATTCGCTAAGGTCGAGGTTGCCCTTGTCCCAGCGCTCGAAATTGGCGAATTCGTCGTTCGGTGACAGGTACGGATGCGTCTCGCCGTCGCCCTTGATCTGGGTCGCCTCGTAGAGACGCTCCCACTTGGCACGCGTCTCGGCGTATTCGCGGTCGATCGGCTTGCCGGTGAGGGATTCAATGATCGGAAACATGCGGCCATTGGAAAGATTGCCGTTGTGGGCGATGGCAAGCACGTCGCCGCCGGTCTTTTCCTCGTAGGCCGCCAACCATTTCCATAGGTCACGAGGGTTGTCACTTCCAAGCGGGCTCATTGTGATAAACGGCTCGACACGACCGGCTCTATCACCATTGTCGCGAAAGATGACGTTGCGGTGCAGATTGTTGCCGCCGGTATTTGAGGTCCATTCGTAGCCGATGAAAGCGGTGAACCTGCCTGGATCGTTGGCCTCCTCCGCTGCCTTGATGGTTTCCTGCCACGCGCTCCGGTAAGCGGGCGTTCCAGGCAGTGAAAGGAGCGGCTTCGGGAAGGTTCCCTGGGAGAACGCCACGATCATTTCGATCGCTGCGTCCGCTCCCTTGCCCGACTGGACCATGTCGTACCATTTGCGACCGGTGGAGTCGCCCAGGATTTCGGGCTTGCCGGCTAGAAGGTCCGGAAAGAACCCCATGTTATCGGAGTGGTCGGCGACGACGAGAAAATCAAGCGGCCGCGACAACTTCGTCGGCTGGCCGGACGAGGCCACGATTTCCTCGCCCTTGGCGAAGCGATACGCATCGCTCGGCAACAGCCGTGCCCCGAAGGCGCCAGCGTCAAACGAAAACGCGGTGTGGAGATGGGTATCGCCGAAGAGCGGCCGGGAGGGAAAATTGTGCCCTGCCCAGGGAGAATAGGCACGCCTCGCCGGGAAGACCTTCTCTGCCGTCGCCTTGTCGAGCGTGCCGACGTCGGTCACGAGGGCGTCCTCGGCAACGGCCGACAGGGTGAGGCTGAGGCCGGTCAGGCCGGCGAGCAGAATCTTGGCGGGCATCTGGCATTTCATGTGATGTCTCCTCTCGAGTATTTGTTCAGAATACAGACACACGCTGGATCACCCAGAACATGGCGAGCGTGCCAATTAGATAAGGTGGTGCGAGGGTAGCCCAGCGCGGCAGCGGGCACCGCGCGAGCCGGAAAAATGCGGCGAGGGCAAGCACGACGGCGACGAAGAAAAGCTGACCGATTTCGACGCCAACATTGAAGAAAAGGAGCGCGAGCGGGATGTGACCGGCGGGGAGGCCAACCTCGCTGAGCGCTCCGGCAAAGCCGAAGCCGTGGAGGAGCCCGAAGGCAAAGGCGATGACCCATGGCGCGCGTGCTGCGATACCAGCCTTGCCTTCGCGGGCGCGGATGATCTCGGCGGCCACAAAAGCGATCGACAGCGCGATCGCCGCCTCAATCGGCGGCGGCGGCACATTGACCAAGCCGAGAGTCGCCGCGGCGAGCGTAATACTGTGCGCGACGGTGAAAGACGTGATCGCTAGGATGAGTTGGCGCGTGTTCGGAGCGATCAGAATGAGAGCAAGGACGAAGAGGAGATGGTCGATGCCGAGCATGATGTGCTCGACTCCGAGCTTGAGATAGGTAGCAGCGACCGCCCAGCCGTCTTGGCGGGCCGGGATCATCGCCTGCGGTGCTCCCGGCGTCAGCCTCCCGACCCACTCTCCTCCATCTATGAACTCGATCCGCACTAGCGCGTCGGTCATGGTGCTTACCAGACCGTCGATGCGTACCACCTGGCCCGCTAGCGGCTCGGTGACCGAGATGCGCCATGTCTGCACCATGGCGTTGTCCGTCATCCGCGAAATGACTGGCGTCGCCATCTGGACACGGCCGGAGAAACTCGCTTCGAGCGCCAAGCGGGCGTCGCCGCGCATCGGCGTCTTGAAGAGAACATCGAAGCTGCCAGGGGCCTCTTCCCTCAGGTCAAGATACGCTGGGCGCACTTCGTGGCCGAAAGCGTGGGCCGCTGGGAGTAGGCAACCGCAGAAGATTAGAAACTGAAGCGCGGCGACAAGATGGGCGGAGCCGGGAGCCTCAAACCTCCTCATTGCGTCTTTGCCTCAGCTAGTGGCGTTGGCAGTAGCGGCCTGACGCTATCGTCGGTGACGACGCCGTACTTCTCGCGCAACTTACCTAGATACTGTGTCTTCGTTTGGTTCTCTCGCTGACGTCGCCACTCCTCCAGGACCTTCGGCCGAACCTCCAGAAATGGTCTTAGTGTTGCCGGACGCAGATCGGTTATCTGCACGAGATGCTCGCCGTAACCGGACTTCACCGGGCCAGCCCAAGATCCAGGCTTAAGCAGGAACACGCTCCGCGCGAAATCCGGACCGAACAGGTTCCAGATCGTCTGAGCGTCGACGTCTTGAAACTCGGGCGCGAGCATGGTCGGATCGCCCATCGTTCCGGTGCGATCGTTCCCGCCTGCGGTCGAAATCAATACCAGCGCAGCCTTGGCGTCCTTCTCCGCTTGCGGGCGTCGCTCAGGGCTGAAGAAAATCTGCGCGAAGGAGATGCGCGATTCCAATCGGAAGCGCTCCGCGTTTGCGTTGTAGAACTGGCGCAACTCCTCGTCGCTGGGTTCGGCGACACGCGATGTATCGTCGATGAGGAAGGTGAGCTTCTGGGCTAACCTTCGGCGAACGATCGTGTCGTTCTGATCAAGACCCAATGTCTTGGCTTCACGCGCCAGCAGCTCCTCTTCGAGGAAGCCCGCCACCAATCCACGCAATTCGTCGTCGGTCGGCTTGCGTTGCCATTGATTGGCAAACGTCTCCTTCAACCAGCGAACCTCACCAATTCCGATATGGACGGGTTCAGTTGAGGGCGCATCTGTCTCGCCCCGGTTCATCAGTGCGTAGCCGATGAACAGAAGTGCGCCGGCAACAGCAAAGTGCAGAAGGGGATCTCTGTAAAGTCTCATTTTTTTAGCCTTAACAGCATTGAGGGCATCCATTTTCCTGGGCCTTAATTGTGGGAGTTCAAAGGCGAGAATGGGCGCGCTATACCGGCTTCACTTCAAGCTATCGTCGGTAGCGGATGGTCTGCTTATGGCACAACTCGGAAGTGCCGCCTGCCGCGACGGAAGGCCGCTTACGGCTCCAAAGCGGACTCTGGCACGGCCATCCAATTGTTTATTTGTTCGCGGCCTTGGCATCATCGGCAATGGGCGCCAGGACCTCGAAGCCATATTCGGCGGCCGAGGCGGTGAGCCAGGCCCAGAAGCTCCCCGCATAGCTTAAGGGCACCGCGAGTTCGAAGGTCGGGACTTCGTCGAGCTGCCAGAGCTGACACGGGATCAGCGCGATCTGCGTCGTCGCGGCATCGCCCGGCTTGAACCCACGCTGATGCAAATCGAGCCCGCAGCCCTTGGCCAGCACGTCGCG
>JBAUEK010000047.1:0-53698 GCA_049678565.1 Methyloceanibacter sp. | reverse complement strand
GGCGAGGTGCTGCCTTCGTCGTGCTCAGGCAGGATGGCGCGGTGCTGCTGCGGCAGCGGCCGCTGAAGGGCCTGCTCGGCGGCATGCTCGAGCCGCCATCCTCACCCTGGCTCGAGGCCGCCCCAGCCAAGGCGGCGCTGAGCCAGCACCTGCCGGTTGAGGCCGAGTGGCGCGAGATGCCGGGGCTGGTCGAGCATATTTTCACCCATTTTCGCTTGGAGCTTAAGGTCTACCGGGCCGAAATCGGGCTGGATGCCGCATTGACCGCAGCCGCGGCGCCCGAACGCTGCCGCTGGGTTCATCGCCGCGATCTGCACGAAGCGGCGCTGCCGAGCGTGATGCGGAAAGTCCTCGCCCACGCGCTGGAACCTGAAGCGAGACGGCTCAAGCGAGTGGCTCAAGCTTCGCCCGCGCCTTCTCCCGTAACGCGTCGATCGGCTTGAGCCTGCCGCCGGTCTCATAGTGCCAGAAGGTCCAGCCATTGCAGGCGGCGGCGCCTTGCACATGGGCGCCGATCTTGTGGATCGAGCCTTGTGCGCCGGCGCAGGCGATGCTGCCATCGGCGCGCACGCGAGCCTCGTGCCGGGCGCCGGCGTCGCAAAGCACGGTGCCCGGCGCGATCAGTCCATTCTCGACCAGGGCGCCGAAGGGAATGCGGGTTTCGGCGCGTTTGCTGCGGGCGACCACGAGCGATTCGGCACCCAGCGGCACGATCGCGGCCAGGCGCGCTCTCGCCGCCTCGGCATAGGCCTGCTCGCGCTCGATGCCGATGAAGCAGCGGCCGAGGCGCTTGGCCATCGCCGCCGTGGTGCCCGATCCGAGGAAGGGATCGAGCACGACGTCGCCGGCATGGCTCGAAGCGACAATGATCCGATGCAGCAGCGCTTCCGGCTTCTGCGTTGGATGGGTCTTGCGGCCGCAATCCTGCTTCAGCCGCTCAGGACCAGAGCAGATCGGAAACAGCCAGTCCGAGCGCATCTGCAGCTCGTCATTCAGCGCCTTCATCGCCTCGTAATTGAAGGTGTAGCGCGCCTTCGGCCCCATCGACGCCCAGATCATGGTCTCATGCGCATTGGTGAAGCGGCGCCCTCTGAAATTCGGCATCGGGTTTGTCTTGCGCCAGATCACGTCGTTCAGAACCCAGAAGCCGAGATCCTGAAGCGCGGTGCCGACGCGGAAGATGTTGTGATAGCTGCCGATGACCCAGAGCGAGCCTTCGGGCTTGAGCACCCGGCGGCAGGCCTTGAGCCAGGCCCGCGTGAACTCGTCATAGGCGCCGAAGCTGCCGAATTTGTCCCAGTCGTCGTCAACCCCGTCGACCCGGCTATTGTTGGGCCGCAGCAGCTCGCTGCTGAGCTGAAGATTGTAAGGAGGATCGGCGAAGACGAGATCGACGCTCTGCGGCGGCAGCCGGTCAAGCGCCTCGATGCAATCGCCGACGATGATTTCGTTGAGCGGGAGCCTTGGCCCCCGCGTCCCACCCACACCCATGCACACCACTCTGGTTACGCAGAACTACGCACTGCCGCCGCCCCCGGAACGAGCCGGCGCGGCAAGAGCCATGCTGAGGGTGCAAGGTAAAGGTGGGCTTAACCGGCGTGCCGGCGGTCAAACGTGCTGGCCGCCGTCGATATAAAGCTCGGTGCCGTTGATATAGCTCGATTGCTCGGTGCAGAGAAAATAGATCGCCTTCGCCACCTCCTCCGGCAGCCCGAGCCGCGCCATCGGAATCTCCGCGATCAAATTCTCAGTTCCAGGCGACAGCATCGCCGTGTCGATTTCCCCCGGCGAGATCGCGTTCACCCTGATGCCGCGCGGGGCGAAATCCGCGGCCATCTCGCGCGTCAGCGCGGCGAGCGCTGCTTTCGACGTGGCATAGGCCGAGCCGGCGAAGGGATGCACCCGAGAGCCCGCGATGGAGCTGACATTGACCACGGCGCCCGACGCCGCCTCCAGCTCCTCGATCAGGCCGCGGCCGAGCATCAGCGGCGCGAAGAAATTGACCTGGAACACCGTCATCCAGTCGCGATGATCCGTCTCGATGCTGCCGAGCCGGGAGCCGCCCTCTCCCTTGGGCGAAATCGCCGCATTATTGACGAGCGCGTTGAGCCGGCCGCCTTGGGCTATGAGCCGGTCCTTCATCACGGCGATGGCTTCAAGCGTATTGCCGGGATCGGCGAGATCGACCTGGATATGGTCCTCCGGCCCCGCCTCCCACGGGCAATTCTCGGGGAAGGGATGGCGGGAGCAGGTGATCACGCGCCAGCCGGCGGAGGAGAAGCGCTTCACCGTGGCATGGCCGATGCCGCGGCTGGCGCCGGTGAGGACCAGCGTTTTTCGCTCTTCATTGGGAATTTGGGCCATGACCGGCCTCTTTTAGGCCTCCAAGCGCGTCACGGATAGAGCCGGGTCTTCACCCAGGGCGCATCGGGGGCGGGCCGCCGGAACTCGATTCGATCGTGCAGGCGGTGGGGTCTGCCCGCCCAGAACTCAATCTCGAGCGGCGTCATGCGGTAGCCGTGCCAATGCGGCGGCCGGGGTACATCCTTGCCTTCGAATTGATTCATGCGCGCTTCGACCGCTTGGTTCAGCGCCTCGCGGCTTGCAAGCGGCCGGGATTGGTCAGACGCCCAGGCGCCGATGCGGCTTTCGCGCGAGCGGCTGGCGAAATAGGCATCCGCCTCGGCGTCGCTCACTTGCTCCACCGGTCCGCGGACTCTGACTTGGCGATGCAGGCTCTTCCAATAGAACAGGAGCGCGGCCTTCGGCGCGGCGGCAAGCTCGAGCCCCTTGGCGCTGCCGCAATTGGTATAGAACACGAAACCGCGTTCGTCGGCGCCCTTCAGCAGGACCGTGCGCAGATTTGGCAATCCTTGCGCGTCGACCGTGGCCAGCGCCATGGCGTTTGGGTCGTCCGGCTCGCTCGAACTGGCCGCCTCCATCCAGTCGGCGAACAGGCTGAAGGGATCCTCCGCCTCGGTGAAATCTTGGGGCTCGAGGCCCGACTGCTCATTCATGGCCGTCTCGTTCTCTGTCCCATGCCTCGGCGGTGCGGCAATCCCACCGCGAAACAGGCGTTTACCATTTACTCACCCTGATACTGCACCATGGGCTTCGTTGATAGTTGGTGCGGGGGGTTGTTCCGCGCCAGTGCTGGGGGGACGAATGGTTATGCGTGCGATCCGTTGGAAGGCTCCTATCATCATCGGGACGGGCGCGCTTGCACTCTTGCTTACGCCCGCAACCCTTTCTCTCAATGCCGAGGTGCCCCTGAATAGCTGGGCGGTGATCGTCAACACCGTAAGCGCCGAGCAGACGGAAAATGTTACCGCGCTTCGCGCCCGGCTCGACCGTAGCGACCGCGCCATGGCGCTGAACGCGCTACAGGAGGCGCTGAGCGAGCTTGGCGATGGCGCGAGCCTGGTCTGGCAAAGGCCGTCGCGGGCGCTCTCCGGGGTGATCAAGACGGTCTCGGCCTTTCGCGACGACGAGGGCCGGGTCTGCCGTCATCTCACCTATTCGCTGTCGGTCGGCGCCTATGTGAAGCAGGTTGAAGGCGTCGCCTGCCGCCAATCCGACGGCCAATGGTCGCTCGCCGGCTGATTGGCGAAAAGGCCTCAGGCAAAGGCCCTTCCGGCCAGGGTGCCCGGGCCCTATAAAGCCACCCACATTCTTGAGCTGGAGGGTCAATGGCTGACGCGGCCAAGCTGATGGCTGGCAAGCGCGGCGTCGTGTTCGGCGTGGCCAACAACCGTTCGATCGCCTGGGGCATCACCAAGGCCTGCCACGACAACGGCGCCGAGATCGCGCTGACCTATCAGGGCGACGCCATCAAGAAGCGGGTCGAGCCGCTCGCGGCCGAAATCGGCTCCAAGCTCGTGCTCCCTTGCGACGTCACTGACGATCAAAGCGTCGATGCGGTGTTCAAGGCGCTGGCCGATTCCTGGGGCAGCATCGATTTTCTCGTGCACGCCGTCGCCTTCTCCGACAAGGCAGAGCTGGACGGGCGCTATGTCGATACGAGCAAGGACAATTTCGTCCAGACCATGCTCATCTCCTGCTACTCCTTCACCGCGCTGGCCAAGCGGGCCGAGGCCTTGATGCCGAATGGCGGCTCGATGCTCACGCTCACCTATTACGGCGCCGAGAAGGTCATGCCCCATTACAATGTGATGGGCGTGGCCAAGGCGGCGCTCGAATCGAGCGTGCGCTACCTCGCCGCCGACCTCGGCCAGGGCCATATCCGGGTCAACGCCATCTCGGCCGGCCCGATCAAGACGCTTGCCGCCTCCGGCATCGCCGACTTCCGCTATATCCTCAAATGGAACGAGCATAATTCGCCGCTCCGGCGCACCGTGACCATCGAGGATGTCGGCGGCGGCGCGCTCTATCTTCTCTCGGATCTGGGGCGCGGTACGACCGGCGAGATCATGCATATCGACTCCGGCTACCACGTCATCGGCATGAAGAACGAGGACGCGCCGGACATCTCCGTCAAGGAGTAGAGCCGCCTCACGGGGCACTCCTCCCGTGAAACCGTTTGTTGCGAAGTCGGGGCTATGCTGGCCGCCGCTTGCCGCAAGCCGACCACGCTCCTAAAAGAAACCCATGTCGCACAATAGTTTCGGCCATCTATTCCGCATCACCACCTGGGGCGAGAGCCACGGGCCGGCGATCGGCTGCGTCGTCGATGGCTGCCCGCCGGGCATCCCGCTCGACCTGGCCGACATCCAGACCTATCTCGACAAGCGCCGTCCCGGCCAGTCGCGCTACACCACCCAACGCAAAGAGCCAGACCAGGTCCGCATCCTCTCCGGCGTGTTTACCGACGAGGCGAGCGGCGAGCAGATCACCACCGGCACCCCGATCGCGCTCGAGATCGAGAATATGGACGCGCGGTCCAAGGATTACGGGGACATCAAGGACAAGTTTCGCCCCGGCCACGCCGACTTCACCTATGCCGCCAAATATGGCGTGCGCGATTGGCGCGGCTCCGGCCGGGCCAGCGCCAGGGAGACGGCGTCGCGCGTGGCCGCCGGCGCCGTGGCGCGGAAAGTCGTGCCGGGATTGCGCGTGCGCGGCGCTCTGGTGCAGGTCGGACCGCATGCGATCGACCGTGGGAATTGGGACTGGTCCGAGGTTGAGCGCAACCCGTTCTTCTGCCCCGACGCCAAGGCGGCGAAGCTGTGGGCAGGGTATCTGGACGGGGTGCGCAAAGCCGGCTCCTCCTGTGGCGCCATCATCGAGATCGTGGCCGAGGGCGTGCAACCCGGGCTCGGCGCGCCGATCTACGGTAAGCTCGACCAGGACATCGCCTCCGGCCTGATGAGCATCAATGCGGTGAAGGGCGTGGAGATCGGGGCCGGCTTTGCCGCAGCTTCGCTGTCGGGCGAGGACAACGCCGACGAGATGCGCATCGGGCCCGACGGTGCGCCGGAGTTCCTGTCCAACCATGCCGGCGGCATTCTTGGCGGCATCTCGAGCGGGCAGCCGGTCGTGGCCCGCTTCGCGGTGAAGCCCACCTCCTCGATCCTGACGCCCCGCCGCACCGTGGATGCGGCCGGCCGCGACACGGAGGTCTCGACCAAGGGCCGCCACGATCCATGCGTCGGCATTCGCGCCGTGCCGGTGGGCGAGGCCATGATGGCCATCGTGCTCGCCGATCACTATCTGCGTCACCGCGCCCAGACCGGGAAGGGCTGATCCCGCCGGTTGCGCCCTATCGGACGGCGCCGATCAGAATTTCCTCGTTGCCGTCGGCGCCGGTGATGGGCGAGGGCATTTCCGCCAACACCCGCCAGCCCGGAGCCGCGTCGATGAACGCCCGCACCTCCGCCACGGCTCGCTCCCGCGCAGCCTCGTCGCGGACGATGCCGCCTTTGCCCACCGCCTCGCGGCCAGCCTCGAATTGCGGCTTGACCAGAGCCACGAGCCAGGCGCCGGGCGCGGCCAGGCGGAGCGCCGGCCCGAGCAGTTTGGTGAGGCTGATGAAACTGACATCGGCGACGATCGCCTCGATGGGCTCGGCGATGATCCCCCGGTCGAGGCGCCTTGCGTCGGTTCCCTCCAGCACCACCACGCGGCGGTCCTGGCGAAGCTTGGGGTGCAGCTGATCGCGGCCGACATCGACGGCGAAAACGCGGGCAGCCCCACGGGCGAGCAGAACGTCGGTGAAGCCCCCGGTCGAGGCCCCGATATCGAGTGCGGTCCTGCCCCGAGGGTCGAGGCCGAAACCATCGAGGGCGGCGGCAAGCTTGAGCCCGCCGCGGGAGACGAAGGGGGACGCGCCGGGGTCGACCTCGAGGCTCGTATCCGCGGCAAGCAACATGCCCGGTTTTGCCGCAATATCGCCATCGACCCTGACCGAGCCGAGGCGGACAAGGTCGGCCGCGCGTGAGCGCGTGGAGGCCAGACCCCGCTCGACTAATAATTGGTCGAGCCGCTTTTTTTTGTAGATGGCCATATGAGCTTTACATACACTCGGGCCCGCGTGGGGGATTCTCGCGTGCGGATGACCAACCGGGAGCGGACGGCACCGCCAACTATACTGCGAAGCGCACCGCTCGGCGCGCAATCGCGGAGGTCTCGTGAGCCAAGGAACAACGGCTTACCTCACCGATAAATGTGAAGTCCGAAATAGCGACGTAAACGGCGGTAAAGCCGTATTTGCTCGGGAGCTGATCGAGGCGCGCGAGCTCGTCGCCGTATGGAGCGGGCGCATCGTCTCCGCCGACGAACTTGACGGTCTGTCCCCTGACATTCGTCGCCACACGGTGCAGGTCGAGGAGGGGCTTTACCTCGCGTCGTTCGCCGCCGCCGAGCCGCCGGACTACATCAACCACGCCTGCGATCCTAATGCCGGTCTCGACGGGCAGATCGCCATCGTCGCGATGCGGGTCATTCGGCCCGGCGAGGAGGTGACCATCGACTATGCGATGTGCGATGGCTCGCCTTACGACGAGTTCGATTGCGCCTGCGGTTCTCCGCGCTGCCGCGGCCGCGTCAGCGGAAGCGACTGGCGGGACCCCTCTCTGTGGGGCCGCTATGGCGGACATTTCTCGCCCTATCTGTTGCGCCGCATCGCCGCGCTTCAGCGCGGCGAGACCCCACGCCTCCGCCGTCGCAAGCGTGCAGCACTTGCGATCGTGCAGGGAGCGAGCGGCAACCTTGCATGATTTTTCGCCGTTGATCTTCCTATGAACAATCCAACCATGTTGACCGTAACTATGCAGAGAGAGCAGTGATGATGCTCGTTACGACATACATCGCGCCGAGCGAGATCCAAGGGCTCGGCCCCGGCGAGTTCGCTCGATGCGGCGATCAATGCGCTGGCGGCGATGAATCTCCCGCCAAGCGCGCGCACGGGCGCCTAATCAAGGACTTGGCCCTCGGGCGATGCCGGATGGTGCCGCATTTGCCAAGGCCAAGGGCATCGGCTAGCAAACCGTGGATGAGGCCCTATATGCGGGTCTGAGACGATCTTGCTCGAGGTAGCCCTGCCCATGTCTATGCGTATTGCGATATTGGCCCCCTTTAAGCGCCTGTTGGCCGCCGCCGGCTTGCTCGCCTTGGCCTTGCCCCTGGCGAACATGGCGTGGAGCGAAGAGGCGATGATCTGGGCCGAAAAATCCAGCGGCACCTCGACCTCCCTCGCTTACCGGTCGATCAGCCTGTCCAACGGTCCGCTGTTCATGGTGACCTGCTTCAATGGCATGAGCATTGTCGTCCTCGACGTGCATAAGGAAATCGACGGCGTCAAACCAGGCCAACCCATCCTCATCGAGATTTCCTCGGCCAAGGCCCAGTCCCCGGTCGAGGGCGAGGTGACGCGGAACGAAGCGACCGGCAAGACCTTCGGCGAGGCGACCGACATCGACATCAAGTCCGTGCTGGAGGTTCTTCGCGATCCCGGACCGGTGACCATCAAGATGGGCGAGACGACCGTCACCATGTCCGACCAGGGCCGGGAAGAGGCGGTCTCGAAATTCAGCCACAACTGCGAGGTCGAGTAGTTCGCTTTAGGCGAGGCGGGCCGTTTCGCCGCTCGCGTCCTTCCGCAGGTCCTTGCCCAGCGCGGCGAACACCGCGCCGACGATGCCCGAGGCGTTGAGCCCGGCCTTTTCGTACATGGTCTGGGGCTTGTCCTGCTCGATGAAGCAGTCCGGCAAGGTCAAGGTTCTCACCTTGAGGCCGCGATCGAGCAACCCCTCGCGCGCGAGATGATGCAGCACTTGCGCCCCGAACCCGCCGCTCGACCCTTCTTCGATGGTGACCAGCACCTCGTGGTGAGTGGCGAGCTGGCGCACCAGCTCAATATCGAGCGGCTTGGCGAAGCGCGCATCCGCGACCGTGGCGGATAGACCATAGCCCGCGAGCTGGTCGCTCGCCTGCAAGACCTCGCTTAGCCGCGCGCCGAAGGAGAGCAGCGCCACGGCCGAGCCCTCGCGCAGAACGCGCCCCTTGCC
Organism: Methyloceanibacter sp.; assembly: GCA_049678565.1. Taxonomy (GTDB): domain Bacteria; phylum Pseudomonadota; class Alphaproteobacteria; order Rhizobiales; family Methyloligellaceae; genus Methyloceanibacter. The sequence continues at coordinate 45,233 of JBAUEK010000047.1, read as the reverse complement.
GAGCGGCAGCACCTGCCCGCGCTGCGGCAGGGCAACCCCGGTGCCCTCGCCACGCGGATAGCGGAAGGCCGAGGGGCGGTCGTCGATGGCGGCGGCGGTCGCCACCATATGCATCAGCTCGGCCTCGTCGCTCGCGGCCATCACCACGAAGTCTGGCAGGCAGGACAGGAAGGCCACGTCGAAAGCGCCGGCATGGGTTGGGCCGTCGGCGCCGACAAGCCCAGCCCGGTCGATGGCGAAGCGGACTGGCAGATGCTGAATGGCGATGTCGTGCACGACCTGGTCGTAGGCGCGCTGGAGGAAGGTCGAATAGATCGCGGCAAAGGGCTTGAAGCCTTCCACCGCGAGGCCGGCGGCGAAGGTGACGGCGTGCTGCTCGGCGATGCCGACGTCGAAACTGCGATCGGGAAAGGCTTCGGCGAAGCGGTCGAGCCCGGTGCCTGACGGCATTGCCGCGGTGATGGCCACGATCTTGTCGTCGGCGCGCGCCTCCTCGATCAGGGCATTGGCGAAGATTTTGGTGTAGCTCGGCGCGCCGGCGCTTGAAGGTTCCTGCGCCCCGGTGACGACATTGAAGCGGCTGACACCGTGAAACTTGTCGGCCGAGGTTTCGGCGGGCTCGTAGCCCTTGCCCTTCTGCGTCACCACATGGATCAGGATCGGGCCGTTCTCGGTGTCGCGCACATTGCGCAACACCGGCAGCAGATGATCGAAATTATGCCCGTCGATGGGGCCGACATAATAGAAGCCCATCTCCTCGAACAGCGTGCCACCGGTCCAGAAGCCGCGCGTATATTCCTCGGCTCGCGCCGCCCGCCGCTCCCAGCTCTTGGGCAGAATCTGGGCGAGTTGCTTGGCCCAGTTGCGGAGCTGCCGGTAGGTCCCGCCGGAGATGAGGCGGGCGAGATAGGCGCTCATGGCCCCGACCGGAGGCGCGATCGACATGTCGTTGTCGTTGAGGACCACGATCAGGCGCGAATCCACGGCACCGGCATTGTTCATGGCCTCATAGGCCATGCCCGCGCTCATGGCGCCGTCGCCGATGACGCAGACCACATTATGGCTCTTGCCGGCGAGGTCGCGCGCCACCGCCATGCCGAGCCCGGCTGAAATGGAGGTCGAGGAATGGCCGGCGCCGAATGTGTCATATTCGCTCTCGGACCGCTTGCAGAAGCCGGACAGGCCTCCAGGCTGGCGCAAGGAGCGGATGCGGTCGCGCCTGCCGGTCAGGATTTTGTGCGGATAGGTCTGGTGGCCCACATCCCAGATCAGCCTGTCGTTGGGCGTGTCGAACACCTTGTGCAGGGCGATGGTGAGCTCGACCACGCCGAGGCCGGCGCCGAGATGGCCGCCGGTCACCGAAACCGCATCGATGGTCTCCTGGCGAAGCTCATCCGCCAGTTGTGGCAGCTCATGATCGTCGAGCTCGCGCAAATCCTGGGGATTGCACACCCGGTCAAGCAGCGGCGTCAGGCTTTCGGCACTCATTCATTCCCCGCGAAACTTAAGGAATTCGCTTGTTATCACAGGAGCTTTATCGGCCTCGCCCCCGGCTTTCAACTAGCCTAGCAGCTGGCCCGGAATGTGTCATGGAACCCTGGCCCGGGACTTGACCATCATCGGGAGGGCTGACGCTCACGCCGCTCGGGTGAAGCTAGTCCTCGACGTCGAGGGGCTCGGTGCCCGTGGGCTGGCCGTCCGCGGACAAGGAAATCTTCTCCACCTTGGCCTCGGCCTTGCGCAACAGCGCATCGCAATGGGTCTTCAACGCCTCACCCCGCTCATAGATCAGGATCGAGGCCTCGAGCTCCACGTCGCCCTTCTCCAAGCGGTTGACGATGGCTTCGAGCTCCTTCAGCGCCTGCTCGAAGCTCATATCCTTGATGTCGGTGTGTTCTGCTGCGTCGGCCATGGCGCAAGGCTTAGCCCCTCAGGGCGGCGGGGTTCAAGAGGAAGCCTGCATCAAGGCCCGCACATGGGCGGCGGTTGAGCGCCCAAGTGCCCTGAGGTCGTAGCCGCCCTCCAGGGTCGACACGACCCTGCCGCCAGCGTGTTTGTCCGCCACCTCGAGCAGCTTCTCCGTCACCCAGGTGAAATCGGCCTCGACCAGCTGGATTTGCGCGAGCGGGTCGTCGCGATGGGCATCGAACCCGGCGGAGATCAGCAGCAGATCCGGCGCGAAATCGTGCAGGGCCGGCAGGACGCGGGTGAGATAGGCATGCTTGAACGTCTCGCCGCCGTCGCCCGGGCTGAGCGGCGCATTGAAAATATTGCCGACCCCCGTCTCGCCCAAAGCTCCCGTCCCCGGGAACAGCGGCATCTGATGAGTCGAGCCGTAGAATAGATCCTTGTCCGACCAGAACGCCGCTTGCGTGCCATTGCCGTGATGCACATCGAAATCGACCACGGCCACGCGCTCCGCCCCATGCGCGGCGCGGGCGTGGAGTGCGGCGATTGCCACCGTGTTGAACAGGCAGAAGCCCATGGCTTTCGACGGCTCGGCATGGTGGCCGGGGGGCCGCACGGCACAGAAGGCATTGGCCACCGCGCCCGACATGACCTCATCGACCGCACGGACCGCGGCACCCGTGGCTCTGAGTGCGGCGTCGAAGCTCTTGGGCGACATCGCCGTGTCCGGATCGAGCCAGACGAGATCGCGCTTCGGCGTGGCGGCGCGGATCGCCTCGACATAGCTCTCCGGGTGCAGCCGCTCGATTGTGGCGATTTCGGCGAGCGGGGCCTGCTCGCGCTTGAGCGTCTTGAAGTCGTCGCCGGAAAGGGCATCGGCGACGGCGCGCAGCCGGTCGGGCCGCTCGGGATGGCCCGCGCCCATGTCGTGCAGGAGGCAGTCCGGATGGGTGAGATGGAGCGTGGGCATGGCAAGATGCTCTAATGGCGGGGATGGTCGCTTGACCCGTCAATGCTAACACGCGAAATGGGATGAAAATGCACGTTGAGCAAGCCCTTGATATGCACCATGCCGATCGTCGCCGCCACGCCTGAGACCATCGCCCAAGCCGCGCAAGCGCTGGCGCGGGGCGAGATCGTCGCCTTTCCGACCGAAACGGTGTACGGCCTCGGCGCCAATGCGCTCGATGCCGCTGCGGTGGCCAAGATCTTTGCCGCCAAGGATCGTCCCCGGTTCAATCCGCTGATCGTGCATGTTCTCGGTGAAGAGCAGGCCGAAACCTACGCCACCGTCAACGGCACGGCGCGAAAACTTATGGCGGCCTTCTGGCCCGGGCCTTTGTCGCTCGTGCTCAAGCGGCGCGAGGATTGCGCTATCGCCGATCTGGTCAGCGCCGGGCTCGATAGCGTGGCGCTGCGCGCGCCGAGCAACAGAAGCGCGCGCGCCCTGCTTGAAGCGGCGAAGCTCCCCATCGCCGCGCCGAGCGCCAACCGCTCCGGCCGCGTGAGCCCGACCACCGCCGCCCATGTCGAGGCCGAGCTGGGTGATCTCCCGGCCATGATCCTCGACGGCGGACCTTGCACCCTCGGCCTTGAATCGACCGTGCTCGGCATCGATGGCGACACGGTCACGCTGCTCCGGCTTGGAGCACTGCCGCGAGCGGAGATCGAGACGGTCTTGCGGCGCGGCCTGGCCACGCCCGAGACGGGCAGCCAAGCGATGTCGCCGGGACAACTCGCTATCCATTACGCGCCGGACACGCCGCTGCGTCTCGAGGCGAGCGCGCCGCGCCAAGGCGAGGCTCTGCTCGCGTTCGGGCCTGACGCGCCGGCTTGCGCCGGACCTTCGCGCAATCTCAGCCCGCGCGGCGATCTCAACCAGGCCGCGGCGAATTTCTTCGCCATGCTGCGCCAGCTCGATGCGCTGGGAGCCTTGGCCATCGCGGTGATGCCGATCCCGAACCAAGGCCTGGGCGAAGCCATCAACGACCGCCTGCGCCGCGCTGCTGCCGCCCGCACCGAGGCTGGCGATACCCCGCGCGAGACCGTCGCCTCCGGCACCCACCCATGACCGAGACGCGCGAGCCATTTCAGCGCCCGAGCCTGGCGACGCTTGAATCACTCATCCGCATCGTCGGCGAAAGCCATGCCATCAGCGACGCCAAGGCCATGGCCCCCTATCTGGTCGAGTGGCGGGATCGCTATGTCGGCAAAGCCGCGCTCGTGCTCAGGCCCGGGTCGACGGCGGAGGTCTCGGCCATCCTCAAGCTCGCCAATGCGACGCGCACCGCCATCGTGCCCCAAGGCGGCAATACCGGGCTCGTCGGCGGACAGATCCCGTTCGAGAGCGGCCATGAAGTGGTCGTCGCCTTGGAGCGCCTCGCCCATATCCGCGACGTCGATCTGTGCGGCGACACCATGACGGTCGAGGCCGGGGTCGTGCTTGCCAATGCGCAAAGCGTAGCGTCGAGCGCAGGCAGGCTGTTCCCCTTGAGCCTTGCGTCAGAGGGCAGTTGCCAGATCGGCGGCGTGCTCGCCACCAATGCCGGCGGCATGTCGGTGCTCGCCTATGGCAGCGCGCGTGACCTCGCGCTCGGGCTCGAAGTGGTGGTGGCCGACGGTAGCGTCTGGAACGGGCTCAAAGGCTTGCGCAAGGACAATAGCGGCTACGATTTGAAGGACCTGTTCATCGGCTCGGAAGGCACCCTCGGCATCATCACCGCCGCCGTGCTACGCCTGTTGCCCAAGCCCAAGGAGGCGGCAACCGCCTTCGCCGGGCTTAGCAGCCCCGAGGCCGCCCTGGCCTTCTTCACGCGGGTGCATGAGCAGGCCGGGCCGGCGCTGACCGCATTCGAGCTCCTGCCGCGCATCGGTCTCGACTTCGTGTTCAGGCACGCAAGCGAGACCCGAGATCCGCTCTCCTCGCCTCATGCCTGGTATGTGCTGTTCGAGCTGTCGAGCCCGCGCGACAATGGTGAGATCGTCCGTCTGGCCGAGACCCTGCTTGCCGCGGGGATCGAGGCAAAGGAGGTGGGCGATGCCGTGCTTGCCTCCTCGCTGGCGCAAAGTTCCGAGCTGTGGCGCATGCGGGAGCTGATGAGCGAGGTGCAGCGCCAGGAAGGCGGTAGCATCAAGCACGATGTCTCCGTACCGGTGGCGAAGGTGCCTGAATTCATCGCGCGCGCCGATCAGCTCATCGAGCTGATGATCCCCGGCGCGCGGCCGGTGCCGTTCGGTCATCTCGGCGACGGCAACATCCACTATAATGTGAGCCAGCCGGTTGCCATGGACCGTGTGGTGTTCCTCTCCAATTGGGAGGCGCTGAACGCCGCGGTGCATGAGATCGTGCTCGATCTCGACGGTTCGATCAGCGCCGAGCATGGCATCGGCCGGCTCAAGCGCGATCTGCTTCCCCACGCCAAGCAGCCGCTTGAGCTCGACCTGATGCGGAGGATCAAGCGGGCCTTCGATCCGAACGGCATCCTCAACCCCGGCAAGCTGCTCTAAAGCAGGCGTGGCTGCAGCGGCTGCTGCAGGCCCGGCTCGTCCCGGCGCGAATCGTTGATCTTCGGATCCATCTCGATCGCCTCCAGCAGATCGTCGGCGGCCGGCCGCAGCAAGGCCAGAGCGGTATCCAACGCCGTCCCCTCGCAATCGAGCCAAGTCGCATGCTGCTTTTGATCGAGCACTACCGGCATGCGGTCATGCAGCGGGGTGACGCTCGCATTGGCGGCGCAGGTGATGATGGCGACCGTATCGCTCTCCGCCCCCTCCTGATCACGCCAGCGCTCCCAAATTCCGGCGAAGGCGATCAGGCCGCCTTGGCGCGGACGCAGCAGGAAGGGGCGTCTCGCGCGCTTGGCGCCGGTCCATTCGTAGAACCCGTCAGCCGGCAGCAAACAGCGACGCCGGGCGAATGCTTGCCGGAAAGATGGTTTGGTCGCGATCCCTTCCGCCCGCGCGTTGATCAGGGTCGGCGCGGATTTGGCATCCTTGACGAAGGCGGGCAGCAGGCCCCAGCGCATCGGCTTGAAGCGGCGCTCGCCCTCTTCATCCAGGCACACCACCCCGACGATCTGCGTCGGCGCGATATTATAGCGGGGCGGAAAATTCGGCTTGTCCCGATAGGCGAAGGTCGCGCGGACAGCTTCGGGCGGCGAGGTCAGGTTATAGCGTGAGCACATGGGTTTAGCCGGAAAGCGAGACGACGTCGGGAGAGTATAGCGGGCTCCCCGCCCATGGCTCAGCCTGCCCCGTTTGTACAGCCGGATTGGCGTTGCGGCGGGGTGGGTGGCGCGTTGGCCCGCCTAGCTTTCGCCGCCAAGACGGGTTACTCAGAGGTCCATGAAAACTCCGGCCCCCAGGGCAATCGCGCTCGGATTTGGGTTCTGCGTGCTCGCCACGGCGATGCTTGCCTGGTCGCCGATTGCCGAAGCGCAATATTTCTGGTCGCCATGGTTCCAGGAGCAGCCGCGCAAGGCGGCAAAGCCGCGTAAACCGGCGGCGCCGCGGGCGCCGAGCGACGACCTGCCGCCGATCGTGCCAAAGGAGAGCTCCGCCCCGCCGCCGCCGGACGACCGGCCCTACGACCCCAAACTCCTGCGGCTGGCCGAGATTCTGGGCGCCGTGCATTATTTGCGCGAGCTGTGCGGCGCGCAGGAAGGTCAACTCTGGCGCGACCAGATGACCAACATCGTCAAATATGAGGGGTCCACCGCCGTCCGCCGCGCCAAGCTCGTGAACAGCTTCAATGACGGTTATCGCGGTTACCGCCGCACCTACCGGACCTGCAACTCCTCGGCCACGGTCGCCATCACGCGCTTCTCCACCGAGGGTGCGCAAATCACCTCGACTCTGGCCAAGCCGTCGCATCTGGCCAACCGCGGTCCGGCCATCGAAGCTGTGGCCCCGGCCCCGGCGGGAGAGGCTCCGGCTGACGCCAATAAGGCAGAGGTCAAGCCGGAAGAAGCGCCAACAGGCAGCACGAGCGAGGCCGAGGCCACCGGCGAGCCTGCCGAGCCCAAACCGGCCGAAGCCGCCAAGCCGCGGCAGGTCGAGCGGACCGAGCCCCGTATTAACCGTTAGTTCACGTTATTCCCCAGCAGGCAAGCCAAGCGGTGTAAGTCTGAGATAGGAGGCCACAACGCTAGAGCAAGAGGGGGGAATTCCCGTTGCGGTCTGGTCAGCAAATCTCACACGGTGCGGAGCTCGACGCTCAGAAGCAAGCCGCGCTCCGATATATCCTCGATGCCTGGGAAGAGGCGTTGCATGACGGTATCGAGCCGGAAATGCTCGCCAATGCCGCATTGTTCGCAGCCCTTGCCGATCTGATTTCCCAATATGGCGAGGACGCCGTCGCCAGGATGACCGGGGGCCTTTCACGGCGCATCCAGCATGGCGAGTTCACGCTCGAGCGCACCGCGCAATAGCGCGCGCTCAAGGCAGCACGAACTCCTTGAGCAGAAGCGCCACGCCAAAGACGATCAGTAGGGTTCCCGCCACGCGATTGATGAGCCTGAGGCGGTTCTCGTTGAGCCGATGCCGGATCGTGGCGATCAACTCCGATATGCCCAGCCACCACAACAAGCTTCCGCCCATGATCGAGACGACGAGTAGGAGCGCGTCGAGATAGCCGCCGATGCCGCCGATCAGGGAACTCAGCGCGCCGATCAGCGCGGCCATGCCGAGAATGGCGCCAGGGTTCGAGATGGTGAGAAGGAACGTCTGTGGGATGATGCTGGTGTGCTCCAAAAGCCGCGATTCGGCTTCCGGTACCATGAGCAGGATCGGGCTCTTGAACAGCAGGCCGACGCCGAACACGACCAGCACCAATCCCCCGATCAGCTGAATGGGGCCGGCATAGGTGATCATCACGTCGGAGATCGCCGTCACACTGAAGGCCGCGAGCGCCGCGAGTAGCCCGTCGCCCAGGGTGGCCCCGAGCCCAGCGGCGACACCGCCCCAGAAGCCCTTGGTTACGGCGCGCTGGATGCAAAGGACATTGACCGGCCCGATGGGTGCGGCTACGAGCACGCCAATACCGAGGCCGGCCAGCATCAACTGGATGGTGGAGAGGACGATATGCGCACCGGTCAGCAAAATCCGGAGCCTATCGCCGCAGGTTGGAGAGGAGCGCCTTGCGGCTCGGCTCCGCGTCGAGCGTGTAGGACACGCCACCGCCGGTGTGCGAGAGTGGCCGAGCGCCTGAGGGAGGATGAATGAGTCGTCGCACGAGATTCGTCATGGCGGCCTTCGCTGCATTGGTAGCTGGCACACTCCTTATTGTCTACGCCTACCGGGGGGAGCACGCTTCGCCCGATCCGGCCGAAGCGAGCGAGGGCCTCTCTCGCTCGGCCGAGATCATCCAGGATCAGCCGCTGGCCTTGGCCGAAGCGGCGAAGCCGAAGGATCAAGCTCCAATCCCCGATGCCGTGCCGGCCAAGCCGGGTGAGATCGCAGCGCCGGCCGAAGCCGCGGCGCCGCCCCCAACCGGCTCGGCGCAACAGGTCCTATACGATTTCGGCGAGCTGCCCGCGCCTATCAGGAGTACGCTTGAGGGCATCGTGGTCGCGGCGCAGAGCGGCGATATCGACGACATGCTTCCGGTGCTTGAGGAGAACGAGCTGCCGCCGATGCTGAGCGCGACATTGGTCAGCGATCCTATCGCCTTCTGGAAGAAAAATTCCGTCGACGGCGAAGGGCGCGACATCCTCGCCGCCATGATGAATGTCTTCAGCTCAGGCTTCGTCCGCATGGGCGAGGGCAAGGACGCGATGTATGTCTGGCCCTATTTCGCCGAGATGGATCTGACCAAGCTGACGCCGGCGCAGGAGGTCGAGCTTTATCGCATCGTGCCCGCGGCTCAGGCGCTCGAAATGCAGAAGAGCGGCAAATACACCTATTATCGCGCCGGCATCGGCGGCGATGGTGTCTGGCATTACTTCCTGCAATAGCGGCTCGAGAAGTCGCTTAGATCCGTGGTCATTGTTCGCCCTCCCGCACAGCTTGTCTCGGCTATGCAGGATTATCGGGCAATGCCAATGCATCCCTATTGGTTGTTCCAACTTGGTGACCTGACATGACCGACATCACCGCTGCGGGCTTCTTCTCATTGGGCAACCGCACTGTGAACCGTTTGGGCTACGGCGCCATGCAACTTGCCGGGCCCGGCGTGTTTGGACCGCCGGAGGATCGCGACGCGGCGCTGGCGGTGCTGCGGGCGGCCGTTGCGAGCGGGGTTAATCACATCGACACCAGCGATTTCTATGGACCGCACGTCACAAACCAGCTTATTCGCCAAGCGCTTCATCCGTATCCAGATGACTTGGTGATCGTAACCAAGGTCGGCGCCAGGCGCGGAGACGACGCCTCGTGGATCCCCGCGCTCACCCCCACGGACCTCAAGCGCGCGATCCACGACAACCTCCGAAACCTCGGGGTCGAGGCGCTCGATGTGGTCAATTTGCGCGTTGGTGGCTTTCACGGGCCGATCGAGGGATCGATCGAGGAACAGTTTGCCACGCTTGCCGATTTCCAGCAGCAGGGACTGATCCGCAAGCTCGGCGTGAGCAACGTGACCTCCGACCAACTTAAACAGGCGCGCGGCATCGCCGACGTCGTCTGCGTGCAGAATCACTACAACCTCGTCCATCGCGACGATGACTCGCTGATCGACGAATTGGCGGGCACCGGCATCGCCTATGTGCCCTTCTTCCCGCTGGGCGGCTTCACGCCTCTCCAGTCATCTACTCTCTCGGAGGTCGCGACTCAGATCGGCGCCACCCCGATGCAGACAGCGCTCGCCTGGCTGTTGCATCGCGCGCCCAACATTCTCCTGATCCCCGGTACCTCGTCGCTCGGTCACCTGCATGAGAACCTGGCGGCGGCTGAACTCGCGTTGCCGGACGAGGTGCTGGTCCAGCTCAACGCGATCGGCAAGAGCGACGTCCGCTAAGCGCATCAATGCGGGGCCCACAAGCAAGCCGTCCGGCTATGCCTCGCGTGGCAGCGTCTCGCCGAAACGGACCGGCTCGCCGCCAGGGGCTCCGAGCTCGCCCTCCCACATGGCGACGCGGCCGCGCACGATGGTGCCGGCCGGCCAGCCTCTGACCTTGCGCCCGGCGAACGGCGTCCAGCCGCATTTGCTGCCGATCCATTCCGGCTCGATCACGCGCTCCGATTTCAGATCGACGAGGGTGAGGTCGGCGTCATAGCCCACCGCGATGCGGCCTTTGCCGGCGATGCCGAACAGGCGCTGTGGACCGGCGCTGGTCAGATCGACGAAGCGCGCCAGACTCAACCGGCCCTTGGCGACGTGGTCGAGCATGACCGGAACCAGGGTCTGCACCCCCGGCATGCCGGAGGGCGAAGCCGGATAGCTCTGGCTCTTTTCCTCCAGCGTATGCGGCGCGTGATCGGAGCCCAGGACGTCGACCACGCCTTGCGAGAGACCCCACCACAGCGCCTCTTGATGGGAGGCGTCGCGGAGCGGGGGGTTCATCTGCGCTTTGGTGCCGAGCACCCGGTAGATTTCCGGCGCGGCAAGGGTCAGATGCTGCGGCGTGACCTCGACGCTCGCCACATCCTTGTGCAGCGCCAGCAACTGCATCTCCGCCGCGGTGGAGACGTGCAGCACATGCACGCGCTTGCCCGCGGCCGAAGCAAGCCTGAGCAGCTTCGCCGTCGCGGCGAGGGCCGCTTCCGGGTCGCGCCATTCGCTGTGGCTTGCCGGGTCACCCTCGCGCCTGAGGGGGCTCCGTTCGCGCAGCCGCGTCTCATCCTCGGCGTGGAAGGCGGCGCGCCGCTCGATCAGAGCAAGCAGGCGCGACAAGGTTCCTTCATCGTCGACGAGCAGATCGCCGGTTGAGGAGCCCATGAACACCTTGACCCCGGCGGCGCCAGGAAGCTTTTCGAGCCGGGGCAGCTCCTCGACATTCTCCCGCGTGGCGCCGACGAAGAAGGCGAAATCGCAATACATGCGCCCGCGGCCCCGCGCGACCTTATCGGCCAGCGCCTCGGCCGTGACCGTGGCCGGACGCGTGTTCGGCATCTCGAACACGGCGGTGACCCCACCCAGCACGGCGGAGCGGCTGCCTGACTCAAGGTCTTCCTTGTGCTCGGCCCCGGGCTCGCGGAAATGCACCTGCGTATCGATGACGCCGGGCAGGATATGGAGCCCGGCCGCATTCAGCGTCTGGCCGGCGGTCTCCGGCGCGAGGGCGCCGATGGCGGCGATGCGGCCATCCCTGATGCCGATATCGGCAAGTCCTTCGCCTGAATGGCTGACGAGGGTCGCGCCTTTGATGAGGAGATCGAAGGTTTCTGCCAAGACCGGGTCTTTCGGCTAGTGCTTGCAGGCTCCTGCCCGCATAAATAACTCTAACCCAGCTTGCAAGCGGAACACCCGATCATGCGCCAGTGCAGCGTCGCTTATCTTCCCGACCGCGCGGTCCTCAATGTCGCCGGACCGGCCGCGCGCGGCTTCTTGCAGGGGCTGATTACCAACGACATCGACAAGGTCCGCGACGGGACGTCTATCCATGCGGGGCTGCTCACGCCGCAAGGAAAGATTCTGTTCGACTTTTTTGTCGTGGCCGACGGCGACGGCTTTCTCCTCGAAACGGCCAAGGCGAAGGCGAGCGAACTCGCGCAGCGGCTCGGCTTCTACAAACTCCGGGCCGAGGTGGAGATCGCCGAAGATCCGTCTTTCACCGTCGCCGCGGCCTGGGGCGAGCGACCCGACCTGCCGGAAGGCGCGATTGCCTACGCCGATCCGAGATTGCCCGAACTCGGACTTCGCCTGCTCATTCCGTCCGAGGCGAACCTCGCCGGTCTCGGCTGCGGCGTCGTCAGCGCGGACGATTATCATGCGCGGCGGATCGAGCTCGGCGTGCCCGAGGGCGGACGCGACTTCACCTACGGCGATGCCTTTCCGCATGAGGCGATGTTCGACCAGCTCGCCGGCGTCGATTTCAGGAAGGGCTGCTTCATCGGCCAAGAGGTGGTCTCGCGCATGGAGCATCGCGGCACGGCGCGGAAGCGCATCGTCGGGGTTGAAGGCGAGGGACACTTGCCCGCGACCGGCGCCGAGATCAGGGCCGGCGAGACGCCGATCGGAACGCTCGGCTCGGTGAGCGGCTGTTCGGGGCTCGCGCTTCTCCGCCTCGATCGCGCTGAGGAGGCGAAGGCGCGCGGCGACCAATTGCGCGCGGGCGACATTGCCATCGCTTTGCGCATCCCCGCTTGGGCCCGCTTCAAGACGGCGGCGCCGGTCACGCCATGAGCGGCATGGCGCAAGCACGCTGCCCCTGGGCCGGATCGGACCCGCTCTATATCGCCTATCACGACGAGGAGTGGGGCGTGCCGAAGAGAGACCCACGCGCTCTATTCGAGAAGCTGATCCTCGAAGGCTTCCAGGCCGGGCTCGCCTGGATCACCATCCTGCGCAAGCGCGAGGCCTTCCGCGCCGCCTTCGACAATTTCGACGCCGAGGCGATGGCCGGCTACGGGCAGAAGAAGGTCGCAAGCCTGCTCAAGGACGCCGGCATCGTCCGTCATCGCGGCAAGATCGAGGCCGCGATCTCCAACGCCAAAGTTTTTCTCGAGCTTGAGTCTGGACCCGGCTTCAGCCAGTTCCTGTGGGCCTTCGCCGACGGCAAGCCGAAGCAGAACGCCTATGGCCGCATGGCCGACATCCCGACCGAGACGCCGGAAAGCCGCGCTCTAGCCAAGGCGCTCAAAGCGAGGGGCTTTCGCTTCTGCGGACCGACGACGCTCCACGCCTTCATGCAGAGCGTCGGCATGGTCAACGACCACCTCACGCACTGCCCGCGTCACGCCGAATGCGGCAAGCTTGCTTTGACTTAGCCGCGGCCGCGGGGATCCATGCTGCGGGGATAGGTCCGCTCTTCCTGGATCTTGCCGTTGCGTTTCTTGATCTTGACCGAGCCCATCTTACCAACGGCCTTCTCCAGCACCCCGCCTTTGGTGGCGGCGGCCTTGGTTTTGAATCGCTTGATCACCTCGCCGGTGCCTTCGCGCTTGAGCTCCCATTTGTTCCTCTGCTCATTGTGCGAAAGTGAAAATTTGGGCAGCCTTGCCATGTGCATCTCCCGAGTCTTGGACTGAGGTTGGTCTGTACGCGAGCAAGAATCGGCTAATGAATGGCATTATGCGTCCAATTCGTCCATGTTTTCCTGACTCGCTTGCACAACTAATCACGATGAGCGGCAATAGATGCTCATCGAGATTTGGCGATAAGGTTCGCGTGAACTATGCATAATGTTGTCACCGAGACCGGCGCACGCGCTTGGCAGCGAATGCTGAGCGGGCGAAGACTCGATCTGCTCAATCCTTCGCCTCTCGACGTCGAGATTGAAGACATTGCGCATGGACTTGCGCGTGTCGCGCGTTGGAACGGTCAGACAGTCGGCGATCATGCTTTCTCGGTCGCCGAACATTGCCTTCTCGTCGAGACCATCGCCGGGGCTCTGTCGCCCAATCTCAACCGCAGCATGAGGCTCGCAGCTTTGCTTCACGACGCCCCCGAATATGTCATCGGCGACCTCATTAGCCCGTTCAAGGCGGCGCTGTCGCTCGACTACCGCGCCTTCGAGGCGAGACTGCTCGGCGCCATCCACATTCGCTTCGGCCTACCGGCGGAGCTGCCGGCCGCGGTCACCAAACTGATCAAACGCGCCGATAAGATCGCGGCCTATTATGAGGCCGTCGCCCTTGCCGGTTTTTCGGTCGAGGAGGGCCGCCGCTTTTTCGGGCAGCCGCGCGGGCTGAAACCGGGTTTGGTGACGAAACTGTCGCGGCTAACGCCATCGCCAGCGTCCGCAAGCGAGGATAAGTTCATCAAACGGTTCAATGAGTTGACCCAATGACACTGTTGCAGCATAGGCTCTCTGGAGCAGGTCGCGCGTCGTCCCTGATTTCGCCAACAGACACGCTTAAAGTGCCGCGCGTCATGACCCCAGATACGATTTACGTCGCCCCGCTGAGCCGGGTCCAGACCACCATCGCCGATGTTCGCGTCAGCCATCTGGTGACGCTCATCAATGGCGATACCTTGGTTCCCACCCCGCCGTCGATCGGGTCCGAGCGGCATCTCCGGCTCGATATGAACGATATCTGCGAGCCGGCCGACGGGCTCGTGCTCCCGCATGAGGACCATGTCGCCGAGCTCGTTCAATTCGCCCTCGACTGGGATCGCAAGGCGCCCCTCCTGATTCACTGCTGGGCCGGCATCAGCCGCTCCACCGCCGCGGCCTTCATCTCACTCTGCGCCCTCAATCCGAAGGTTGACGAGTTCGATTTGGCGCGCGTGCTGCGCGAGGCTTCCCCCACCGCCTATCCAAACCGCCGGCTCGTGGCGCTCGGCGACGGGGTGCTGTCCCGGTCGGGGCGCATGATGGCCGCGGTCGAGAAAATCGGCCGCGGCGAACTCGCCGAGGAAGGACGAGTGTTCGCCCTGCCGGTCCAACGCGAAACCTGATCCGATGTCTGACGCCGTCCGCGCCACCGAGACCGCCGGGGAGACCCAGATCGAGCTTGGGCTCAACGCGGCGATCGTCAGCGTGCGCGAGCAGCAGCCTCAGATCCTGGTGGTGAGCCCTGGCACCGTGGGGTGCGGGGATTTCGATTCGATGCCGTTCGGGCCGTTCTCCCCTCGCGCGCACCGGACGCTCGAGATCGGCCTCCGCGCCTGGGTGAAGCAGCAGACGGGCCTCGAGCTCGGTTATGTCGAGCAGCTCTATACTTTCGGCGACCGGGGCCGGCATGCCGAGCCTGGCGACACCGCCTCGCATATCCTGTCGGTGGGATATCTCGCGCTCACGCGCAGCGCCGACGAGGAGTTGCTCGGGTCGCGCTGGTCGCCCTGGTACGCCTATTTTCCCTGGGAGGACTGGCGTCAGGGCAAGCCGGAGATTCTCGGCTCTGAGATCGAGCCGCGGCTCAAGGCCTGGGCCGAGCGGACGCCGTCAAGCAGCGAGCCGATGCGGCCGCTCCGGCGGGCCGAGCGCTTGCGGGTCTGCTTCGGCATCGGCGCCGGCTTCGACGAGGAGAGGGTGCTTGAGCGCTACGAGCTTCTCTATGAGGCGGGACTGGTGACCGAGGCCGCGCGGGACGGCCGGACCTCCGCGCGCCAATGGGACAATCTCCCCGAGCTCGGCCGGCCCATGGCCTTCGATCACCGCCGCATCCTTGCCACCGCCATGGGGCGGTTACGCGGCAAGCTCAAATACAGGCCCCTCGTGTTTGAGCTATTGCCGCCGGAATTCACCCTGCTCGATCTGCAAAAGACGGTCGAGGCTATCTCCGGCACCCTGTTGCATAAGCAGAATTTTCGCCGTCTGGTAGAAAAGGGGCGCCTGGTGGAGCCGACCGGGAACGTCTCGACCAAGACCGGCGGGCGGCCGGCGAAGCTCTATCGCTTCCGCCGCGAGGTCGTGCTGGAGCGCCCGGCGCCAGGCTTGCGGGTGAAGCCGGGTCGCGCCTGAGGCGAGCGCCGATGATCGGGGCCGTCGAATCATCATCAGGCTCGCAGACTCTTTGAGCACAAACGCCAGCAGGAACCGCCAGTGTTGAAGGATTTTTGGCGCATTCACTTGAATTTTTGGCGCAAAAGGACTATATCTTGTGGGTAATCTGGTTCACGCGCACCCGGATGATATTGACTTTATTTTGAGCCGCGTTGACGCGGCTTTACTGTAATCTCCCCCCTCGTCGCATTCCGGCGAACGGGCCCAGCAAGGTTTGAGCTATGACCGGTTTTGACTACGCCGCCGAGGCTGAGCTTTTTCCCGCCAGAAACTGGAAATCCAAATCACGCGGCGTGGGTTATAAGCGCTTCACGCGCGCCTCCGAAGCGATCAGGTTCGCCATCGAGGAGCTCGCGCCTGAGCTGCTTCTCGGCGCCTATCTGGAGGTGGAGGAGGAGAGATTCGATGGCGGTGGCATCCGCCGCTTGTACGAGAGCACTAACTATCCCCTGCGCCGGCGCACCAAGGCCAAAAACTAAGCGAGCCGCCGGCCGTATCGCGCCACCAGGAGATTTGCATGCAGACCTTCGTCGCCGAGATTGACGGGCGCGCGATCTTTGCCTTCCGTTCGGCGGACGAATCCTGCGCGCAAGCGTGGCTCGATATCCATGGCCTGATGCGGCGCACCCTATCCAGGCTGCAAAGCGACGGCAGGTCCATTTGGGATGGGCGGTCGGAGATCGTGGCCCGCAAAGCGACCACGGGCGAATCCACGGCCTGGCGGACATCGAGAGATCGGGTCACCAACGATCCGAGCATCGAAGAGCCCGAGAACATCCTGATCTGGCTGATTCCCACGCCCCTGGAACCCCAAGCCCAGAAATCCAATTAATTCTCTTTGGGTTGTTGCCGCGGCATGACCCGATGCGCCGAAGCCGGTTGTGCGTGAGCTCCGCGTCACAGGGAACGCCGTCGAGAAGGACGGCCATACTCACCGGAGGGTCACCCACGCATGATCGAACCGTGCGCTCTTTCTCCCTCCAGGTCGAGCCTATTCAATCCGCCGCGCCGGGAGCCCCAATCGTGCCGAACTTTCGGCCACAAGCTGCGTTCTAACGAGACGCTCAACCGTTTGAGGATCGATGCTCCGCTATGACACGAAACTGCCTGGCAGCCGCCGATCGCCACAGCGGTGGCTTTGCTGCCTGCTCGCAACCGCTATGGGGACGATGATACTTCTTACGCAGCCAAGCTTGGCCGAGGACCGCGTCATCGACACCGAGGCCGGACGGCTCAAAGTCGAGACGGTCGCCGATGGCCTCAAGCATCCCTGGGCGTTGGCGTTTCTGCCCGATGGCCGCTTGCTGGTGACGGAACGGCCCGGGCGGTTGCGCCTCCTTGCCGACGGCAAGCTGTCGAAGCCGCTGACAGGCGTGCCCGAGGTTTTCGCCCAAGGGCAGGGGGGATTACTCGACGTGGCCCTCGACCCCGACTTCGACCAGAACCGCCTCGTTTATCTCACCTATGCGGAAGCGGGCGAAGGCGGTGCCTCGACCGCGGTGGCGCGAGGCAAATTCGCCGAGACCGGCCTCGAGCATGTCGAGGTCATCTTCAGGCAGCAGCCCCAGGTCGACGGCGGCCTCCATTTCGGCTCGCGTCTCGCCTTCAGTCCCGACGGCAAGTTGTTCATCACCCTTGGCGAGCGCTTCAAATTCACCCCGGCCCAGGATCTTTCCAACCATCTCGGCAAGATCGTGCGCATCAATCCCGACGGTTCGGTGCCGAAGGACAATCCCTTTGTCGGCCGCGACGACGCGCGGCCCGAAATCTGGTCCTATGGTCACCGCAACGCGCAAGGCGCCGCGATCCACCCCAAGACCGGCAAGCTGTGGGAGAATGAATTCGGCCCGCTTGGCGGCGACGAGCTCAACATTCCGCAAGCCGGCGCGAATTACGGTTGGCCGGTGGTGAGCTGGGGTAAGCACTATGACGGTCGCGAGATCGCGAACCCGCCGACCCACCCCGAATTCGCCGACGCGATCCATCATTGGACGCCGGTCATCTCGCCCTCCGGCATGACCTTCTATACCGGCGAGGCGATCCCGGGTTGGAAGGACAATCTTCTGATCGGCGGGTTGTCGTCGGAGGCAATTATTCGCCTCACCCTCGATGGCGAGAAGGTCGTCGACGAGGAGCGGATTCCCATGAACGCCCGCATCCGCGACGTGGCGGTGGCGCCCGACGGCTCGCTCTATGCCGTGACCGACGACGGTGATGACAAGATCCTGCGTCTGTCACTCGAAAATTCGCCCAAATGACGCTCCAGTTCTAAGATCAGCCGCGTTTGGCCCGAACCCGGGCCGGGCAAGGCGCGCAGCGAGCGTTTCGCGGCAGAACAGAGGAGTGGCGGCGACGGCTCCCGCTATGTCCCATAAGCCCCTCGTCGCGCTGACCGGGGCCACCGGCTTCATCGGCCAGCATCTCTTGCGGGAGCTGCCACGCCGCGGCTACCGCATGCGCGTGCTCCTGCGCCGGCCGAGCGGCGTTCCCCTCGATTGCGCCAGTGCGCTGATCGGCGATCTCGCCACGCCCTACAACATGTCGGAGGCGTTCGCCGGGGTCGACGCCGTGATCCACTCCGCCGGCATCGCGCAGACCATGTCCGGCGTGCCCGAGGACGATTATCGGCTGCTCAACACCGAGGCTACGATCAAGCTTGCGCGCGCGGCGGAACGGGCCGGCGTCAAGCGCTTCGTGTTTCTGTCCTCGATCCGGGCACAAGCTGGAGGGACCTCCGAGCGCGTGTTGACGGAGGCATTCGAGCCGAAACCCACCGACGCCTATGGCCGCTCCAAGCTCGCGGCGGAGCAGGGGCTGGCCCTGACCAATCTCGACTGGGTCGCGCTCAGGCTCGTGCTCGTCTATGGCAAAGGTGTGCAGGGCAACATGGCGCGGCTGCTCGAGCTTGCGCGCTCACCCTATCCGCTGCCTCTGGCCGCGCTCAAAGCTCGCCGCTCGCTGCTGTCGCTCGACAATCTGGTGGAGGCCGTGGCCAAGGTTCTGGCGGCGCCGGCCGGGCTCAAGCGTCCTTTCATCGTCGCCGATCGCGAGAAGCTGACCGTGGGCGAAATGGTCATGGCCATACGGCGCGGTCTCGGGCGGCGAGCGGCACTCTTCCCGGTGCCGGGCCCGGTCTTGCAAGCAGCACTTCAGGCCATAGGAGAGGCCGACGCCTATCGGCTGTTCTCGCGCCCCCTGGTCGCCGATAGCTCGGCGCTCGCGCGCGTCGGCTGGGTTCCCGTGACCAGCACCGGCGCCGGGCTCGCGGCCCTGATGCGCGATAGGCTGAGGGAAGGGCCATAAGGCCTGCAAGAGAGGGGACATGACCAAGGACATCGTGATGCTGCATGGCGCTTCGGCTGGCGGCTGGTGCTTCGATGAATTTCGCGGGGTGTTCGAAGGCCGGGGCTGGACCTGCCATGCTCCAGACCTAATCGGGCATGGTCAGGACAAGGTTTCAGCCGATACCAAGCTCGTTGGCGTGGGCATGGCCGACTATCGCGCCGAGCTGGTCAAATTTCTGGACCGATTTTCCACGCCGCCGGTTCTGCTCGGCCATTCCATGGGAGCGGTGCTCGCCCAGCAATTGGCTGCGGCGGGAATGGCCCGCGCGCTGGTTCTGGTCAGCCCGGCGCCGCGTTCCGGCATTCTGCCGGCAACCGACAGCGAGAGGCAGCTCGACATCGATTTGATGACGATCGGGCCCTTCTGGAACACCGTCATTCATCCAGATTTCAAATTGGCCTGCTTCTATTCGCTCAATCGGGTGCCGAAAGCGCAGCAGAGACGCGTCTTCGACCAGTTCGGACCGGAATCGGGGCAAGCCTATTTCGAGCTGTTCTTCTGGATGTTCGACCGCTCGCGCGCAACCGCGGTCGAAACCAAGGCGGTTCGCTGCCCGGTGCTCTGCCTCTCCGGCGCCGACGACAAGCTCGTGTCGCTCGCAACCGCGCGCGCCACGGCCGCGTCCTATCCGGGCGCGACATTTTGGCAGGAGCCGGAGCATGGCCATATGCTCCCCATCGAGCCCGGGGCCGAGACAATCGCCCGCCGCATTGCCGACTGGATTCCCGCTTAAACCTTGCGCAACTTGGTCAATTGCGGTCGACTGGCCCCTCCCTCCACCGATCAGACGACATCCCAACGAGACTCTGCGCCCGAGCGAGACGTGAGCGACGATCATGCAGCCGATTATTTCCGTCTCGAACCTGTCCAAGACCTATGCCGCCGGCTTCGAGGCGCTGAAGAACATCAATCTGGAGATCAAGAAGGGTGAGATCTTCGCCTTGCTGGGCCCGAACGGCGCCGGCAAGACGACGCTGATCAGCATCATCTGCGGCATCGTCAATCCATCGGCCGGCACCGTGCTTGTCGGCGGCCACGACATCATCACCGACTACCGCGCCACGCGATCGATGATCGGGCTCGTGCCGCAGGAGCTGACCACCGACGCCTTCGAGACCGTGTGGGACACCGTGTCGTTCAGCCGCGGTTTGTTCGGCAAGCGGGAGGATCCGGCCCATATCGAAAAGGTGCTGAAGGAGCTGTCCTTGTGGGACCGGCGCGACAGCAGGATCATGACGCTTTCCGGCGGCATGAAGCGGCGCGTCCTGATCGCCAAGGCTTTGTCGCACGAGCCCGAGATCCTGTTCCTGGACGAGCCGACCGCGGGTGTCGACGTCGAGCTCCGCCAGGAGATGTGGAATGTGGTGCGGGCTTTGCGCGATTCCGGGGTGACCATCATCCTCACCACGCATTACATCGAAGAAGCCGAAGACATGGCCGACCGCATCGGCGTGATCTCCAAGGGCGAGATCATTCTGATCGAGAACAAGGCCGAGCTGATGCACAAGCTCGGCCAGAAGCAATTGACGCTGCAGCTTCCCCAGCCGCTGGAGGCGCTGCCGCCCGAGCTGGCCAAGCATGATTTGGCGCTCATCTCCGACGGCCACGAGCTCGTCTACACCTACGATACGCAGGGCGAGCGCACCGGCATTACCGGGCTGTTGCAGGATTTGAGCGAGGCCGGGGTCAGGTTCAAGGACCTCCACACCACGCAGAACTCGCTCGAAGACATCTTCGTCGACCTGGTGAGGCAGCGAAAATGAACCTGCCGGCAGTCCGCGCAATTTACCAATTCGAGATGGCCCGCTGGCGGCGCACGTTGATGCAGAGCCTCGTCGCTCCGGTCGTGTCCACCTCGCTCTATTTCGTCGTCTTTGGCGCCGCCATCGGCTCGCGCATCGCCGAGATCGAAGGCGTGAGCTACGGCGCCTTCATCGTGCCAGGACTGATCATGCTGATGCTCCTCACCCAGAGCGTCGCCAATGCGTCTTTCGGCATTTATTTCCCCAGATTCGCCGGCACCATCTACGAGCTGCTGTCGGCGCCGATCTCCTATCTCGAAATCGTCATCGGCTATGTCGGTGCGGCGGCGACGAAGTCGATCATCCTCGGCCTTATCATTCTGGCCACGTCCTGGTTCTTCGTGCCGATCCACATCGAGCATCCGCTTTGGATGCTCGGCTTCCTCGTTTTGACCGCGGTGGCGTTCAGCCTGTTCGGCTTCATCTTGGGCATCTGGGCCGACGGCTTCGAAAAGCTTCAAATCGTGCCCCTGCTCGTGATCACGCCACTGACCTTTCTTGGCGGCAGCTTTTATTCGATCAATGTGTTGCCGCCCTTCTGGCAGAAAGTCACGCTGCTCAATCCGGTCGTCTATCTGATCAGCGGCTTCCGCTGGAGCTTTTTCGGCAAGGCTGATGTGGGCGTCGGCCTCAGCCTGGCCATGACGCTTCTGTTCCTTTTGATCTGCCTCGTCGCGGTGTGGTGGATCTTCAAGACGGGCTACCGCCTCAAGAGCTAGCCCACCAATCTACGGAAGGTCGATAGCGGGATGACCGATGCAGCATTGACCAAGGCCGACTCGGCCCAGCCGACGCTGCGGCGCTCGATCGGGCCGGTGCAACTTGCGCTTTACGCGCTCGGCAGCATGCTGGGCGCGGGCATCTATGGCCTTATCGGCCAGGCCGCGGGGCAGGTCGGCAATGCCGTCTGGCTCGCCTTCGCTATCGCCCTGGTCGCGGCCCTGCTCACGGCGCTCTCTTATGCCTCGCTCGGCTCGCGCTACCCGCGCGCCGCCGGTGCCGCCTATGTGACCCAGCGCGCCTTTGGCCTCCCGATCCTGAGCTTCAGCATCGGCCTCGCCCTCGTCTGCTCCGGGCTGACCTCGGTCGCCACCCAGTCCCGCGTCTTTGCCGCCAACCTCGCTTCGCTGTTTCATCTGGAGGCCATGCCGCTCTGGCTGCTCGCCCTCGGTTTTCTCCTCATTCTCGCGGGCATCGCCTTTCGCGGCATCAGGGAATCGATGTGGTTGAATGTGGTCTGCACCCTGGTCGAGGCCGCCGGACTCATCATCGTGGTCGCGGCCGGGCTCTCTTATTGGGGCAGCGTCGACTATTTCGACATCCGCGAGGCGCCGACCGGGGAGGGCGAAATGCTGCTGCTGGCGCAGGGCGCGGTCCTCACCTTTTTCGCCTTTATCGGCTTCGAGGACACCCTCAACGTGGCCGAGGAATGTCGCGATCCGCAGCGGACCATTCCCATCGGGCTGATCCTCGCCATGGGTATGGCCGCGGTGATCTACATGGCCGTGGCCATCACCGCCGTTTCGGTCGTGCCCTGGCCCGAACTGGCCGAGGCGCCAGGCCCGATCACCGAGGTGATGCGGCGCGCGGCGCCGGCGCTTCCCCCGGTCGTGTTCACCGGCATCACCCTGTTCGCCGTCGCCAACACGGCGCTGGTCAATTACGTCACGGCCTCGCGCCTGCTCTATGGCATGGCGCGGCAAGGCTTGCTGCCGGCGTGGTTCGGCCACGTCCATGCCGGACGGCGGACCCCCCACATCGCCATCATCGCCCTTCTCCTCATCGCGACCCCGCTCGCTCTGATGGGCACCATCGGCGAGCTCGCGGCGGCGACGGTGATCCTGCTCCTCATCGTCTTCGCCTGCATGAATGGCGCGCTCTTCGTGCTGAAGCGCCGCAAGGGCGAGGCCCACGGCTATTTCGAGATCCCGCTCTTCGTCCCGGCCTTGGGCGCGGTCGTCTGCCTCGGGCTCGTGGCCGTGCGCGTGACCACCGGAGATTGGGGCGCGCCTGCCATCGCCGGGGTGCTGTTGCTCGGTTGCTTCGGCGTTTACGCCTTGGTACGGCCAAAGGTGGCGTCCGCCCCCGCGCCGTGATTGTCTGCGATCCCAACCACCGGCAGTTAGAGGCTATCTCCAATGGACGAGACGACGATCGACCGTGACGCCATGGGGCGCTTGGCCAAAGCCTTGACCTTCATCTGCGGCGCCGACCACCCGACCACGGCGGCACTCAAGACCGCGGCGGAGAGCGGCTCGGCCAAGGACATCAAGGCTGCCCGCGCGCTGTTCCTCAAGCTCAAGACGGGCGAGAGGAAAGCGGCCCTGGCCATGCTCGGGGAGTGATTAGGCGCCGATCCGGGCCGATAGCGCGCTCTCAGGGGCCTTCACGATCTCGCCACTGGGTCTTTGAACCGCGCCTGGGATACCCTATACTCCGATTGAGAATAGCTGGGGCAGGAATGCCGGCCTTGTGCCGGATGTTTTAACGACCTATATATACTCAGTATGAGCATTATAGGTCGAATGAGTGGAGCAGAGTGATGACGCCTGAAGTCTCAGTCGCGACGAGTGGCAGGCAGCTTAGGCCGGCAGCAGCGTTGCATCCGGCGAGCATGCCCGATCTTGCCTATTCGCCGGAGGTGGCGCGCGAGACCGCGCATCTTTACGAGCGCGTGGCGCGCGTGATTCCGCCCATCGAATGGGTGGGCTTCGCTCCCTATATCAAGGCCATCAACGATCTGAAGCGCTCCCGCAATGCGGTCGTGCTCGCTCACAATTACATGACGCCGGAGATCTTCCATTGCGTCGCCGATGTGGTCGGCGATTCGCTCCAACTCGCCCGCGAGGCGGCCAAGAGCGATGCCGACATTATCGTCCAGGGCGGCGTGCATTTCATGGCCGAGACCGCCAAACTGCTCAATCCCGACAAGATGGTGTTGATCCCCGACAGCCGCGCCGGCTGCTCGCTCGCCGCCTCGATCACCGGCGCCGATGTGCGCGCGCTGCGCGAGGCCTATCCCGGCGTGCCCGTGGTGACCTATGTCAACACCTCGGCCGAGGTGAAGGCCGAGTCCGACATCTGCTGCACCTCCTCCAACGCCGTGCGCGTGGTCGAATCCCTTGGGCAGCCGCGCGTCATCATGATTCCGGACGAATTTCTGGCGAAATGGGTCGCGACCCAGACCAAGGTCGAGATCATCACCTGGAAGGGTCATTGCGAGGTGCATGAGCGCTTCACCGGGGATGAGCTTCGCGCCTATCGCGAGGCCGAACCGGGCGTGAAGATCATCGCCCATCCCGAATGCGCGCCCGACGTGATCGAAGAGGCCGATTTCACCGGCTCGACCAGCGGCATGATCAAATGGGTGCATGATCATCAGCCGAGCAAGGTCCTGCTCGTGACCGAGTGCTCGATGAGCGACAACGTCGCCGTCGAAGCGCCGAAGGTCGAGTTCGTGCGTCCCTGCAATCTCTGTCCGCATATGAAGCGGATCACGCTCGCGAAAATTCTGGAGTCTCTCGTGTTCCTCAAGGAGGAGGTTACGGTGCCGCACGAAATTGCGGGCCGGGCGAGGGCCGCGGTCGAGCGCATGATCAATCTCAGCCACTAGGGTGGCCTCCGGGCCGCATCCATGACCAAGATCAAAAGCCTCGCCGCGGTGAGGCCCCCGCGCCGGGCGCGAGGGGGCGGCGGCGTGGTTATCGTCGGCGCCGGGCTCGCCGGACTGTTCACCGCACTGAAGCTGGCGCCATTGCCGGTGACCGCGATTTCGGTTAGTCCCCTCGGCCAAGGCGGATCGAGCATCTGGGCCCAGGCCGGCATTGCCGCGGCGCTGGCCGAAGGCGACAGCCCCGAGGCTCACGCCGCCGACACGATCGGCGCCGGTGACGGCATCGTCGACGAGAAGATCGCCCTGCTGCTTGCCAGCGAAGCCCGCAATCGCATCGAGGATCTGCTGCGCTATGGGGTGCCTTTCGACAAGGATCTCGAAGGTCATCTCGACTTTGCCCGCGAGGCCGCTCACGGCGCCCGCCGCATTCTCCACGTCAAGGGCGACACCGCCGGCCGCGCCATCATGGCGGCTTTGACCGCGGCCGCCCACGCCACGCCGTCGATCCATGTGCTGGAGGGCTTTGGCGCTCACGATCTCATCATGCGGGAGGGTCGCGTCGCCGGCATCGCTCTCGCCCGGGCGGACGCGGGTCCAGCCGAGCCGAATTTGGTGCTCGAGGCCTCGGCCGTCATGCTGGCCACCGGCGGCGCGGGCCAGCTCTTCGCCATCACCACCAATCCGCGTGAATCGCGCGGCGACGGTATCGCCATTGCCGCCCGTTCTGGCGCTGTCATCGCCGACGCCGAATTCGTGCAGTTTCACCCGACCGCGATCGACATCGGCCGCGATCCCGCTCCGCTCGCCACCGAGGCGCTGAGGGGTGAGGGGGCGCTGCTGATCAACGGTCATGGCGAGCGCTTCATGCGGGCGCTCCATCCCGACGCGGAGCTCGGGCCCCGGGATATCGTCGCGCGGGGGGTCTATGGCGAATTGATGAGCGGCCGCGGCGCCTTTCTCGATTGCCGGAGTCTTGGCGCCAAGCTCGCTACTGAGTTCCCCACGGCATTTGCCGCCTGCCAGGCGGCCGGGATCGACCCGAGACGAGAGCCGATCCCCATCGCGCCCGCGGCGCACTACCACATGGGCGGCGTGCTCACGGACGCGAATGGCCGGACCAGTGTCGAGGGGCTTTGGGCTTGCGGCGAGGTTGCCTCCACCGGCGCGCATGGGGCGAACCGTCTTGCCTCCAACTCACTGCTGGAGGCGGTGGTGTTCGGCGCCCGCGCCGCGCGCGACATCGCCGATAGCGGGCGCGCCGAACGGCTTCATGCGCCGGAGCCTCAAGTCCCGCCTTTGGCGCCGTGGCAGCCGGAGCCCGATTCTATCGCGGTGAGCACCCTCCGCCAGGCCATGACCAGCAAGGTCGGCGTCATTCGCGACGGCGCCTCGCTTCGGGCCGCGCTGCGCGTGATCGCCAAGCTCGAGCGCAGTGCCGAGCCCGACCGGCACCTCGCCAACATGCTCATCTCGGCCAAGCTGATCGCCGCCGCGGCGCTGGCGCGGACGGAAAGCCGCGGTGCGCATTTTCGCAGCGACTACCCTGAACCGGATCCGAAGCTAGCCCAGCGGAGCTTCCTGACGCTGGTCGAGGCCGAGGCCATCGCCGCCGAGGCCGTGGCCACGCGCGCCAGGGCCCCGCGGCGGGCCGCCCCCGCGAGGCGGGCCGCCCGTTTGACCCTATGACGGCTGAAGCAGTGAAATTCGAGCTGCCCTCGCTCCTCGTCCAGCGCGCCGTGGCCGGGGCGCTGGACGAGGATTTGGGGCTCGCCGGCGACATCACCACCGATGCCATCATCGCCGCGGAGGCGACAGGCGAGGCCGAGATCCTGGCGCGCGAGGCCGGCGTGATCGCGGGGCTCGATCTCGCCGCCGCGACCTTCAAGACGCTAGATCCGGAGGCGGAGTTCACCGCTTCTGTCGGGGACGGCGCCAAAATACAGGCCGGCGCGCGCATCGCAGGCATCAAGGGAAGGACCCGGGCGCTGCTTTCGGCCGAGCGCGTCGCACTCAACTTCCTCGGCCATTTGAGCGGGATCGCAAGCCTCACCGCGGCTTACGTTACGGCCGTCAAGGGCACCAAGGCTCGCATCGCCTGCACACGCAAGACAACGCCGGGCTTGCGCGCCTTCGAGAAATACGCGGTACGGGCCGGCGGCGGCGTCAACCACCGCTTCGGCCTCTATGACGCGGTGCTGGTGAAGGACAACCACATCGCCGCGGCTGGAGGCCTGGGCTGCGCGCTGGAGCGATTGCGGCTGCGCTCCGGGCATCTGGTCAAGATCGAGGTCGAGGTCGACAGTCTGGCTCAGCTCGAAGAAGCCTTGCGCTTCCCGATCGACGCGGTGCTGCTCGACAATATGGATGTCGCCACGCTCAAACAAGCGGTGGCGCTGGTCGACGGCCGCGTAACGACAGAAGCATCGGGCGGCGTGAATTTGGAGACCGTTGCAAAAATCGCGGGAAGCGGGGTCGACCTAATCTCGGTCGGAGCGCTTACTCACTCGGCGCCATGCCTAGACTTAGCGCTGGACTGGCGCTGATCGCGGTTGGGGTAGCGGAGGCGAGCGAGACCGTCACCGCGTCAGAGGCGGCGGAGCTGGTCGAAGCCTCCACCACGTAAGGCCGCTCGTTCCGCTTCTTGTAGAAGATGTGCCGGCCGATCGAGTCGATCTTGTTCATGGCGCTGGCCCAGCCCGGCCTGACGTAATCCGCGTGATAGAAGGTCGAATATCCGACCTCTGGCAACCATGCCTGGCCCGAAGTGATCTTACGCGCGAGGTTGGTGGCGAGGTCCCACTGAGCGCCGGGTTTGTGATTGTCGGTGCGCCCATCGCAGGCAAAGGAGAATTGGCAGCCCGGCGCCATCTGGCCCTGATAGACGACGCCGCAGATCGTCTCCGGGAATTGCGGGCTCCGGACCCGGTTGAGGATCACTTGGCCCACGGCGATCTGCCCCTGCAAGGGTTCGCCGCGTGCCTCGAAATAGATCGCGGTGGCGAGGCAACGCCGCTCGCGCTCCTCGAACTCCGCCTGGCTCTCACCCTTATATTTGAAGTTCAGGGCCGAGGGGGACGGGCTGTAGGCCACGGCTTTCACCGCCGGTGACACGGTGGCGAGTCCCGGCTGGAACTGCATGGTTTGGGCTGGGAAGTCGAGGAAGGAGACACTGCCGCCTTTATACGAGCCGTGGAGGGCGACTTCCGTCACGGTTGGGTTGAGGCGGTCCGCCTTGTTGTCGCGGATGATCTCACCCCGAATGGTCGGGGTCGCGCCATTCAAGTCGGCGCCGGCGAGGCTGGCCGAAACGAACTGCTTATTGGCGTAGGTGGTGGTGACGACGGCGAGATATTGATCGGCTCGGGGGCCTTTTCCATCGCTGCGGAAGAGTGACGCCGCGGCTCTGGGCAACGGCTGATGGGCTTCCGATGGTGCGGCCGCGTCCCGCGAAAGCGCGTGGACAGAGCCGTCCCCCGAAAGCAGAAGCTCGATCCGAAAGGCAATTTGGTTGCCCGGAATCGAAGCATAGCCCAGTCCTATCAACGGAAGCGGCGCGAGCGCAGCGGCTACATGCCACATCCGACGAGGCGAGCGTCGGCCCAAAGGTCCCTCCCGGGCTGTCCCCGTTACTCACGCGAAAGGCTGACCTTTACCCCGTCAGGCCATTCGCGCGCCTCGATGACGCCACTTGGTGGGCGCGGTCGAGGCTAGTCCCCATCTAGAAACCAGCCAAAAAAGTGGGAAATATAAAGCGTTGAGTTTTTTCGTCCCCCACCGGTTTGCCCGGAGTCCCGTCTAGTTGGCAGTTATGCTGCCCAATGATTTAGGACAAATTATGGTGAAGGCCAAGGCCCAAATGCTTTTGAGAACATGGTTAATGCGGCGTTCTCTTGAGCCTTAAAGCGGCCTGCGCCGCGGCGAGCCTGGCCACGGGGACCCGGTAGGGGGAGCAGGACACGTAATCGAGCCTGATGCTCTCGCAAAAGCCGATGGAGGCGGGGTCGCCTCCGTGCTCGCCGCAAATGCCGATCTTGAGGTCTTGCCGCGCCCGCCGCCCGCGCTCGGCCCCGATCTCCATCAGCTCGCCCACGGTGGCATCGAGTGTGACGAAGGGGTCGTGCTGGATAATGCCCTTGTCGGCATACTCGCCGAGGATGCGGCCGGCATCGTCACGGCTCAGGCCGAAGGTGGTTTGCGTCAGATCGTTGGTCCCGAACGAAAAGAAATCGGCGCTCTGGCCGATCTCGCCGGCGTTGAGACAGGCGCGGGGAAGCTCGACCATGGTGCCGACCGAATAATGGACGGCGAGCCGTTGCTCCGTCTCCACCGCGCGCGCCGTGGCCGCGACGCGCTCCTTGACGATGTCGAGCTCGGCCTTGGACGTGACCAGCGGCACCATGATCTCGGGCATGACGCCGATGTCGAGCCGCCGTCCGGCCTCGATCGAGGCTTCGAAGATCGCGCGCGCCTGCATCTCGGCGATTTCGGGAAAGCTCACCAGCAGCCTCGCCCCGCGATGGCCGAGCATCGGGTTGAACTCGCGTAGCGCCGCGACCCGCCGCCTGAGTTTGCTCACGCTCACGCCCATGGCCGAGGCGACGTCGCCGATGGCCGCTTCGGTGTGGGGCAGGAACTCGTGCAGCGGCGGATCGAGCAGGCGAATGGTCACCGGCAGGCCGGACATGATCTCGAACAGCTCGAGAAAATCCTGGCGCTGCATCGGCAGCAGCTTGTCGAGCGCATGCCGGCGGCCCTCTTCGTCATCCGCAAGGATCATCTCGCGCATGGGGACGATGCGGCCTTCCTCGAAAAACATATGCTCGGTGCGGCAAAGCCCGATGCCGTCCGCCCCGAAGGCGCGGGCCTGACGCGCGTCGGCCGGGGTGTCGGCATTGGCCCGGACCTTCATGCGGCGGAACGAATCCGCCCACTCCATCAGGGTCACGAAGTCCGGTGAGAGGGTGGCCTCGCGCATCGGCACGTGGCCCTTGATGATATGGCCGGACGATCCGTCGATGGTGACGATGCTGCCCTTATGCAGAAGTTCGCCGCCGGCCATCAGCGTCTCCCGCTCCATATCGATCTGGACCGAGGCGGCGCCGACGACGCAAGGGCGTCCCATGCCGCGCGCGACCACCGCCGCATGGCTCGTCATGCCGCCCCGCGTGGTGAGAATGCCGGCCGCGGCATGCATGCCTTGGACGTCCTCCGGCGAGGTCTCGATCCGCGCCAGGATGAGCGTGTGGCCTTGCGCCTTGAGATGCACGGCCTGGTCGGAATCGAAGACGAGCTCGCCCGAGGCCGCTCCCGGCGAAGCGGGCAGGCCCGTGGCGATGATCACCTTCTCGGAATTGGGATCGAGCGTCGGATGCAGGAGCTGGTCGAGTTGGGCCGCATCGATCCCCGACACGGCTTCCTCGCGGCTCATCAATCCTTCCGCCGCCATGTCGACGGCAATCTTCAGCGCCGCCTGCATGCTGCGTTTGCCCGAGCGGCTTTGCAGCATCCACAGCTTGCCTTCCTCCACCGTGAACTCGATGTCCTGGATGTCGCGGAAATGCGCCTCGAGCTTAGCGCAAGCGCGCTTGAGCTCGGCGAACACATCGGGCATCAGCGCCTCGAGCGAGGGCCGGAGATCGCTGGCGACGGTGCGCGCAGCTTCGGTCAGAGGCTGCGGCGTGCGCAGGCCCGAGACCACGTCCTCGCCTTGCGCATTGACGAGATATTCGCCGTAGAGCTCGTTCTCGCCGGTGGAGGGATTGCGGGTGAAGACGACACCGGTGGCGCTCCGCTCCCCCATATTGCCGAATACCATGGCCTGCACGGTCACCGCGGTGCCCCAGTCGTCGGGAATGTCGTGCAGCCGGCGATAGGCAATGGCGCGGGCATTGCGCCAGGACCCGAACACGGCGGCGATCGCGCCCCAAAGCTGGACATGCAAATCTTGCGGGAAGGGTTTGCCGAGCTCTTCCTCGACGAGGGCTTTGAACCGGGTCACGACCTCAGACCAGTGCTCGGCTTTGAGTTCAGGATCGAGCTCGAAGCCCCTGAGATTTTTGTAGTTCTCCAGGGCCTCCTCGAACAGATCGTGGTCGATGCCGAGCACCACGTCGCCATACATTTGGATGAAGCGGCGATAGGTGTCGTAGGCGAATCTTCGATCCGAGGACCGCCGCGCCAACCCCTCGACCGTCAAATCGTTGAGCCCGAGATTGAGCACCGTATCCATCATGCCCGGCATCGAAGCGCGCGAGCCTGAACGTACCGACACCAGCAGCGGATTCTCGACATCGCCGAAGCGGGCGCCAGCGATCTCGCCCACGACGTCGAGCGCCTCGCTGACCATCGGCTTCAGCGCCTCGGGCAGGCTTCGGTCGGATTTGTAATAGGCGGCGCAGACCTCAGAGGAGATGGTGAGGCCAGGTGGCACCGGCAGGCCGAGGCGCGCCATCTCGGCGAGATAGGCGCCTTTGCCGCCGAGCAGATCGCGCTGCGTGGCGGCGCCGTCGGCGCGGCCTCCACCGAAAATGAAGACCCATTTGGGCGACGCACTCATGGCCTGGCGGCTTCTCCTGTCGCGTGTTCCATGCCAACTGGCGAGCCTGCTCTTTTAGCGGCCCCGGTCCATTGACACAAATGGCGGGGAGGGAACGCGCTAAGCGCGAAGCGGACGCCCCGCGCGCAGGCGCCGATGCAAGATGAAGTCGCCGCTCTCGATTGGTTTCAGTCGTGCCGGAGCCTCGCACAGCTCATAGGTCCAGCTCTCGAGGGCACGGCCCCCGTCGAGGCGCACCACGATCGCGATGCGCCTGAAAAAGGGCGACACCGGATCGCCGGTCTCGTAGTCGTCGAGCTGCGCCAGCAGCCGCTCTGCGTGCCTGAGTGCGTACACATCGCCGACGACGCGAGTCTTGGCGTCGGGCCGGAACAGCGCGCCCGGATACCAGCCAAAATCGCAGAGCACGCCGGGAGTCGAAGCCTTGCCGACGAGCTTGGCCTGACCCCGAAGCCGCTGGGCGACGGGATGGCGGCTTTCCGACCGTAACGTGCCGTAGACGAAGAGATGGCTGGGCATAGGACTAGTCCGGCAAACTCACCCGGCCGTCGGCCTCCAAGACCCAATATGGATTATGGGCGACTTCCCACGCATGGCCGTCGGGATCGGCGAAGTAGCCGCCATAACCGCCCCAAAAGGTCTTGGCCGCTGGCTTCAGGATGCGGGCGCCATTGGCTTCGGCCTTGGCCATCATGGCATCGACCTCTTGCTCGCTCGCCAGATTCTGCGCCAGTGCGATGCCGCCATTGCCGGTCCAGACCGTATCAATGTGCCCATCGCCCTCAAGCGCCTCTCGGCCGAACAGCCCAAGCACGACCGGCCCGGCGCGCAGGAAGCTGACGCTCGGCTGGCTCGCGCTCGAAGTCACAAATCCAAGCCCTTGATAAAAGGCGGTGGCCTTCGCCACATCGGCGACGCCAAGAGTGATCATGCTGATGTGGGCAGGCATGGCGTACCTCCGCGATTCCCCTTTGTGCCCTACTTTGAGGTTCAGCCCTCGATCTTGGAGAAATCCGCCACGGTCAGGGTGGTGGCACGAATACGGTTGAGCAGCCTGAGCCGGTTCTTTCTGAGGTTTGGCTCGTCGGCATTGACCGTGACGTGATCGAAAAAGGCATCGACCGGCGCGCGGAGCCGCGCCATCGCCGTCATCGCGGCAGCAAAGTCTTCCTTGTTCACCGCCGCAGCCGCGGCCCGCTCTACCTCGTCGACGGTCCTTGCCAGCGCCTTCTCCTCCGCCAGCTCGAATAGCTTGGCGTCCGGCGGCTGATCGTAGGCTCTGTTGTCCTTCTTCTCCTCGATACGCAAAATATTGATCGCACGCTTGGTGCCGGTGAGGAGGTTGGCGCCGTCCTCGGTGTCGAGGAAGCGGCCGAGCGCATCGACGCGGCGCACAGCCATCAGCAGATCGTCCTGGCCGCCAAGGGAGAACACGGCGTCGATCAGATCGTGCCGGGCGCCCTGGTCGCGGAGATATATTTTCAGCCGGTCGGCGAAGAAGGAGAGCAGGTCGACGCTTCTCGCCCGAACGTTGCGCCCGGCCCATTTGACGGTCGCATCGCTTGTCGCGGCGCTCTTCCCGGCGGCCTTGGCCAAGGCGGCAAAAGTTTTGCCGACTTTGATCGACTGAGAATCGAGCGGCTCGATCAGAGCTATTCGAAGCCCGTTCTCCAAGATGAGGCGGATCGCGCCAAGCGCGGCGCGGCGGAGCGCGTAAGGATCCTTCGAGCCCGTGGGCTTCTCGTCGATGGCCCAGAACCCGACCAGCATGTCGATCTTGTCCGCGAGCGCGACCGAAATCGCGACGGGATCGCGCGGCACCTGATCCGATGGTCCGACCGGTTTGTAGTGAGCCGCGATCGCGTCCGCCACGACCGAATCTTCCTCTTGATCGAGCGCGTAATAGCGGCCCATCACGCCTTGCAGTTCCGGGAACTCGCCAACCATGTTGGAGACGAGATCTGCCTTGGCTAGGATGGCTGCGCGTTCGGCCAGGTCCGGATCGGTGCCGATAGTCAGCGCAATCTCGCGCGCCAGCATCCTTGTCCTCTGTATCCGCTCATATTGCGTCCCGAGTCGGTCGTGGAAGACGATTTCTTTCAGCTTTGGCACGCGGTCTTCGAGCATCACCTTGCGGTCGTGGTCGAAGAAGAATTTGGCGTCGGCGAGACGTGCCCTGATCACCCGTTCATTGCCGGCGACGATGGCTTTGCCGCCGTCCTCGGCTTCCAGATTGGCGACCATGACGAAGCGGTTGGCGAGTTCCTTGCCGCGCGTGAGCGAGAAGCATTTCTGGTGCGCCTTCATCGACGTGGCGAGCACTTCTGGCGGCACCTCGAGGAAGCCTTCGTCGAAGGCGCCCATCAGCACCACCGGCCATTCGGTGAGCCCCGCATTCTCGGCCAGCAGCGCCTCATCCTCGATAAGCTCCAGCCCTTCCTTCGCAGCCAGGTTCCTTGCGGCCTGTAGAATGATGACCTTGCGCTCATTGCCGTCGAGGACGACGAAGGCCTGGCGCAACTTTTCCTGATAATCGTCAAAGCCCTTCACGCTGAATGGCTTCGGCGCCATGAAGCGGTGGCCGCGCGTCTCGTCGCCGCTCGCGATCCCGTCGATCTCGATCGGCACCACTTTGCCGCCGAAGACACAGAGGATCGAATGCAGCGGCCGTACCCAACGCAGGCGTCCACTGCCCCAGCGCATCGATTTAGGCCAAGGGAAGCCGCGGATGATCTCGGGCACGATCTCAGCCACCACATCCGCCGTAGGGCGTCCGGGCCGCTCGATCAGCGCCACATAGAAGTCGCCCTTCTTGTCGGCGCGGGTTTCCGCCTGATCGAGAGCATCGAGTCCCGAGGATTTGAGGAAGCCCTGGATGGCAGCCGCGGGCGCGCCGACCCTGGGGCCTTTCTTCTCCTCGCGCACATCGGGCGAGCGCGCGGGCAAGCCATCCACCACCACCGTGAGCCGGCGCGGCGTGGCGAAGCTACGAATGGTCTCAAAGGTCAGGCCTGCCGCCTTCAGGCCGTCGCCGAGAAGACGCGCAAGGTCCTCGGCGGCGCGCGGCTGCATGCGCGCCGGAATCTCCTCCGAGAACAGTTCCAGCAGAAGCTCAGCCATGGGCGGCCCGGGAAGGTTCGCGCACGGCACCGCCCGCCGCCGTCTTCAGCCAGGCGGCGCAACAGGCGCGCGCGAGCTCGCGCACGCGCAGGATAAAGCCCTGCCGCTCGGTCACCGAGATCACGCCGCGCGCGTCGAGCAGGTTGAACAGATGCGAGGCCTTGATGCATTGATCATAGGCCGGGAGCACCATGAGATGGCGCCCGCCGTCATCGCCTTTGGCCAGCAGCGATTTGCACTCGGCTTCCGCATCGCGGAAATGCGCGGCCAGCATCTTGGTGTCGGCGTGCTCGAAATTGTAGCGCGAATATTCCTGCTCGGATTGCAGGAACACGTCGCCATAGGTGACCTTGTCGTCGCCCTGGGCGCCGTTGAAGTTCAGGTCGAAGACGCGGTCGACCCCTTGCACATACATGGCCAGACGCTCCAGCCCATAAGTGAGCTCGCCCGCGACCGGCTCGCAATCGAAGCCGCCGACCTGCTGGAAATAGGTGAACTGGGACACCTCCATGCCGTCGCACCAGACCTCCCAGCCCAGTCCCCAGGCGCCGAGCGTCGGGCTCTCCCAATCGTCCTCGACGAAGCGGATGTCGTGATTGGCGACGTCGATGCCGATGGCGCGAAGGCTGTTCAGATAGAGGTCCTGAATGTCCGGGGGCGACGGCTTCAGCATCACCTGGAACTGGTAATAATGCTGGAGCCGGTTCGGGTTCTCGCCATAGCGGCCGTCCTTCGGCCGCCGCGAAGGCTGCACATAGGCCGCGCGCCACGGCCGGGGGCCTAGCGCGCGCAAAGTGGTGGCGGGATGAAAGGTGCCGGCCCCCATCTCCATGTCGTAGGGCTGAAGAATGACGCAGCCCTGCTCGGCCCAATAACGCTCGAGATCGAGGATCAGATCCTGGAAGGAGGAGGGCGCGTGTCGGCCGGCTGCTTTGGGGGTGGCGGTCATTCGTCGCTTTTTAAGCCGTCGGGGAGGGTTGCTTATGGGCGAGAGACGCTATGCGGCGACAGGAGGCCGGGGTCAAGGGTGCTGGCGGCCCAGATCAACCGCGTTTCGGGCTATAGACCCCCGTGGCTGGGTCGCGCTCCAAGCGGACCATCCCCTCTCCCTCGCGCCGTTCCATTGCCTGTCTGGCGCGCGCAAGCTCGGCGGCGATGCGTGCGCGCTCGCGGCGATACCAGCCTCTGGCGAGGAGAGCGCCGGCGCCAGCTGCGATGAGAATGAGAAGCTGCGGCATGGCCTAAAATCCAAAACGCGACCAGAGTGCGCGCGCTTCGATAGCAGAAATAAAGTCGGCTGCAAGTCCGCCAGGCGTGAGACCGAAGTCGAACCCGCCGCCATGCACGGAGACGCCCCGCTTGCGCCGCAGCCAGCTCGTCGAGGGCATGACCAGGCTGAATCGGACCTCGTCTCCGTAGATCTCGCGCATCTTCGAGCGGAGGTCGCTCAGCCCGTCGATCAGGCCGAGCTCGAGCGCCTTCTTGCCGGACCAGAACTCCCCGGTGAACAGGCTCTCACTCGCTTTGTCGATGCGGGAGCCCCGCCTGGCCTTGACCAGGGCGATGAACTCGTCATGCACGTCGCGTTGGATCGCCTTGATCCGCTCCACGTCGTCGGGCTTCTCCGGCAGGAACGGGTCGAGCGTGTCCTTGTTGGCGCCGGCGGTGTAGACCCGCCGCTGGACCCCGATCTTGTTGATCAGCTCATTGAAGCCGAAGGTCGCGGTGACGACGCCGATCGAGCCGACGATCGAGCTGGCATCGGCGTAGATCTCGTCGCCGACAAGGGCCAGCAGATACCCGCCCGAGGCGGCAACGTCCTCAGCGAAGACATAGACCTTCAAGCCCTTCTCCTCGGCCAGGGCGCGGATGCGCTTGAAGATTAGCCCCGACTGGACCGCCGAGCCGCCGGGAGAGTTGATCTGGATCGCCACGGCCTTGGCGCCGCGCATGGAGAAGGCCTTCTCAATGGCGGCAGCGCTTGTCGCCAAGGTCAGTCCTGGCCGGAGCGGCATGGTGACGCCGATCGGGCCGGTGAATCGCAGTACCGGGATCAGGGTGCCCCGGCCGGTCCAGGCCGCGGGCAGGAGTCCCACGGCCCGATCCAAAGCCGAAGGGCGTTCGTCTGAGTGATTGTCCATGCGATACAAGGGTACAGACGCAAAAGGTCAAATCAAGGCCGGAAGCGGAGTCTTTAGAGTAACGCCGCCTCCGTCTCTAAGCTTTGCTTAACGCAGTCTTTGCTCCCGCCATCAACGCGACTCGATTTTTTGATAGAGTTGAGTTTCAGGCGGATCCAACGCCGGCGGCGCTTCCATTTTGCCGGGGCGGCGTCCGACCAGGAGGACAGCACATGAACAGGCTTGCAACTCTGCTGATCGCGGCGGGCGCGCTCGCCGTTGCGCTCGTTGCCATCTCCACCGATCCCGCGTCCGCCGGCTGGCGGCGCTGGGGAGGCTATGGCTATTACGGACCCGGCGCCGGGGTCTATGTCGGACCCGGCTATGGCTACGGCTATCGCCCCTACCGCTATTATGGCGGCGGCTACTACCCTTACGCCTATTACCCTTATTGGCGCGGCCGCCGCGGTTGGCGGTATTAGCCGGCCAAGACGCTGCACGATGCGATTTGCGCGAAGGGCCATTCCCGGCCACGGGGATGGCCCTTTCCGTTGCCCTGAGACGGCGCCAACAGGCTGAACGCCACATGAATGGCGGTCTCAGCTTCGGTTCAGAGCCCTCCAGCTAGAACTGCATCATGACCCGAGGGAAGACCCCTTGGCTCGATGGTCCCAATCAGACGCGAACCCCCGCGTCACACTCTGGAGGATGACTAAAATGTTGAAGCAGACCCTCATCGCCGCCGCCGCCCTGGCCGCTCTCGCATTCGGCGCCCCTCAGGCTGAAGCCGGCTATGGCCACGGCAATGGTCACGGCCACGGCCACGGCCACGGCCATCACAACTACAGCAAGCACTGGAACTACTCCAATTACGGCGGTGGTTGCTACGTCTCCCGTCCGGTGACGATCCGCGTCTGGAGCGACTATGCCTACGGTTACATCTACAAGACGGTCTATCGCGGCATCAACATTTGCTACTAGGCCGCCTTGCGCGCCCGGGCCCGCCTCACGCTTGGGCCAATCGAGGGTTGCTGCCTTAGGCGGCAGCCCTTTTTTGTCTCCTACCTTCCGAGATCGAGCGCTTCGCCGCTCCGAAGTACGCCCTCGGCCTTCGCCGTGTAGTGCCCGTCTCCATCATGCAGCACGAGGCCAGCGAGGAGACGAAGGGCGGCACGGCTTCCTTTCTCGGCCTGGACGATGATGCGCGTGGCGGGCTCGCCCGCCTTCGGGAACAGGGGAAAGATCGTGACGCCGCCAAATCGCCGATCGAGCAGCGCCAGCAATTGCGGCAGCGCCCGAGGCTGGTGGATGAGGGTGAGACGCCCTTTTGGCGCCGCCACGGTGGCGAGGAAGCGGATCCAAGCCTCAAGCGCTCCCTCCTGCATCACATGAGCCCCCGCTCGCGCTGGGTCAGGCGCTGCCCGGACAGTCCCGGCCGGATAATAGGGCGGATTGGCCATCAGTTGATCGTAGCCGTCGCGCACAAGACCTTTGGCCAGGAGGCTTTCGGCCGGAGCGGTCACATCGGCATCGATCGCCTTGAACTTGTCGCCCACACCGTTCCGCCGCGCATTGGCCTCCGCCAGGGCACAAAGGCCGGCGTCGATTTCCACCGCGGTCACGGCGATTTCTGGAACGCGGGCGAGCATGCAAAGCCCCGCCACCCCGACGCCGGCGCCGGCGTCGAGCACGCGCTCGCCGGCTTGCGCCGGGACCGCGGCCTGCAGCCACACGGCATCGCTGCCGGCGCGGTGGCCCTGCTTGGGCTGTAGCACCTCGATCCGGCCGCCGAGGAAGTCGTCCAGCGTCGTCCCGGGTGGGAGCGTGCCCGTGCGCTTAGATCCTGCCGTCGGTGGAGATGACATCGCCAATACCGGCCTCGGTGAGAATGCGGCGCGCGCGCTCCATTTCATCGGAATCCACGAGAACGCGCCGGGGGAGCGCTCCGATCGAGCCTTCCAGCACGCTCATATTCGTGTCGGCGACCATGAAGGCGATTCCCTGTTCAGCCAGCAGAGCGCTGACAAAGGAGATCAGCACCGCGTCGTTTGACCGCAACAATTCCTTCATCCGAGGCAACCCTTGCACTGGTGCGCCTTGACCTAGCGGCTGGAGCAAAGACAATATCGGCCCAGCCGTCAAAATCATCTTAAACGCGAAGCCGCTTTAGGAGAGATCTCTTGGGAGTCGTTGTTCAGCTTTCTGGCGCGCGTGATCCAAAGGCAAGCCTTGCGCCACTGCTCGCGCTTGTCGAGGAGGATATGGGCCATGTCAACCGCATCATTCTCGACCGCGCCCGCTCCAATGTGGAGCTGATCCCCGAACTCGCGCGTCACTTGATCGATTCCGGCGGCAAGCGCCTGCGGCCCATGCTCACCATCGCCGCGGCCAAGCTCTGTGGCTATGAAGGCAGCGGCCATGTGCGGCTGGCGGCAAGCGTGGAGTTCATGCACACCGCGACGCTGCTGCATGACGATGTGGTGGACGAGAGCAATCTCCGCCGCGGCAAGGCGGCGGCCCGGCTGCTCTGGGGTAATGAGGCGAGCGTTCTCGTCGGCGATTTTTTGCTCGGCCAAGCCTTCAAGATGATGGTCGATGTCGGCTCGCTCGGCGCGCTGCGCATCCTCGCCGACGCCGCGGCCGTGATTGCCGAGGGCGAGGTGATGCAGCTCGTCACCGCCAAGAACACCGAGACTACCGAGGACGACTATCTGGCGGTGATCGACGCCAAGACCGCGGCTCTCTTTGCCGCCGCGGCCGAGGTTGGCGCGGTGGTGGCCGAGCGGCCGAAATCCGAGGCCGCCGGGCTTAGATCCTATGGCCGCAATCTTGGGCTTGCCTTTCAGCTCGTCGACGATGCGCTCGATTATGCCGGCGAGGCGGCGACGCTCGGCAAGAGCGTCGGCGACGATTTCCGCGAGGGCAAGATCACGCTGCCCGTGGTGCTGTGCTATCGCCGTGGCAGCGGCCAAGAGCGTGCCTTCTGGCAGCGGACGCTCCAGGACGGGGTCATCCACGACAACGATCTCGTCGAGGCCATGGCGCTGATGCAGAAACACAACGCGCTCACCGACACTATGGAGCGCGCCCGCCACTACGGCGCCATTGCCCGCGATGCGCTCGCGATCTTCCCCGATTGCGACGCCAAGGCGGCGCTGCTCGATGCGGTGGCTTTTTGCGTCGATCGGCCCTTCTAGCCGCCTGGACTCATCCGCTTGGCAGGATGGTGCTTGCGGCCACCCACCAGGATGGATTGGCTGCCGCGACCGTGGCCGCCGCTGATTCGGCTTCATCGGCGCTCGCGAACAGGGCAAAGCAGGTCGGGCCGCTCCCGGCCTGCCGGACCAGGCGCGCTCCTTCGACGGCCTTCAGCGCGCCGATCGCTTCGCCGATGGCGGGGACCAGCCGCGAAGCCGTCGGTTCGAGATCGTTCGCGCGCGCCTGCGCATAGGCGATCAGCTGCTCGAAGCAGCCACCGAACGCAGGGATTTCCGTCGCGCCGTGCCGCGATTCCGATAAAGGCGACGCCTTCAGCGCGCCATAGACGGCAACCGTGGCGAGCGGGAGCCTCGGATTGACCAGCACCACGCCGCAGCCGGGCATGCCCCGGACGGCGGCTACGCGCTCGCCCCGCCCGCTCATCAGCGCCGGCCGGCTTTCGAGGCAGACCGTCACGTCCGATCCGAGCTTGGCCGCAAGTTCTGCAAGGACAGCAGGGGCGAGCGCACCCGGATTGGCGCGGGCGAGCAGCCGCAACGTCGCGGCGGCGTCGGCGGAACCACCGCCCAGGCCGGCCGCGACCGGCAACATCTTCGCCAGGCGAAACTGGCCAAGCTCGATTGTGGGCGCCGCGGCTTTGACGGCTTTGGCCGCGGCGAGGACGAGATTGTCGCCCTCGAGCGCGCCCGCGAACGGGCCCTCGATCGCGAGCAGAAGTTCGGACCCGGGTTTGAATGCGACCCAATCGCCGAGCTCGGCAAAGGCGACGAGACTCCGCAGCTCATGCAAGCCGTCGGCGCGGCGCCCCAGCACTTCGAGCGTGAGGTTGAGTTTGGCTCTAGCGGTGTCGCGGAGCGCCGTCATCGAAAATGCTCCGGCGCCACTCTGTGGACGAGAAGCGGCAGCTTATTCGGCGACTTTCTGCCCCGACGAAGAATTTGCGGCCTTGGTCTCCGCACTGTCCGGAAGCCCGTCCTCAAGCTTCTTCTCGATCGACGCGACGAGATCGTTG
Source organism: Methyloceanibacter sp. (assembly GCA_049678565.1). Taxonomy (GTDB): domain Bacteria; phylum Pseudomonadota; class Alphaproteobacteria; order Rhizobiales; family Methyloligellaceae; genus Methyloceanibacter. Next base: position 4,991 of record JBAUEK010000047.1, on the reverse strand, counting down.
TCCGGCTTCAGGGTGAGGCTCTGCTGCCATTGATATTTGGCCTCGAGTGTCCGCCCGATGCGCCAATAGGCATCGCCCAGATGATCGTTGATGACCGGATCGTCCGGTTTCAGCTCGACCGCGCGCTCAAGTTGCTCGACCGCCGATTGCAAATTGCCGATGCGGAAATAGGCCCAGCCGAGACTATCGACGTAATAGCCATCGTCAGGCTTCAGCTTCACCGCCTTGCGGATGTAGTCCATCGCCGTTTTGAGATTCTGGTTCTGGTCCACCCAGGTATAGCCAAGATAGTTCAGCACCGGCGACTCGTCGGGGGAAAGCTCAAGCGCGCGCTTGAGATCCGCCTCGGCCGCTGGCCATTCCTTGAGCCGTTCGCTGCAGACGCCGCGGGCATAGAACAGCGCCCAATGCTCCCTGGTCGGCTTGTCGATCAGATCGATGGCGCGGCTGTAATAATCGCGAGCCTCGGCGTAGCGCTCATGCGATCGCAGGATGTTACCCAAGGCGTCGAGCGGGCGGACATCCTTCGGGTTCTGCGCGATGATCTTCTCGAGCAGCACCTTGGCCTCATCCACCTGCTCCAGTGCATTCAGGGCGAAGGCCTTCTGAATCTGAACGTTCAGCCAAAGCGGCGAATCCTCGCTGATGGTGTTGAATTCAGCCAGCTCGAGATCGTATCTCTTGGCGCCGTCGAAGGCCTCGGCCAGAGCAACATGGGCGAGGGGGAAGTCCGGCTTCAAGTAAAGCGCGAATTGCAAGAAGACGATGCCCATGTCGAGGCCGCCTTCACCGGCAAGGGCGTCGCCGATGCCGTAGAAGACTTCCGCCAGCCCGTCGCTGGGCGAGGTCACGAGCAAGGGCGGGGTCTTGCCGGCCTCGATTTCACCGAGCAGCGCTAGCGACAAGGGATGGCGCGAGGCTTTGGCGATATGGGTCCTGAGCGTCTGCTTGGCCAGCTTGCGGTTTTTGGCGTTGACCGCATGGCGCGCATAGGCATCCGCCACTCTCAAGGTCGTGGGGTTCTTTCTGAACGCCTGCGAAAAAGCGGTGCGCGCCATGTCGCGCTTGCCGGCGAGATCGGCGATCAGGGCGCGATGATAGCGCTGATAGAACTGGGCCCAATCGGCATCGCTCAGACTGTCGAGCGTGGCCAGGGCGTCATTGGTCTTGCCGGCCGCCTGCTGCACCCAGGCCCGGGCCAGGATCGAGGTCAGATCGGCGATCGGACCTTGACGGGCCGCGGCAAAGTGCTTGTCGGCTTCGTCGTATTTGCCGCGCTTGAATGAATCGATGCCAAGCAGGAACTGGGCGATGCGGTGCGACGGCTCATGCTTGACGAGCTCATGCGCGAGCTCGATGGCGCGATCCCAATCGGCCGCCGCCGTTTCGAGCAGGAAGGTCTGTTCGAGGATCAGCTCATTGCCGGGATCCTCGGCCAGTGCGCGCGAATAGAACTCCGCCGCGGCGGTCGTGTCGTGGTCGCCTCGCGCCACCCGGCCGGAGAGATAATTGCCGAGCAAGGTCCCCGGACCGGCCTGCACCGCGCCTGGCCCCGCCACTTCCGAATAGGCGGCCGGCGCGGCAACCAGCGCCAGAGCGAGCAAAGACCTCCAGGCCCATTTGCGGAAGGTTCGGTCGTCAATTGGCATGATGTGTCCGGCTTGGCGCCGCCCCAGAAATGCGGTTCTCAACGCCCCCCATTTGGGAGGATTAGGCCTTTTGGCCTCGACCGCAACCCAAAAGCTTCCTTGCCGCCTAAAGGCGGCGCGTTTGTGACCGCCGCCCGCGATATAGCCGCGCGGGCGAGGCTCACATATTCACATAGTTGGGTCCATCGCCCCCCTCGGGCGGCACCCAAGTGATGTTCTGCGCCGGGTCCTTCACGTCGCAGGTTTTGCAGTGGACGCAGTTTTGCGCGTTGATCTGGAAGCGCGGCGTGCCGCCTTCCTCGACCACCTCATACACCATCGCCGGGCAGTATCTCTGCGCCGGCTCGGCATATTCCGGCAGGTTCTCCTCGATCGGAATGTTTGGATCGGCGAGGCGCAGATGCACCGGCTGATCCTCGGCATGGTTGGTGCCCGACAGGAACACCGAGGACAGAATGTCGAAACTGAGCACGCCGTCGGGCTTGGGATAGTCGATCGGCTTGGCCGCCGATGCCTTGGTGAGGCTCGCATAGTCAGGCTTGGCATGCTTCAGCGTGTGGCTCAGGAACGGGAACAGCGTGCTCAACCACATATCGATGCCGCCGAGCATCACGCCAAGCCGCGTGCCGAGGCGCGACCAGAGCGGCTTCACATTGCGCACGCGCTTCAGCTCCGTCGCCATCGAGCTCGCCCGCACGGCTTCCGGATAGGCGTCGAGCACGTCGCGCGTGCGTCCCGCCTGGATCGCCGAGTATGCCGCTTCCGCCGCCATCATGCCGCTCAGCATGGCGTTGTGGCTGCCTTTGATGCGGGGCACATTCATGAAGCCCGCGGCGCAGCCGATCAGCGCGCCGCCGGGGAAGGCGAGGCGCGGGATCGCCTGCCAGCCACCCTCGGTGAGGGCGCGGGCGCCATAGCCAATGCGGCGGCCGCCTTCGAGCTGGGCGGCGATGCGCGGATGGGTCTTGGCCCGCTGAAATTCCTTGAACGGATTGAGATAGGGATTGGCGTAGTCGAGATGCACGACGAAGCCGACCGAAACCAGATTCTCGCCGAAATGATAGAGGAAGGAGCCGCCGCCGGTGGCATCATTGAGCGGCCAGCCCATGGTGTGCTGCACCAGGCCCGGCCGATGCTTCTCCTGCGGCACCTCCCACAACTCCTTGAGGCCAATGCCATATTTTTGCGGGTCGCTCTCCCGATCGAGATCGAAGCGTTTGATCAGCTGCTTGGTGAGCGAGCCTCGCGCGCCTTCGGCCAGCAGGGTGTATTTGCCGGTGAGCGCGATGCCGGGCGTGTAGCTGTCCCTATGCGTGCCGTCCCGCGCCACACCCATATCGCCGGTGTTGACGCCCTCGACTTCGCCATTCGCCCCGATCATCGCCTCGGTGACGGAGATGCCGGGATAGATCTCCACGCCCATCGCCTCGGCCTGCTCGCCCAGCCAGCGGCACAGGCTACCGAGACTGCCGATGTAGCAGCCATGATTGCTCATCAGCGGCGGCATCAGCAGCGAGGGCACTGGGACACCGCCCGTCTCCGACAGATAATAGAAGCGGTCCTCGCTCACCTTCGTCTCGAGCGGCGAGGCCTGTTGGCGCCAATCCGGCAGGAGCCGGTCGAGCGCGACCGGGTCGATCACGGCCCCCGACAGGATATGGACTCCGACCTGCGAGCCCTTCTCCAGCACCACCACGGAGATGTCGCTGTCCTGCTCCGCTGCCAGCTGCTTGAGCCTGATCGCGGCGGCGAGCCCGGCTGGCCCCGCGCCGACAATCACCACGTCGAATTCCATGGTCTCGCGCTCGGTCACGTCGTTCAAGGCTAAGCTCCAGGTTCAGGACTTAGGGCCGAGGTTTAGGCCGTTCCCGCGGGCGCGGGAATCCAGTATTCCTTGGCCAACGGCCAAGACCAAGGCTTAGATCGTTTGAATTGCCCGGTCCAGTTGGGCGATTCGCAAATCGGGAGCACGCGCAATTTGATGGCGCAAGCCGACCTAAAACCCGTCCAGGCCCTGCTCGCCTGGTACGAGGCCATGGGCGTCGACGCGGTCGTGGGCGAAGAGCCTCGCAATGGCTTCGCCGAAGCCCGCCCCGAGCTTGCTCCGGCGCGGCCGGTACCGGCGCGCGTTGCCGTGGTGAATGTCCCGCGTGGCGCCCCGGCCAAAACCCGTGCCGCTCCAACGGCTCGCAGCATCGGCTCCGAGGTCTCAACCTTGGACCAGCTCGAAGCCCTGGTCGCCCAATTCGATGGCTGCCCGCTCAAGCGCACCGCCAAGAATTTGTGCTTCGCCAGAGGCAATTCGCAGGCCGAGATCATGCTGATCGGCGAGGCGCCGGGCCGCGACGAGGACCTGCAAGGCAAGCCCTTTGTCGGCCGCGCCGGTCAGCTTCTCGATCGCATGCTCGCGTCGATCGGGCTCGGCGAGGGGGACGTCTACATCACCAACACCGTCTATTGGCGCCCGCCCGGCAACCGTACGCCGACGACCGAGGAGATCGAAGCCTGCGCACCGTTCCTCGCCCGGGAGATCGAATTGCTGTCGCCGAAGCTCTTGGTCCTGCTCGGCGGTGCCGCGGCGAAGCATGTTCTCGGCGTCAATGAGGGCATCATGCGGCTCAGGGGCCGGTGGCTGACCTATTCCTGTTCCATCGGCGATTTGCCCGTGCTCGCCACGCTGCACCCGGCCTATTTGTTGCGCAAGCCGGAGCAAAAGCGCTACGCCTGGCGGGACCTGCTGATGTTGAAGGCGGCGCTCGGCCGCCGCTGAAATCTTTCATCGCCGATCGCCAAGAGATTTGGCGTGGAAGGAACCCATGGCCCGTATCGACGAAAGCATCGCCTTCATCCCGCTGCGCTTTGCGGTCCTCACGGTTTCGGACACGCGCGATGAGAAGACCGACAAGTCTGGCAATCTGCTCGCCTCCATGATCGGGCAGGCGGGGCATCTGCTGGCGGATCAGGCCATCGTCACCGACGACGCCAAGAAAATCCGGAAGCAGGTGAAGAAGTGGATCAAGGATCCGGAGGTCGATGTGGTGATCTCCACCGGCGGCACGGGCTTCGCCGCGCGCGACGTGACACCGGATGCGGTCGCGCCGCTCTTCGACAAGGAGGTCGATGGCTTCTCCACCCTGTTCCATATGCTGAGCTACGCCACAATCGGCACTTCGACCATTCAGTCGCGAGCATGCGGCGGCATGGCGGGCGATACGTTTATCTTTTGCCTGCCGGGATCGCCGGGCGCGTGCAAGGATGCCTGGAACGGCATCCTCAAATATCAGTTCGACAACCGCCACCGCCCGTGCAGCTTCATCGAGGTGATGCCGCGCTTCAAGGGGC
>JBAUEK010000046.1:0-9153 GCA_049678565.1 Methyloceanibacter sp. | reverse complement strand
GTCTCGCCAACCGAAGCGAGGGCCACGATGGTAGTGGTAAGCTGGCTGCGCGTCGCCGTCGCATCGACGACGTCGCCCCCGTTCTTGAGCTCTTGCCACGCCTGCTCCAAGGCGCGGCCCATCAACGAAAGCGTCTCGGGCTCGTAGATTTTCGGAAGCTCGTCAAGGCGCATGACTTTTCCTCCCTGTCAGGAGTGGGCGAAATCAGCTCTGTGCCCCAACGCGCCTTTTTGCCGCTTATTTACCCATCATAACCCCAAAGGCGCTCAAAAGCGAGTCGATTGCCGGAAAAAGGGCGGCACAGGGAGAGGTGACGACGCCATCACCGTGGCGAACAGAGACACAGGAAGGGGCCGTCGGTACGAACCTTGCCGACCTCTCCCGGCACGTAGCAAAACTGTCCGCCAAGGCCGATCATGCCGCTTCTGATTTCGCCATAGGGGGCGCCTGCGACATGGCCCGAGCAGACGAAGGCGTTCGGGCGGCCGCCGACCGTGACTGGTTTCCGGCAGACCGTTTCGCACGGCAGTCCATTCGATTGAACCCAGTTCGTGCGGGCTTCAGCCTGTCCACACCAAGCCAAGGCCAATATTGCGACTAGCAACGATACTCTCATCAGTTCCTCCATCTGGGTTGCCCGGCGACCGGACCGTTCCCCGTTTTAGCAAAGAGTTTGGCGGCAATGAGTCTTTGCCCGACCCCGATGCTACCAGTGTGAAAGCAAACAGCTCTTTACTTTGGTGTAGGGAGAAATGCGTTAGCCTCGGCTTCAGTTCACCGTATGGCTTTGGTAAGGAACTTGCATCTTAAATGGCTTATATACCAGTAACGCCCGCCACTCTGGCATCGCGGCAAGGGTGACTGCCAGCTTTTGGGGCCCCAAACGCAACACTTTGTCGTCCCAATTCTAGGGGATAAGCGCCTATGCGAGACCAAAGCCAAGCCGATGTGACTGCCGAGGAAACCGCCACCACCCGGGTCGGTTGGCGCTTTGCCTCCGGCGTCGTGCTGATTGTCGGTGGCTATGCCGCCTGGTCGTTGATTCCCGTGGCGGTCGCGACCGATCTGGAACCCTGGGCCAAGTCGGCGCTCACCGCGCTTCTGGGCGCAACGCCGTTCCTGTCCAAGATCGTGGCGATCGGCCTGATGGGACGCCCGGCCTATGACCTCTTCAAGCGCACCGTGCTGAAATCCCTGCGTCTCCGGGCAGGCTGACGCTCGTCCCGTTTCCGACCGAACGCCGGCACGGCGCCGCCGGACCGCACACCCCCGGGTCGCGGCGAGAGCCCGATTTGGCCCCCAATATCCATTCCCGACCGCTCGCTTCATTTCGGCCCGGCGCTGGACCGACCCGGCGCGGCGCCGCTAATGTCTGCGTCCCCAATCCCTCCGATTGAAAGCGGCGAACCCCATGTCCCTGTCGATGTATCAAGCCTCCGTTCCGGTGTTTCTGCGCATGCTGGCGAACCTCTCGGCCATGCTGCACACGGCCGCTTCCTACGCCGCGGAGCGCAAGATCGACGAGAGCGTTCTGCTGAATTGGCGGCTTTCGCCCGACATGTTCCCGCTCTTGCGGCAAGTCCTGATCGCCACCGATTTCGCCAAGGGCACCACGGCGCGGCTAGCCGGCGTCGAGGTTCCGAAATACGCCGATGACGAGAAGAGTTTCGCCGAGCTCCAGCAGCGCATCGCCAAGACCGTGAGCTTCGTGCAGACCCTCAAGCCCGCTGACATCGATGGCTCGGAGGGTCGCGATATCGAGCTCAGCGTGGGCGGTCGGCAAATGCGCTTCAAGGGCCAGCCATATTTGCTCGATTTCGCCTTGCCCAATTTCTACTTCCACGTCACCACGGCCTATGGCTTGTTGCGGGCTTGCGGCGTTGGGCTTGGCAAGATGGATTTCCTTGGCGCTGTCTGACCTCGCGCCGAGCACGGAGGCAGGGCCACCCGGCCCAAGCGACAACGAGCGGTACCGCTCCATGGGAGTCGCGATCGCATGCTTAGCCTGATTGAGTTGCTGAACGAGATATCGCCGTGGCTGTTGGCGTTTATCATCATCGCCGCCGCCGAGGCCTTCAGCATCGGGCTCATGCTCGCCACGCGCGTGCGCTGTGGCGCCGACTATCTCAGCCTCAACAACGAGGTTGCCGGCTTCAAATTTGCCGTGATCGGCGTCCTCTACGCCGTCTTGCTCGCCTTCGTCGTGGTTGCCGTGTGGGAGGATTACCAGGACACCGAGGGTGCGGTCAGAAATGAAGCCAAGGCGCTCGTCAACCTGCACCAAGTGTCCTTCGCGCTGCCAGAGCCGGCGGGAAATCCGATCCGCCAACAGATAATTTCTTATATTCAGGAGGTCCGCGAAAGAGAATGGGCCGACATGGCGTTGGGCAAGACCAGCGCCAAAGCCGGGCAGGAGCTTCAATATCTCAGCCAGGCGATCTTCGAGGGGCGACCCGAGCAGCTGAAGGACGTCGCCATCTACCATCACGCCCTCGACCTGCTCACCACCATCAACGATAGCCGGAACGAGCGCTTGGACAACTCCCGCGGTTCGGTGCCCACGGTGCTCTGGCTGGTGATGTTGGCAGGCGGCCTGGTGACGCTCGGCTATCCGTCCTTCTTCGGCTCATCCAACCTAACGGCGCAGGTCCTCATGACCGCGGCGCTCGCCGCCTTGGTGGCGCTGACCTTGTTCGTCGCCGTGGTGCTCGACTACCCCTTCACCGGCGACGTGCGCATCTCGTCGACGCCGTTCGAGGAAGCTCTCGACCAGATGCCGCCGCAATGGCCGCCGCCCTAGCAGGCGGCGGCGATACGGGCGCGTTGAAAGCCGGCAAGGCTCGGCTGCAAGATTATTCGGCGGCGTCGAGCTTGAACGGACCGCTTCTCGCTGCACCGGCGAATTCTCTGCCACGCAGCGCCGCAGGTGCATTGTCGTTCACGGGCTTCACCTCCGCCCTGGTATAGGCGGAGAAAATGCCGCCTGCGAGCACCCCTCCTTTTTCCACCTCCACGTCGCCGCAATTGATCCGGCCGTCCACCCGGCCGCTGGAACGGACGAGCAGAGACTCCTTGACCTCGGCATTCTCGCCGAGAGTGCCGAAGACGTCGACGTCGGTCGAGATGACATTTCCTTTGATGATCCCGGACGGCCCGATGCGAATTGACGGGGCGGTGACGTCGCCCTCGACCACTCCATCCACAATGATGGCGTCGGGAACGACGATTGCCCCTTTCACGGTCACGCCCGCGCCGATATAGGCGACATTCGGCTCGCCCAGCCGAAAATCCTTGCTAGTCATTGGCCTCACTCCCCGCACTTTTGACGGATTTCCCATCATATCCTTGTCGTTAGCGCCTCCAAGGCTGAACCTCCGCGCCAGGGTTGCAACCGCCATTTGGGTTTTCTGCCCAATGTGCACAGCTTACGATCAGCTTATGCACAGGCCGGATTGGGTTAGCTCGTTGAGCTGACGCACAAACATCGCGCTGACATGCGAGTGTCACGACTGGGACGGAACGGAGAGTGCCTTTGCCGCTGCCACCGGGATTGACAGGCCCTGCATTCGAGAGCGCCTGCGAGGAGTTGCGCGCCATTGTCGGCGCCGGGCAGGTGGTGACGGGGGCGGAGCGCCTCGCCGTCTATGCCGACCCTTATTCCCCCGGCCTGGCCGAGAACTACGCGCCGGCAGGCGCCGTCTTGCCGGAAAGCGTGGATGAAATCAGGGATGTGCTCGGCGTCGCCACCCGCTACCGCCTGCCGCTGTGGACCGTCTCGCTCGGCCGCAACTATGCCTATGGCGGTGCTGCTCCCTGCCTCAATGGCTCGATGATTCTCGACTTGAAGCGCATGCGCAAAATCGAGGTCGATGGCGACCTCGCTTACGCTTTGGTGGAGCCTGGCGTCACTTATCTCGATCTCTACAAATTCATCCAGGAGCAGAAACACGGATTGTGGATCGATTGTCCCGACCCGGGTTGGGGCAGCGTGCTCGGCAACACCCTCGAACACGGCATCGGCTACACCCCTTACGGGGACCACGCCGGTCATCAATGCGGCATGAAGGTGGTCCTCGCCAATGGCGAGGTCTTGCGCACGGGTCTTGGCGCCATGACCGACAATTCCGCCTGGCCGCTCTACAAATATGCCTTCGGCCCGTCGCTCGACGGTCTCTTCATGCAATCGAACTTTGGCATCGTCACCAAGATCGGCGTTTGGCTGATGCCAGAGCCAGAATTCTTCGTGGTGGTCGAGATGATGTTTCAGCGCGAGGAGGACATCGCGGCCGTCATCGACACGCTGCGGAGGCTCCGCCTCGACGGCACCGTCCCCACCGCGACCATCGCCAATTGGATGCGCATCGCCGCCGGCAACTCCACCCGGGCCGAATGGTATGACGGCAAAGGCCCCATGCCTCAAAGCGCCATCAAGGAGCTGATGGCCAAGATGGAGATCGGCTATTGGGGCCTGCGGTTCGGCCTCTATGGGCGCGAAGCGGCCGTGAACGAGAAGCTCGACACGGTCGAGAAGTCTTTCGCTGGCCTCGATGCCGAGATCTTCGCCTTCAAATTCGCGCGCGGCGACACGATCCCGCCCGAATATGGGACGCTCGCCGGCATCCCCAGCGTCGACATGATGCCGCTCAATTGGCTGGGCGGCGCCGGCGCGCATATCGAGTGCCCCCTGATCGTGCCCATGCGCGGCGCCGACTTCCTCGAGCTCTATCGCCGGCGGACGGAACTCTTCAATGAGGCGGGCTTCGACCATTATTGCGGCCTGACCACCACGACGCCGCGCTGCTTCATCAACACCGGCTCGATCATTTTCGACCGCAACGACCAGGAGCAATGCGCGCGGGCCCGCGCCCTCGGCAAGTCGCTGATCGAGGATGCGCACCGGCGGCACCTCGCCGGCTACCGCGCGCATATCGCGGAGATGGATCTCGTTGCGGCGCAGTTCGACTTCAACGGCCATGCCGCCATGCGCACCTATGAGCAGCTGAAGGACACGCTCGATCCGAATGGCATTCTCTCGCCGGGAAAGCAGGGCATCTGGCCGCGGGCGTTGCGCCAGACCAAGGACGGGGAAACGCCATGAAACGCAAATCCCGGCTGCAACCCAAATTGGATCGGCGCGAGCTTCTCGCCCTCGGCGGCGCCGCGGCGGCGGTGTTCATGGCGCCTGCCGGTGCGGCCAATGCGCGCCGCACCGGAACCATGCTCGCCCTCGCCGATCTGCGTTACAGCGACGGTCTCCTCTTTGCCCGCGGTCTCGACCGCCTTGGCGTTCGCACTCTGCCGGTGTCGAACCTGGCCAGGGTCTGGTTCGACTTTATCGAGCCGCGACTGCAAGGAGGGTTTCGCCTCACCGGATTGACGCTCGAATCCGACCTGTTCGTGCTGGAGCGCTTGGCCGGGCCGACGGGGGCGCGGACACGCTTTCTCGGTTTGCATGATTGGCGGTGCCGGCCGGGTGCCGCCCACAGCCTTTGCGGTTCGATCGGTCTGGCGCCGATCGAAGCGGCTCTCGTCGGCGGTGAAGATCGATGGGCGGAGAAGCTCGGCGCCGCGCTCGTTGCGTCAACGGAGCAAGATGAGGAGCGTCGGCGACGGAACCTGATCGGGGATCGTGCCCGGCCCGCGGCGGACAGTCCGAAATTCTTCGTCTCCTGGCTGATGGACTGGAGGTCCTAGCGTTCCTGCTCCCGCGCTAATGCGCCCAGCGGCGTGCCTGCTGCGCCGATTCGATCATGTCCGTTTGCGCCTCTTCCGGCAGCAGGCTGGAAATCACGCCCATGGCCAGCTCAACCGAAATCTCGCTGCCGCCACACTCCTTGAGCTGGTCGCGCAACCAGCCGTAGATCTCCTCGTCGCCGGCTTTCAGCCCGGCGGCGATCTCCTCGAACATGTGCGCCAAAGACCCCGTTGCCATCGCCCCCTCCGTTGTGCCTGCCTCAAGACAGGCTCATGGCTCAGTCAACCCCCTCTACGCGCCGTCTGCGTCCGCCCCGCGACTCAGGATCATAGCCCCTTATGCTGCAACCGCGAAGAGGCCAGACGGCAACAGGTAAGGCCGAAAATCAGAAATTCTGCGGCCCTTGGTCGACGAAAGAGAGCGGAGTCCTCGGCACCGCGCCCACATTATCGGCCGGCAGCTCGGCCATTGGCGCCTGCGCATAGGCGCCGGGGCTGGGCTGGGGACGGCAATAATGGCGCCCCCCGCGCGCGTTGGTGCGGAGCAGATCGAGATGGAAGTGGTTGGTGTGATGGGCGTCGCTGCCCGGGCCGAGCACCGTGTAGAACTCTGCACAAGCGCCGGCAAAAACGGCTTGCAGGAAGGCGCGCTCCCGCGGGTTGCCGCGCGACCATCCCTGGAGCACGGAGACCTCCCGGCCGCTCGCCAGCCTGAATCCGGCAATGTCGAGGGCATTGCCGAAGGAATGCTCCGACAGCGGGCCTCGATGGCTGCCGTTCCGGCCGCGGCAGCCATAGGAGGCGATCTGCCTGATACCGACGACGGGCTCGCCGAGCATGCGGTAAGCCGCCGGCTGGACCGAGGCCCTCATCCAGCGATCCAGCGCCGCCGTCAGCGGGCAATTGATCGTCGCGATGGGCGTGACGGCGACGCGGCCGTCAATGAGGCCTGAGACCTTGAGCGGCGTTTCCATGCCGCAGGCGATGCCGCCGACGCGGGCGCTTGATTGGATATAGGGCGATGCCCTCACCGCGCCGCTGGCGATGCAGGCAGAATCGGCCTCAGCCCGCCAGCGCGCGCGCGGCTCCGCCAGCCGGTTGCTCGCGCAACCAACGACGAGCAATGCCACCGCCATACTTACGGCCAGATACGCAACCCGAACCCCCATGGCCCGCAGAATGCAGCAGAGGGCGTGAACAATCTTTCAATGAGGCTGAGTTTGTGAACGGGAACTGGGGATCCGCCAAACAAGAAGGGCTGCCCCCCTTGCGGAGAGCAGCCCTTGCATTGTCGACCGCGGCCGTTTCCGGTCCGCTGTGAGGCGTCGCTAGCCGACGCTGACCTCGCCAGAAGCGAGAATCCAGGTCATGGGTGCCGGCGACCGCGGCATGAGACAATGAGACACTGGATCACCTCCTTTCGATTGTTGCTGGGATCGTTGCATCTTAGGGGTCGAATCGGCCCGAAGCAAAGCCCGGATCGCGGCGCGGCGGGGTTCCATCCCCTATTTCGGCGCGTTGAAGGTCCGCGTCGCGGATTGGCTGCCATCGGCATAGGTGAGCTGCACCTGCATCGACGCTGTCTTCGGCGGCACCTTCATGTACAGCGTGGCGTTCTCGGGAACGCTATGCGGATCGGCGGGATCGCAAGGCGGCAGCTTGAACAGCTTGTCGGTCGGTCCGTCGCCGAGCCCGTAATGGACTTCACCAATGGCGCAGCGATAGGTGACGAGCTGGGTGAAATAGACCGTCAGCCCTTGCCACTCACGAAACGCGATCCAGCTGGTCCAGAACTGGTCGAGGATCTTCTTCTGCTCGTCCACCAGCGCGGCATTGGGATCGAAATTGATCGGTACGATCTCGGCCTGCTCGCCGCGCTTGTCGCGCCAGGTGACGTAGAGCGTGGTCTGGCCTTGGTCCGGCGCCATCTCGAATGAGGTCTTGGGCATGCGCGTTCCCGTGCGCGGGTCGAGCGCGTCGATGAGACCGGCATCGGTGAAGTCGCCGCTCTCGCCGATGCGGTAGCCGAACTGGGTCGCGGGCTCGGGCAGCGACACAGTCACCATCCAGCCGCTGTTGGAGCGGATGAAGCTCGCGATCGGTTGCGGGCTCGCCGCCAGCGCCGCGAGCTTCTGCTCCGGCTGCGGCAACACGCTTTGCCCCCCGCCCTCCTCCAGCGTGGCGACGCCGCCTTGCGCCGCCGCCGCGCCCTCCGGCGCCAGATAGAGGTCGCCGATGATCTGGTCGTAATAGGCCGGCACCTGGACGTGATCGACCTTGGCCGCCAGATCGCGCACCTTGCTCTGCGTGCGCTTGGCGATCTGCACCATGGATTGGCCGGGCTGTTCCATCTCGGTCAGCAGCGTGCGGGTGAACACCGAATTCGGATTGGCGTCGGTCTCGCTCAGGCGGTCGAGCGCCGATTGGCCTTGTCCCGCCGAGAACAGCACGAACATGCCTTCGGCCGGATCGATGCGCGCAAGGCCCCGCGTCAGGCCGATGCCGCGCTTGCCCTTCAGCGCGAAGGGATTGTCCCGGCAGGCATCGAGAATCAGGATCACGGTGGCGGCGCCCTTGGCCTGGAGCCGCTCGGACAGCCCATTGGCGGCGAAGGAGGCATCACGCACCAGGCCCTCTTCGCCTGGGCCTGCCTCGGGCACGTCGACGGGCAAGAGATAGTTGGTGCCGTCGACGGCGAAGCCATGCCCGGCGAAATAGATCAGCGCCGTGTCGCCGCTTACAATCTTGGTCTCGAGCTCGACCAGCGCCCGGCTCATGGCCCTGCGCCCGACATTTTCCGCCTTGACCACGTCGAAGCCGAGCCTCGCCAGCTCCGCGGCGATGGCCTCGGAATCATTCACCGCCTTTTGCAGCGCCGGCACGTGCTCATAGGCGTTGTTGCCGATCACCAGCGCCACGCGGTTGGCCGCATGCGCCGGTGGCGCCAGCAGACCGAGACAGGCGATGATTCCCACAGCCAAGCGCGGCGTCAAACGTGAACCCGTTGCCATGCGGGACCTCTCCCTTCATCTGCCCGCTCGCATTATAGCGCCGTTTGGGGGAGGTGAAGTCGCTGCTCCCGCGCGGATCAGCCGAGTCCGAGCGCTTTCCGCTCCTTGGCTGTGATCGACTGGCGCGTGGTGAAGAAGCCCTCCCAGGGGTCGCTCTTCTGCGCCTTCAGCCGCGCCGGCAGGGTTTTCAGGCTATAGGGGCTCGCCGATTTGAGGCCCTTGAGCTCGTCCCAGCGCAGCGGGCAAGCGACCGGCGCTCCCGCCTTGGCCCGGGTCGAGAAATTGATGATGGCCGAGCCGCCGCGCTGATTGCGGAGATAATCGACGAAGATCTTGCCGACCCGCGTCCGCTTCAGCGGATTGGCGGTGTAGCGGTCCGGCCTGACACCAACCAGCGCATCGGCGATGGCCTTGGCGAAGGCCTTGACCTCGTCCCAACCCTGCTTCG
>JBAUEK010000045.1:0-8426 GCA_049678565.1 Methyloceanibacter sp. | reverse complement strand
GCTCCCGTACGAAATAGGGAAAGGTGGTCCCCAGGATCGCCCCGCCCACCACATCGGTGAAATAATGCTGCCCGATCAACACCCGGCTGGCCGCGATCCAGGCGGCGGCGGTGTAGAGGAACACCCTTCCCCGCGGCCACAGCATGGCGAGCACCGTTGCCAGCGCGAAAATGTTGGTGGCGTGGCCGGAGGGAAATGAGGCGTGATCGGCGTCGAAGGCGAAGAGCTGGAAGTCGAACGCTCCGAGCGTGTCGAACAGTTTCGGGCGCGCCCGGCCTAGTATGGATTTGGTGAGATTGGCGATGAGGCCCGCGCCTCCGACGCTGACGAAGACGAAGCCGACCGTGCTGGCGATGAGGCCGTAGCCGGCGGCATTGCGGAAGCCCTGATGGGTCCGCCGGAGCACCAAAGCGAGCGCCACCGCCGAGCCTGCGGGGATCAGCACCCAGTTCGACCGGCCGATATTGGTGATGTCCCGAAACGCTTGGCGGACCCCCGGCGCAAGCGCCTGCGAGCGCTCAAGCAGAAAGGGATCGATCAGGAGAACGCCGATCGCCACCAGCGATAGCGCCAGCGCCAGCTGTTCGACGATGGACAAATCTCTTAGGCGAAGACTCATCTTGCGCAAAACCACCCTTCAGCGGAGAGCCGCCACTCTCGCCAAGCCGTTCAGACGGTCTTGGCTGGGCCCGGCGCCCGCTTGCCAAGCCAGATGAAATAGATGTTGCGGGCGTAGATCACGAGCCCCGTCGCCTGGCCGAGGATGAACACGGGGTCCATGCGGTAGATGGCGTAGGCCAACAGCATCGAGCCGCCGGCGAAGCTGAAATACCAGAAGGTCTCGGGGATGATGCTCGCCCTCGCCTTCTCGGTCGCGACCCACTGCACGATGAAGCGCATGGAGAACATAAACTGGGCCAAGAAGCCGATCGTGATCCAGACGAGCTCCGTGGTCGGTATCTCAGCCCACCAAGATGTGAGAAACGAAAGGCTCATTCGACTAAGATCCCACCCTGGCTTGGTCCCCGCGCGTCTCCTTGCCGTCCGCCTTCGTCCCCGGCAACTGCTCCGCGACCGGAGGCAGCGAGGTCCGCTTGCGCAGCCAGCTCACGCCGACGAGGTCATATAGCCCAATTAGGGCCCGTCCGAGATTGGTGTATTTTGACGCGCCTCGCAGCCGGGGCCGATCATTGACGGGCTCATAGGCGATTTGGTGACCATAAGTGAGGAACAAGGCCGGCAGATAGCGGTGCATGCTGGTGAAATAGGGCAGCCGCAGATAGTCGTCGCGCCGATAGACCTTGAGCCCGCAGCCCGTATCGGGACAGCCATCGGCAAGGACCTTATCGCGAATCCAGTTGGCGAAGCGGGAGGCGGCCTTGCGCGAGCCCTTGGCCTTCCGGCCCTCCCGCAAACCTCCTACCAGGGCAGGCTCACCCCCCTCGGGGCCAAGCCTGGCCACGAGCCGCATGATGTCGGCCGGATCGTTCTGGCCGTCGCCATCCATGGTGGCGATGACAGGGGCGGTGGCCGCGATCACCCCGTTGCGGAGCGCGGCGCTTTGCCCCGCGCGGCTGCCATGACGGAGATAGCGCAAGGCCCCGTGGCGGCCGAGCAGGGCCTTGATTTCGGCGTCGGTCCCGTCGTCGCTGGCATCGTCGACGACAACCACCTCCTCCAGGCTTGCCTCGGGCACGGCGGCGATCGTCTCCTCGATCAGCCGGCCGATATTGCCGGCCTCGTTATAGGCAGGGATGACGACGGAGATACGCATGGCAAACCCTTACAATCCGGGCCTCGGGGCCAAGAGGGGCAGAGCCCCGGATCAGTAGCAAGCTTTCAATTCAGCGCACAACATTGTAGAGGAGGCGCTGATCCCCATCATCATTCGTGATCGCCTTGCAAGCACCTGAAGCCGCGCGCCCCGCCACTTTGCGTCCCTGGCAGCGTCCCTGGGGAGACCAGGATTATTGGACTTGGCTGCTCGCGCTCCTAGCCGCGCTGCTTGTTATCAGATTGCTCGCGCTCATGCTCGCGCGGACCGATTTGTTCTTCGACGAGGCCCAATATTGGACCTGGTCGCGCGAGCTCGCCTTTGGCTATTTCACCAAGCCTCCTCTGATCGCCTGGATCATCCGGGGGGCGACGGAGCTTTGCGGCAACGCCGAATGGTGCGTGCGTGCGCCCTCGCCCATCCTCTATACCCTCACCTCGATATTCGTCTTCCTCGCCGCCCGCGCCCTTTACGGCAGTCGCGTTGGATTCTGGTCGGCGGTGGTGTTCGCCACGTTGCCCGCGGCGTCGTTCTCCTCCCTCCTTATCTCCACCGACGTGCCGCTTCTCCTGCTCTGGACCTTGGCCCTCTATGGCTGGATCAGGCTGGTCGAAAGCCGGCGCATGGTCTTCGCCCTACTGGTCGGCGCCAGCATCGGGCTCGGACTGCTGGCCAAATATGCCGCGATCTATTTCGTGCTGTGCATGGCGATCGACGCCTGGAGCGACGCCAAGGCGCGCGACGCGCTTCGTGGCGGCCGCGGCGTCGCCATGCTCGCGTTCATGCTCGCGTTCATCGCGCCGAACCTTCTCTGGAACGCCAGCCACGGCTTCGCCACCTTCTCCCATACGGCCGCGAATGCGGGCTGGAGCGAGTTTCCGATCCATTTCGACGCCGCCCTGGAATTCGTGGGTTCTCAATTCGCCGTCTTCGGTCCGATCCTCTTTGCCGCGCTGATCTTCATCAGTTGGAGCACCCTGCGGCGGGGCTGCGAACAACCTCAATGCCGATTGCTTGCCTTCTCGGTGCCCGTGATCCTTCTTCTCATTGTGCAAGCGCTGCTTTCCCGGGCGCTCGCCAATTGGGCCGCCGCCGCCTATCCCGCCGCGACTATCCTCGTGACCGCGGCGCTGCTCGAGTACCGGCCAAGGCTGTTTCGGATTTCACTTGGGCTGCATCTCGGCGCGGCGCTCATCATCACGCTCGCACCGATCTTCGCGCCCAGGATCACGACTATCACCGGCGCCGCTTGGAACCCCTATGCTCGCGTCCTTGGCTGGCAAGAGCTCGCCGCGACCACCCGCCGTCTGGCCGAGGCTCAAGGGGCGAAATCCGTGCTCACCGACAATCGCGAGGTGACGGGAGAGTTGCTCTATTATCTGAGGGATATGCCGCTGCCCATCTCGCTGTGGTCGCGCGCCGAGCACCCGCGCAATCATTTCGAGATGACCCATCCCTTCACCGCGGCAGCACCCGAGCCGGTTCTTTATGTGACCCAACTCCAGACGAAGAGTTCGGTGCTGAAGCGCTTCGACGCCGACTTCATCGAGCAGCGAAGCTTTCCGAGCGAGAGCCCGGTGCGCCAGGGGCGCTTTTATCTGTTGCGGGGGTATAAGGGTGTCGATGCAGACTGACCCCTCTCCGGATGCCGACGCCCGTCTCAAGCTTTGGGCCATAGCGGCGCTGATCGGCGTAGCCGCCGCCCTGATCTTTGTCGGCTGGCCCGACCTCGATCTCGCCGTGAGCCGCCTCTTCTATATCGAGCCGCGGCATTTCGCCTTCAACCATTCGGCCCTCGCCGCGGCACTTCGCTTCGGCTTCCGGGCGTTGACCTGGGCGGCGGCCATTACCGCCGTGGCCGGCATCGTGCTTGCCCTTGCCAGGAGCCGCCGCCTGTTCGGCCTCGGCCTCGCCCAATGGATCTTTCTCGCGCTCGTGCTGATCACCGGACCAGGTCTCATCGCCAACACCCTACTCAAGGACAACTGGGCTCGGCCGCGGCCGCTGCACGTCGTCGAGTTCGGTGGTCCTGATCGCTTCACCCCTGTGCTGGAGCGGTCCGGGTCATGCGAGCGCAATTGCTCCTTCATCAGCGGCGAGGCGTCGGCGACATTCGCCCTTGGCTTCGCCATCGTGATGCTGGCACGCCGCCGGCGTGCGGCGCTGATGGCCGCCGCCTTGACCGCCGGCACCCTCAGCGGCCTGATCCGCATGGGAGAAGGCGGGCATTTCCTGAGCGATGTCGTCTTCGCCGGCGTGTTCATGGCGCTCGATGTCGCGCTCATGCATTGGCTGGTGTTTCGCGTCCTCGCCCCAAGATCCGCAGGCGAGGAATGGTGGCACGCCAAAACCGTGGCGGCTTCCGCCGGTCTTGGCCAGGTGACGAAGAGGGCCTATGCCGGGGGCGCCGAATGGCTGCGACACCATCTCCCCGCTGGCGTTAAGTATCGCCCCGAGCGGTCCGATCGAGACCCTGGTGGGCCGAAGATCTAGGCGAGAGGCAGAGTCAGACCGCCCACACCGCCAGGGCGACGAACAGGAGCGCGGCAAGCGTCAGCAGAACGGCCGCGGCAATCTCGATCAGGCGAAGCCTGGTCAGGCTGCCTCTTTGCGCTTCAGCCCGCAAGCCTATCCCATGTAGAGGCCGCACCCAATTATCCTTCTCAGCTCACCTCCTTATTCCTATTCCGCGCCAAGGGCCGTGTCGTTGCGTTCTGATGTCGCGCGCGGCGGTGCGTCGCCTGCGCTCAATTGTCCGCTTGAGGCTGGAGGGAGGAAGTGGCGAAGGGGGCAGCGCGGTCAGGGTGTGACGGCGCTGCGCTGTTGGGCCACCACGGTGCTTCCATCGTCGGCCTCATCGGCCCCCGGCGCGTCGCGGCCATAGATGTCCGGCCTGAACTGCGCAACGCCGTTGTCCGACACGAAGGCGGTGAGGTAGACGAAATGTACTGGGACGGCGCTTGAGAGCTTCACATTGATGCTCTTGCCGTTGTCGACTGCGGCCTGCACCTTCTCTGGCGTCCATTTCTGCGGACCGAGCAGCCACGCCACGAGGTCGAACACTTGCTGCACGCGCACGCAGCCCGAGCTGAACGCACGCAGGGACTGACCGAAGAGCTGCTTGAGCGGCGTGTCGTGCATATAGACGCTGTGCTTGTTCGGCATGTTGATGCGCACGACGCCGAGCGCATTGAACGTGCCCGGGTCCTGCACGAATCTGTAGTTCACGGCGTCCGACGCGTTCCAATCGATCGTCATCGGATCGATAGCCCGCGACTTCGCGATCACGCTGAAATGCTCATTGACGAAATAGCTCGGGTCTTTACGTAGCTTGGGGATCAGATCGGCCGTGGCGATGCTCTTGGGCACGGTCCAGGTGGGATAGAAATTCACCTCGATGATTCTCGCCGAGACCTTAGGCGTTGCGCGAGTCGGCTTGCCCACGACGACGTTGCTCTGGAGCCCGATAGCGCCGTGATCGATCGCCTGTAGGGTGTAGGCCGGCACGTTGACGAGCACGTAGCGCGGCGCCTTGTTGATCTTCATCAGCGACTGGACGCGAGCAAGATTCGTCTGCAGCTGCTGCAGCCGTTCCTGCGCCGAGACATTGAGCGCGGCAATCGTCCTCGAATCGACAAAACCGCTGACCCGCAGCCCGTTGCGAATCTGGAAGCGGGCTAGTCCATCCTGGAACTCTGAATCGTACCGGCCGCTGCCATTGTCGTTGGATAGATCGCCGCTGAGAGCAAGCTGGCGCCTGATCGCCACGATCTCCGACCCCGAGTCGCCGGGCCGGAGGGTGGTGCCCGCCGGCACCGCCGGCCAGCCGCCGGCGGCAACGATTCGCTGATAGCGCGCGATGCCCTGCTGCAGCGCGGCGATGGCCGCCTCGCTCACAAACGGTACCGTCATGCTGTAGCCGGGGCTCAGCCGATCATAGAGCTCGTTGCGCGCCTGTTCGCGGCGCGCCTTCTCGTCCGCGCCGATGGCCCCGGTGGTGGTGTTCGATCGAAACGGATTGAGCGGATCGAGAATGCCGGCGGTCGCGGGTGCGACGCTGCCAAGCCCAAACAGAGCCACGGCCGCTGCGGGGAGGAGAAACCTGACCAGTTCCAGTCTACCAAACATACGGCGACGAAATTCCCGTCTCCGGCGCCTCGCCCGAGGCGCGGCGCCAAACCCTATTCTGTTGGGCGAAGCGAGATCCCCCGCCAAACGCCCCGATCCCCCAGAGTCGAACACGTCTGGCGCTGCTTGCGCAACCCCAAAAACACACGCGTTTCCCTAGCATTCGCCTCAAGGCACACGTTTCGCAAGACGCTCCAGCAGCCGGTCGATGAAGGGGCGTTGCCCGGCCAAGATTTTCTCGCGCGCCTGGTCGGGCGTGAACCATTCGGCTCGGTCGACTTCGGGGAAGGACTGCATACGCCCGCTTCTTGGCGGCCATTCCATCTCGAACCGGTTGGACTTTAAGGCCGCTGGATCGAAGTCGCCGTCGATGGCGAAAGCCTTGACCAGCTTGCGGCTCAGCTGCGCCAGCTCGCCAAGCTCGATCATTTTGCCTCGGGGCGGCGGGGTGCCGAGTTCTTCCTCGAACTCGCGCCGCGCCACGGCAAGCGGGTCTTCACCGTCTTCATATTCGCCTTTGGGGATCGACCAGGCGTGGCTGTCCTTCTTCGCCCAGAACGGCCCGCCGGGATGGACGAGCAGCACGTCGAGCTTAGGTGAGCGGCGATACAGTAAAATGCCGGCGCTGCGCTTCATGGCGGATTAGGACACTCCGTCGCACATCAATTCACGCTTCAAACTGCGCGCTCGGCGATGAGCGTGAGATTTCCAGCTCCTCTGGCGTCATCTCCACCGGCACATCAGCAAATAGCGGCGTGCTAAGATAGCGCTCGCCAGTATCGGGGAGCATGCAAAGAATGTTTGCATTCTCCGACGCATCGACACAAATCTGCAGGGCGCCCGCAAAAGTCGCTCCGGCGGTGATGCCGACGAAGATACCCTCCCTTCGGGCAAGCTCTTGGCTCCAGTGGATGGCCTCGGATCCCTTGATTTCGAGAATGCGATCGATGAGGCGCATGGCCACGGCATCATCCGTGAGCTTGGGGATGAAGTCTGGCGTCCAGCCTTGCATTGGATGCGGCTTGAAGGCCGGGTGTACCGAAGCCGGAGAGCCATCCAGATTGCGCGCCTGCTCAATCCCGCTGCCGAGCAGCGGCGCGTCTTCGGGCTCGCAGACGATGATCTTGGTGTTGGGCCTCTCGGCCTTGAGCACGCGCGCGACACCCTTCAGCGTCCCGCCCGTGCCATATCCCGTGACCCAGTAATCGAGCCTCTCGTCCTTGAAATCGGCGATGATCTCCGGCGCTGTCGTACGCGAATGCATGTCTGCATTCGCCTCGTTCTCGAACTGCCGCGTCAGAAACCAACCATGCGTCTCCGCAAGCTCGACGGCCTTGACCACCATGCCGAAAGCTCGTCCTGCCGCGGGCGTCAACACCACTTTGGCACCGAGAAAGCGCATGAGCTTGCGCCGCTCGACACTGAACTGCTCCGCCATGGTCACCACGAGCGGATAGCCCTTCACCGCGCACACCATGGCAAGGCCGATGCCGGTGTTGC
Organism: Methyloceanibacter sp.; assembly: GCA_049678565.1. Taxonomy (GTDB): domain Bacteria; phylum Pseudomonadota; class Alphaproteobacteria; order Rhizobiales; family Methyloligellaceae; genus Methyloceanibacter. Next base: position 1,024 of record JBAUEK010000045.1, on the reverse strand, counting down.
CGCTTGTCGCCTCGATCACCGTTTGCCCCGGCTTAAGTTGGCCCGACTTCTCGGCAGCCTCGATGATGCCGAGCGCCAAGCGATCCTTCACCGAGCCGAGGGGATTAAAAGCCTCGATCTTGACGAACAGGTTCACGCCGGGCGGCGCCAGCCTGTTGATCCTTACGACGGGTGTGTTGCCCACCGTTTCCAGAATGTTGCGGAATTTTCCCACGCACGCACCCCACTAATCTTAAGTCGCAAGTCCCGGCTCGATGTCAGATTTCGCCTTTGAGGCCCTTCTCGAAATATTTGTGCACGATTTTGTCCTGGTTCTCGAGCAGCCAGTCGATCGTGGGCTCGTAGTTCATCGCCTTGTGGATCGCGAGCCCGGTCGCCTGGCGATGGATATCGAACAGGATCTGGTGGTCCAGGTCCTCGATCTTGGCGACGCCAGGGTTCAGCCAGAGCGAGACGATGATGCCGAGCTCGTCGACCTTTTCCTTCGGGATGTCGCCCGAGCGCACGGCGTCGAGCACGCCCATCGCGGTAGCGTATTGCACGGTGCCCATCAGAATGTTGGTGTAGCGCGAGTTGTCGACCGTCACCTTGCTAACGCAGATCGTGGGCGGACGCACCATGACGTCGGTGTTGAGAAGCGCCAGCACGCGCGAATGCCCGGCCACCTGATTGCCCAGAAGATTGGCGAAGGCGGTGCCGAAAGGCCCGTCCAGCTCGCCGATCGCGACCTCGGGCTCCGCCGCGGTGCCCGGCGGCCCGCCGGCGACGAGGGCCTCGCCCACTCTCAACACAATGCGCTTGCTCATGCCGCCATCGTCTCCCCTGTCGTGCTTGGTGAGGCGCGACTATGGCCGCCGCATCCTGATGCCGCAATGCTTGGAGACGCGAAAGCCGCGTTATACCAACTTGCGCTGATCAGCATGCATTTGCCCAATCGCGCCTGCCGATGGACATGATTTTCCACGGCTGATCGACAAGTTTGTTCCAGGCCTCGCAAGCGAGTGCGACGATCTCTTCGTGAGAG
>JBAUEK010000044.1:0-1512 GCA_049678565.1 Methyloceanibacter sp. | reverse complement strand
GTGTGCTTGGCCAGGAACAATTGCAGCCGCATGTCGCCATTGGCGATCACCCGGCGATAGCTGTCATGGGCGTGGCGTACCGCCTGCTCCACCCCTTGCGTGATGGTCTGGTCGCGGAGCTCGGGCTTCAGCACCTGCTCCTTGTAATTTTTGAGGAAGTACTCCTTGACGTCGGCCTCGATCGCCTCGGTCAGTGATTCATATTTGCCGACCTCGAAGAAGCGGGTGATGGCCGAAGTCAGCGACTCCTTCAGCACCACATAAGAGCGCTTCCATTCGAAGAACCAATCGGCATATCCGTCGATGGCCTGATCGCGATCCTGGAAGGCGAGCGCGAAGGCACGGTCGAGATCCTCATGCGCGGACTGCTTGATGCGTGCGCGCTCGTCGTCGAGCATCAAAATGGTGTTGTTGACGAATTCGTCCGCCTCGGACTTGCTCGCCACCATTTTATGCAACGTGCCATCAACGTCCTTGACCACGAGATCGACGGCATCGGGCGGCAGGCTCGCATCGCCGAACAAGATATCGAACACGCTTCCATCGGCATGGGTCGGCGCGGTGTGATCGAGGTGCCGTTCATAGCTCCGGTAGAAGGTGGTGCCGAGCGAGACCAGCGCGTAGGCCGACAGCACCAGCGCGACCGAAACGCCGACCGGCCGCAACAACGCGCCGAGCGCGCTCTGCTTGACGATCTTCTCGCGCGACCAGCGGGACTTGGACTCAGCCTTGGCCGGCTTGTTTTTCCGGCGCGGCATGGCGAGGCCGCCGAGGGAATCCCCGGGACGCGCAATCAGGGCAGTGCCATCACCTCTCGGCATGTCATCCATGATATTCGTGGTCCAAGCTCAATCCTATCAGGTCACCAGGGGCGCCCGCTTCATATAGGTGGCCTGGGCGAGTCTTATAACCACCACCCCTTCGCCTGGTTCCCTTAGTCCGTAAAGGCTCAAGCGGCCCTAGGAGCCCTTTACGCTGGCATGGGCCTGCGAGAGTTCCGCCACCACGATTCCCGTCGCTTTATTGATCAGGATGAAAAGGGCGATGGTGATCAGGACGTTCAAAGTGAGATTGAGCCGGTGCGCCGTCCGCTTGTCGTCAAGAAAGCCGAACAAATTGACGTACCACTGATCGAGATAGGAAACGCAGTAGATGAAGATGACGAAAATGGCCAGTTGGTGGATCCAGAACAGCACCGGACTGCCGGTCTTGTCGTAGAAATATTTCAGCAGCCCGACCAGGACGAAATTGCGCAAGAGGTTGAAGAACCAGATCGAAAAATTGCGCACGACCGTGGCCGCGGCAATCTCCTCCTTGGGCCGTTCGAAGATATGGTCAAGGTAAGAGCGAAAAGTCATGGGGCCGCCGGGGCGCGCGGGTCAGAGTGCGTCGGCGCCCATCTCCCCGGTGCGCACCCGCATGGCGCCTTCGAGGTCGAGCACGAACACCTTGCCATCGCCGATGCGGCCCGTACGCGCAGCCTCGCCAATGGTCTCGACCACGCGGTCCGCG
>JBAUEK010000043.1:0-1882 GCA_049678565.1 Methyloceanibacter sp. | reverse complement strand
AAAAAGACCTGGGAGGGGCTGATCGGCGGCATTGCCACCACCACCCTGGTCGCGGCCGCGATCGGTCCCTATTTGACACCGATGGACTTCCGCTGGGCGGCGCTCGCCGGCGCCATCATCGGCGTCTCGGGCTTCCTCGGCGACATCACCATGTCGGCGATGAAGCGCGATCTCGGGGTGAAGGACAGCGGCGGCCTGATCCCGGGCCATGGTGGCATTCTCGACCGTGTCGACAGTCTCACTTACGCGGCGCCGGTGTTCACGCATTTCATCCGCTACTTTTTCTATTCGTGATGGGCGGACCGATGACCAAAGTTTTGCGCTTCGTGTTTTTCGCCGTCGTGGTGCGGGCGGTGATCTTGGTGGCGCTGGGCTTGACCGTGCGCCATCGCGAAAAGCTGCCGAAGAAGGGGCCTGCGATCGTCGCCGCCAATCACAATTCCCATCTCGATACGCTGGCGCTGATGTCGCTGTTCCCGTTGCGCCTGCTGTCCCATCTCCGTCCCGTGGCGGCGGCCGATTATTTTCTCAAGCCCGGCCCGATGGGCTGGTTCGCGCTTAACATCATCGGCATCATTCCGGTCGCGCGCGGCAGCGCCAAGGAGGGCGGCAATCCGCTCGAGATCTGCGAGCAGGCGCTCGACCGTGGCGATATCCTCATCCTGTTCCCGGAGGGATCGCGGGGCGAGCCGGAGACGCTGGCCGAATTCAAGAAAGGCATCGGCCACCTGGCCAAGGCTCGGCCGCAAGTGCCGGTGCATCCGGTGTTCGCGCACGGGCTCGGCAAGGCGTTGCCCAAGGGCTCGGCCCTGTTCGTTCCCTTCAACTGCACCGTCAGTGTGGGCGACCCGATTTACGGCCAGGAATCCTACGCCGGGTTCACGCGCGAGCTCGAATCGCGCATGGCCGCGCTGGCGGCGGAAGAGAAGCTGCCGGTTTGGGAGTAGGCAGACAAGCTGCGCCTCGCTATTGCCCCCAGCTCACATTGGTGCAGCGAATGCCCTTGGTCTTGGCCGCTGAGATCTGGCCGGTCTCGATCGAGATTTCCCAGGCGCGCCGAACCTCGCTACACCATTCCTTGTTTTCGGGCCCCTTGGCCTCGCCCATGAAGCGCAGCGTCGGGTCCTGGCCTTGCACGCAGGAGATGGTGAATTCGACGCCGGATTGCGGCGGCGGCACGATCAGGGCATCGGCGACTTCGTAATTGGCGGGGGAGGCGGCGGACCCCTTGTCGAGCTGGCGGCTGGTCAACACCAGGAAGGTGCCATCCTCGCGCTGATATTGGCGGACGAAGATCGGGTTGGAGACGAGGCCGCCGCCGAAATCGCCCCAGCCCTCGATCTCGAGGTCGCCGTCGTAATTCTTGCCGATGAAGCTCTTGGCGAAATCGGCGTCCGCGGATTCCTCTTCGCTCGGCGGCTTGGGCTCCGCGCCTGCGGTCACAGGCAGAAGCGCGAGCGCGGCGGCCAAAGCCATCAGGGGAATAAGCCGGGAAAGAATGCGGTGCATCGCGGATTCGCTAAGCTTCCTGCCGCGGGGATTTAGGAGCCCCTGGCGGGCCAGTCTATTCACAATCGTGGCAAAAGCGGCACCTTGCCTCTGGTATGGGCGGCGCGGCGTGCCAATGTTAGGTTCGCATTGTCAAAGCTGGCTTGCCGAGGCCCGGCTTTGCGCGCGTTGAAAGGCGCGAACCGTCATGTTTCGTACCCTGATCGCAGCGTCGATGCTTATCGTCTCGGCCTGGCTCCCGGCCGTCGCCGACGGCAAACGCGTGGCGCTCATCGTCGGCATCGGCGCGTACCAGCATCTCTCCAGCCTCGACAATCCCGTGTCCGACGCCAAGGCCATCGCGGCGGAGCTGAAGAGCCACGGCTTTGCCGTC
>JBAUEK010000042.1:0-6674 GCA_049678565.1 Methyloceanibacter sp. | reverse complement strand
GCTCGGTCGGCGCGAATTGCCGGTCGAACAGCAGCATAAAAGCGCTTCCCACCACGATCAGCGCGAACATCAGCAGCGCCCAGGTATAGAGGTGCAGCCCGAAGATCGCATTGCCGTAAGAACCGCTATCCGGGACGATATAGACCAGAACTTGTTGCGCCGAGATGATGCCACCAGCCACCGCGCCGAGGATGGCGATGCCGTAATGGCTTGGCCGCGGTCCGTAGATGAGGTTGAGCGCCAGTCCGAACGCCGCCGCGATGAAGCCTGCCCGCTGCAGAATGCAGACCGGGCATGGCAGGTCGCGGAACCAGAGCTGATCGGCAAAGGCGACCACAAGCACGGTATCGATCGCCACAAGCCCAAGGGCGTTGAGCAGTTTCGACAGGTTCGGGGTCACTCAAAACACTCCGGCTACAGTCCGATATTCAGCACTTCCGTTGCGTGAATACGGAACAACACAAGAAACACGACAATGCCAGCGACCCAGAACCCCATCGCCGCCTCGCGACGACTCGTCCACGCCGCGCCAAGAGCGCAGGCAAACAGAAGAAAGGGCAAGCTCATCATGGTTAAGCCTCCGCCTGACCAAACCTATGACCGCATCATGAAACGCTGGCTTCGTCCGCATGACACCGTCACGAAAAAAAGACGACGTCACCGAATGACCTCTTGACGGGGGTCATCGGAAGCCCATCGCCCCGATCCTCAATGATTCGCGCCCAGGGGTAAACTATAAGTTATTGAAACTTAATGCGGGCGAGGGTAGCCCGCCTTGACCCAGATCAGACCCTTCGAGCAATTTCGGGTTCCTCCGAGGTCCGAGAATCGAACGAGGCCGCAAAGGGCGGCCTCGCCATAGCTACGTTTCGGTCAAAACTAACAGGGACGGCACCAGCAGCGATAAGGCCCACAGCGCCAGGTGAACCCCGGAGGGCAATGGCGCCCCCACCCCCTGCACGCGGTCTTCTGCACGGGAGAATAGTTCTTGGCCGCGGCGCCAAGGGTCGCCGCCCCAATGGTGGCCGTCGCCTCGGCCTTCCAGGCAAACAATCCGGCACCGATCACTGCAACCATCACCGCGACGGCAAGCGCAAGCTTACGCATCCTTTCCTCCTCTGGATCTCGTCTGCCGCAAGACTCGGCAAGACGGTGAGAAGACGATACTGCAAAGGACCTACACTGAGTACCCGGTTCTGGTTTGAAAAAGCTTCCCGGCCTGGAGGTCAGGCAACCATGGGCGCGGCGCGACCGGCAATGCCCTCGATGTCGGCCCCGGCGATCCCAACGCCATAGCTATGCCGGAACGCGCCATAAAGCCTCGATCCGAGGAAGGCGTCGCTCACGGCAGGCGGCGCGTGGGCCTGAAGAAGAGCGCCGGCGGCAGTCAGCGCCAAAAGTTCGACCACGGCCCGGGCCCTGGCCTGGTCCCTCGCAGCCTCGGCGAGAAGAATCCGAACCCCATCCACGGCCGATTTCAATCTTGGCTCGCCACCGCTCGTCACCTCGATCCCAGCCAGAACGCGCTCGAGCGTTTCGGGCGAGCGCTCCACCGCCCGCAGCATGTCCAGGCACAAGACGTTGCCGGAGCCCTCCCAGATGGCGTTGACCGGCGCCTCGCGATAGAGGCGCGGGAAGCCGCCCTCCTCCACATAACCGTTGCCCCCCAGGCACTCCATGGCTTCGCAGATCAGTGCCGGCGCGATCTTGCACACCCAATATTTCGTGACCGGCGTCATCAGCCGGCGATAGGCCGCCTCGTCCTCATCCGCTCCGCCATCGAAGGCGCGCGCGAGCCTGAAGGCGAGCGCGGTCGCGGCCTCGACGTCGAGCGCCATGTCGGCAAGGACCTGGAGCATCAAAGGGTGATCGATCAGCCGCTTCTGCAAGACGCTGCGATGCTGTGCGTGGTGCATGGCCCGCGCGAGCGCCTGCCGCATCAACGCGGCCGAGGACACGGCGCAATCGAGCCTGGTCAGCGTCACCATCTCCATGATGGTGGCCACACCACGCCCCTCCTCTCCGACCAGATAGCCGAGGGCGCCGTCGAAACTCACCTCGGCGGAGCCGTTGGACCGGTTGCCGAGCTTGTCCTTCAGGCGCTCGAGCCTGAGCCGGTTGATCGAGCCCTCGGGCATGAAGCGGGGCACGAAAAAGCACGACAGACCCGCTTTGGCCTGCGCCAGCACCAGAAAGGCGTCCGACATCGGCGCCGACAAGAACCATTTATGGCCGGTGATGGCGTAGGGCTTGCCTGCGCCTGGACTGTTGAGCGGCGCGGCCGTGGTCGTGTTGGCGCGGACATCGGTGCCGCCCTGGCGCTCGGTCATCCCCATGCCGATGGTGATGGCCTGCTTCTTGTGCCACGGCACGAAGCGCGGGTCGTAACTTCGCGCCAGCAGGCGAGGCAATAGGCTGCGGGCCAGCGCCGGCTCGTGGCGGAGCGTCGCCACCGCCGCGTGGGTCATGGTGATTGGGCAGCAATGGCCGGCCTCCATCTGGGCGGCCATGTAGCTTCCGGCGCAGCGAGCAACATGGGCGCTGGGCCGTGGCGCGCCGCCATTCCCCAGATGCTCCCAGGTCGAACAATGGAGCCCCTGGCTGGTGCTGAACCCCATGAGTCGGTGATAGGCGGGATGAAACTCGACGCGGTCGAGGCGGGCACCGCCGGCATCGAAATCGCGAAGCCGCGGCGCATGCTCATTGGCTAGGCGTCCAAGCTCGCCCGCCGCGGCGCTGCCGGTGAGACGGCCGAAGGCGGTCAGATTGTCGGCGGCGTCGGCCGCACCCTCGCGGGCAACGGCCTCGCGCAAGGCCAGATCCGAGGTGAACAAATTCACATCGGCCCAAGGCGGGCTCTGGTTGAACACTGGTTCGCCCGGGGCTGGATCGGGAGGCATGATCTTCTCGGAAGCTTTCGGATTGACCCCATTGCTGCCACAGCCTGACCGCTCCGCCAAGCTTGCCGCGCGCGCAAAGGGGGCTTATAGAGTCCACTTTAATGAGCATTGCGGCCGAAGCGACCGAATTTTACTTCCCTCATCGCCATCTGCTTGGGATCGAAGGGCTTTCCCGCGATGAAATCGTGGGCCTGCTTGATCTTTCCGAACAGGCCGCGACTTTTAGCCGCCAGGTGGCCAAGAAGCGTGACGACCTCCGCGGCCGCACGCTGATCAATCTCTTCTTCGAATCCTCGACCCGGACCCAGAGCTCGTTCGAGCTCGCGGGCAAAAGGCTCGGCGCCGACGTGATGAACATGTCGGTACGGTCCTCGTCCGTGCAGAAGGGCGAGACCCTGATCGACACCGCGGTGACCTTGAACGCGATGCGCCCGGACCTTCTCGTGGTGCGGCATCACGCTGCCGGCGCGGTCGAGCTTCTCGCTCAGAAGGTCGGCTGCTCGGTGATCAATGCCGGCGACGGCAGCCATGAGCATCCGACCCAAGCTCTCCTCGACGCACTGACCATCCGCCGCCATAAGGGGCGGATTGCCGGGCTGATTGTCGCGATTTGCGGCGATATCCTACATTCGCGCGTGGCGCGGTCGAACATCCTCCTGCTCAATACGCTCGGCGCGCGGGTCCGCGTCGTCGCCCCCTCGACCCTGATCGCGGCGGGCATCGAACGGCTCGGCGTCGAGGTCTATTCCTCCATGTGGGACGGGCTGGAGGGTGCCGACATCGTCATGATGCTGAGACTTCAGCGCGAGCGCATGTCCTCGAATTTGGTGCCGAGCCAGCGGGAATATTTCCACTTCTTCGGGCTCGACTACGACAAGCTCGCGCGCGCCAAGCCCGACGCGCTGATCATGCATCCAGGTCCGATGAACCGGGGCATGGAGATCGATTCGAGCGTGGCCGACGATCCGCGCAGCGTCATCCGCGAGCAGGTGGAAATGGGCGTGGCGGTGCGCATGGCCGTGCTTCAGGCGCTGGCCCGCCACCTACCGAACGATTGATGGCGATGCAGACGGAAAACCCCCAGCGCGAGGCCCGCCTCACCGCACTCGTCAATGCGCGGCTGATCGACCCCGCCTCCGGCCTCGATCAGAACGGAGGCGTGCTCCTCGCCCATGGCAAGATCGCCGAACTCGGCCCCGCTGTGGGTGCGGGCGCCGTCGGCGATGCCGATCTGATCAACTGCGGCGGTCACGTCCTCGCGCCCGGTCTGGTCGACATGCTGGTGTTCTCGGGCGAGCCCGGGCACGAGCACCGCGAGACGCTGGCCACGGCGAGCCAGGCCGCCGCCGCCGGCGGCGTCACCACCATCATCTGCATGCCCAACACCGAGCCGGTCATCGACGATGTCGCGCTCGTCGACTTCATTCTGCGGCGGGCGCGCGACACGGCGGTGGTCAATGTTCATCCCATGGCGGCGATGACCAAGGACTTGCTCAGCGAGGAGATGACGGAGATCGGCCTCTTGCGCGAGGCCGGGGCGCTTGCCTTCACCAACGGCAAGACAAGCCTCGCCAACGCTAAGATGATGCGGAACGTGCTGGCCTACGCCAAGGATTTCGGCGCCCTCATCATCCACCATCTCGAAGAGCCGGCGCTAGCTCAAGACGGCGTGATGAACGCGGGCGAGATCGCGACGCGCCTCGGCCTTCCCGGCATCCCGCTGGAAGCGGAGATCATAATGCTCGAGCGCGACGTGCGCCTGGCCGAGCTTACGGGCGCGCGCTATCACGCCAGCCAGATTTCCTGCCGGGCCTCGCTCGACATCGTCCGCGGCGCCAAGGCCCGTGGTCTGCCGGTGACGTGCGGGGTCTCGATCAATCACCTCACCCTGAATGAGAACGATATCGGCCCCTACCGCACCTTTTTCAAAATGCGGCCGCCGCTCAGATCCGAAGAGGATCGGCGCGCCATGGTCGAGGGCGTGGCGAGCGGCGATATCGACGTGATCGTCTCGGCCCACGATCCTCAGGACGCCGACGGCAAGCGCAGGCCCTTCGCCGAGGCCGCCGATGGCGCCATCGGTCTTGAGACCATGCTCCCCGCCGCTCTCCGCCTCTACCAGGACGGCAGCGTCGATCTTGCCACCTTGCTGGCTGCGCTGACGGCGACCCCGGCGCGGCTCCTGGGGCTGCCAAGCGGGCGCCTCGCCAAGGATGCGCCAGCGGACCTCGTTCTCGTCGACCTTGACGCGCCCTTCGTGGTCAACCCCGACCTGCTGCATTCAAGGTCGAAGAACACGCCCTTTGACCAAGCGCGGCTGCAAGGCCGTGTCCTGATGACATTCGTTGCCGGACGGCCCGTCTACAACTACGCTGACCGCCTCGGCGAATAGGCGGTTCTTGCGAGGTCTGGTCGATGATGCTCGCGACTGATTGGAGCTTTTCCCCTCTCCTCGCTTTCGCTTTTGGCTATCTCCTCGGCTCCGTTCCCTTCGGCTTCCTTCTCGCCAAACTCGCCGGTCATGGCGATCTGCGCCAAATCGGCTCCGGCAACATCGGCGCGACCAATGTGCTGCGCACCGGGAGCAAGGGCCTCGCCGCGCTCACGCTGCTCCTCGACGCATTGAAGGGCACGGCCGCGGTTCTTTTCGGCGCCCGCTACGGCCAGGACGCCGCGATCCTCGCCGGACTCGGCGCCTTTCTCGGCCACCTCTTCCCAGTATGGCTCGGCTTCCGCGGCGGCAAGGGCGTGGCGACCTATATCGGCGTTCTGCTGGGCTTCTCTTGGCCTGCCGCACTCGCCTTCTGCGTCATCTGGCTCGCCGTGGCATTTCTGACCCGCTACTCCTCGCTCTCGGCCTTGGTCGCGAGCGTGGCGATCCCATGCCTCCTGGCGTGGAGCGGGGAGATCCGGATTGCGGTCCTGTTCCTCCTCTTCACCCTACTTCTCTATTGGCGTCACGCCGACAATATCGGACGCCTCCTTAAAGGCGAGGAGGGGCGAATTGGCGCCAAAAAACTCTAGGCTGGGGCGCATGGCATCCCAGCCCCGCTCTGTCGTGAAGCTGAATGAGCGCCAGCGCTTGAGCTGGCTGCGCCTGATCAGAAGCGAAAATGTCGGGCCGGCCACATTCCGGGCCCTCGTCAACCAATTTGGTGGGGCGGAGGCCGCGCTCGACGCCTTGCCGCTGCTGTCCCGCCGCGGCGGCCGCGCCCAGTCGATCCGTGTCTATGCCCTAGCCGAGGCTGAGGCTGAGCTCGAAGCGACGGAACGCGTTGGCGCGCGCCTCGTGGCCATGGGCGAGGAGGGCTATCCTCCGGCCCTCGCCCATGTTGACGCGCCGCCGCCGCTACTCTTCGCCAAAGGCAGGTTCGAACTCGCGGAAGGTCCAATCGTGGCCATGGTCGGCGCCCGCAACGGCTCCGCCGTGGGGCAGAAGCTCACGCGCCAGCTGGCGACGGAACTCGGGCTCGAAGGCTTCGTCATCGCCTCCGGTCTTGCCCGCGGCATCGATACCGCCGCCCATCTCGCCGCGCTTGAGCGCGGCACCATCGCGGTGCTCGCTGGCGGCATCGACATTGTCTATCCGCCCGAGAATGCCGAGCTCCAGCGTGCCATTGGCGAGCAGGGCTTGCTTTTGACCGAGCGGAGCCCTGGTTTTGCCCCGCGAGGAAAGGACTTTCCCCGCCGCAACCGGCTGATCTCGGGCATCTCGCTCGGGGTCGTGGTGGTTGAAGCCGCCGAACGCTCCGGCTCCCTGATCACCGCCCGCTT
>JBAUEK010000041.1:0-17787 GCA_049678565.1 Methyloceanibacter sp. | reverse complement strand
AATGTCGTGGTCGTCGGCTCCCAATGGGGTGACGAGGGCAAGGGCAAGATCGTCGATTGGCTGTCCGAGCGCGCCGATATCGTGGTGCGCTTCCAGGGCGGCCACAATGCCGGCCACACGCTCGTGGTCGACGGCACCACCTACAAGCTGTCGCTGCTGCCCTCCGGTGTCGTGCGCAAGGGCAAGCTGGCGGTGATCGGCAATGGCGTCGTGGTCGACCCCTGGGCGCTCGCGGACGAGATCGCCAAGATCGAGGCGCAAGGGGTCTCGATTTCGCGCGACAATCTCCGCATCGCCGACAACGCGACCTTGATCCTGCCGCTGCACCGGGAACTCGACGCGTTGCGTGAGACGCTAGCGGGAGACGGCAAGATTGGGACCACCAAGCGTGGCATCGGCCCCGCTTATGAGGACAAGGTTGGCCGCCGCGCGATCCGCGTCCTGGATTTGCAGGATCTGAAGAGCCTGAAGCCGAAGATCGAGCGCATCCTCAGCCATCACAATCCGCTTCGCCGGGGCTTGGGCGAGCCCGAGATCGGCGCCGATGCGCTGTGCGCGGAGCTCAGGGCGATTGCGCCGAAGGTTCTTCCCTATGTCGACACGGTCTGGGCCTTGCTCGACCGCGAACGGCGCGAGGGCAAGCGCATCCTGTTCGAAGGCGCGCAAGGGGCGCTACTCGACATCGACCACGGCACCTATCCCTTCGTCACCTCGTCCAACACCGTGGCGGCGCAGGCCGCGACCGGATCGGGGGTGGGTCCGGGCGCGATCAATTATGTGCTCGGCATCACCAAGGCCTACACCACGCGCGTGGGCGAGGGGCCTTTCCCCACCGAGCTCAAGGACGAGATCGGGCGCCTGCTCGGCGAACGCGGGGTCGAGTTCGGCACGGTGACGGGCCGCCCGCGCCGTTGCGGCTGGTTCGATGCCTGCCTCGTGCGCCAGACGCGGAAGGTCGGCGGCATCAACGGTATCGCGCTGACCAAGCTCGACGTGCTCGACCAGCTGCCCGAGCTCAAGATCTGCGTCGGCTACAGGCTCGACGGGCGCGAGATCGACCATCTCCCGGCGGCGCAAGGACAGCAGGCCAGGGTCGAGCCGATCTACGAGACCATGGAGGGTTGGACCGAATCGACGCGCGGCGCCAGGAGTTGGGCCGAGCTTCCGGCCCAATGCATCAAATATGTGCGGCGGCTGGAGGAACTGATCGAGGCGCCGGTGGCGCTGCTCTCGACCAGTCCGAAGCGCGAGGACACCATCCTGGTGCACGATCCCTTCGTCGATTGAGGGCGGGGCTATGGCAGATCAATTTCCCTGGAAATTGGCGTGGATCACCGGCGCGTCAGGCGCGATCTGTGGCGAGCTGGCCAAGCGGCTGGCGGCGGCGGGCGTCATGGTGGCGGCGACGGCGCGGCCGAGCGAGAAGCTCGATGCGCTTGCCGCCTCAAGCAGCAAGATCGAAGCCTTCCCGGCCGATGTGCTCGAGGCTGAAGCGCTCAAGTCCACAGCGGCGAAGATCGAGAGCGAGCTTGGGGCCATCGATCTCGCTTTGTTCGGGGCCGGCATGTATGTGCCCTTCGACATCCGCGCCATCGATCTCGACGGCTTTCACCGGACCATGGCGCTGAATGTCGATGGCGTGATCAACGGCATCGCTGCGGTGCTGCCGACGATGCTTGCGCGCAAGAGCGGCCACATCGCCCTGATGGGCTCGCTGTTCGGCTATTCCGGCTGGCCCGGCAATGGCGCCTATGGTGCGAGCAAGGCGGCGATCATCAATCTGGCCGAGAGCCTCAAGCTCGAATTGGAGGGGACCGGCGTCGCCCTCACCCTCATCAATCCCGGGTTTGTCGACACGCCGCTCAACGCCTCCTACGACCCGAAGAAGAAGCTCTATGTCATGAGCAAGGAGCGCTGCGCGCGGAAGATCCTGGAGCGGCTCGGAGGCAAGCCCTACGAGATCGCCTTCCCGCCGCAGGTCGGAGGCTTCCTGAAGACAATCAGGTCGCTGCCGCGTGGCCTGTCCTTCCCCCTGATTCGATGGTTCACCAGCCGCATGGGGCAATCATGAAGCCCATGTTGGAGATGTCCCGGGCTCAAGCGTCGGCCAACAGCTCGCGGAAATGACTGTCGAGCAGGCGGTTCTCGGGATCGGCCTGGCGGCGATATTCGGCGAATAGCTTCAGCCGCTCGCGGAAGGCCTTGCGCACCATCTCCGGCGTCAGGAACGGCGTCTGGTTGAACAGGGGCGTGCCGCCGCGCGCGCTACAGAAACCGTTATAGGCGTGGAGAAAATCCTCCCACTCCTTGCCGCCGGTGGAGGCGGGGTCGATGGACAGCGTCGCGCCGTCCCAGCAATAAGACAGCAGCGCCTCGCGATCCTGGACGATAGAGTAGCCGACCGAAGGCAGGTCGCAGCGGAATCCCGTCTTGGCGGCATAGGCGTCGACGAAGTCGCAATATTCGACCAGGATGTCGAAATAGTTCCTCTCCGGAAACGCCCACATGCTGAACAGATATTTGAACGGTCCCGGATCGCGCGGATAGTTGATGATCTGCGCATGCGGCCAGGTCGCGTCGCTGCGGACGACGCGAACCAGCCCCTGGCGCAGGATGAAGAAATGGAGCCTGTCGGCGAGATCGCGCAGTCTCGGATTGGCGGTGCGCGCCCTGATCCACAGCGTAATAGCGGGGCCGTATTTGCGCCAGAAGCGGTTGCGGTAGCTCCAGCGCCGGCGCGATGTCGGCTTCACCGCCGGATTGTCCTTGCGGAGCTCGACCAGAACGCGGCGGACATAGGGAAAGATGTAGAACATCACCGCATAGCCTTGCGCCTTGTACACCGGGAAGCGCTTGCGGAATTCAGGCAGGCCCATGGAATGGTGGCGGACGCTGAGAGCGGTCGTCGGCCGCGCCTTGATCGTCACCTCGAACACGATGCCGAGCAGCCCGTAGCTCGAGCGCATCACCTGCATTTCTTCGGGGTTGTCGCGCTCGTTGATCGCCCTGACCGCGCCGGTCGGGGTAACGTAGCGCATCTCGCTCACATAGGAGCTGATTTGCCCATAGCCGCCGGGGAAGGAGCTGTCCTTGGTCGCCGCGGTCGCCATGGCGCCAAGGGTGACATTGCCGATCTCGGTGGTGACATGGAATTGCAGCCCCCGCTCCTTCAGCGCGTTGGACACGACGATGTAGGTGGCGCCGGCCTCGACCGTCACGCTGTCCTCGCCGAATCTCAAGATGCGGTTCATGGTCTTCATGTCGACCATGGTGCCGCCGTCGTCGCCATTCATGCGCGCGGTGGAGTGCATCGAGCCGGCCGGGCGCACGGGCGAGGGGAAGCGCACCACGCTCGTCACGATCTCGACGATGTCCTCGACACTCTCCGGCGTGACCAGAACCTTGGGCCGATAGGTCCAGGTGCCGTCCCAGCTCTTGATCGTGGCGTCGTGCTTGATGTCCATTCAACCCCCCGGGCGCGGCGCGGGCCCCGCCAGACCATAATGCAAAGCGCCGCCAAAAACAGTGGGCGGATGAGCTATGGGCGAATCCATAGGGGGCGATGAACTTTGTCCTGGGTTTGACACAGATCAAAGAGGATTTGGCTTGTGGCTGAGAGTCGGATAGGGGCGGGGTGCCGGGTGGTCAAGACTTGGCCCCGGCCAAAAATTGTGTGCTATCCAGACCCTGGCTTGTGACGGCCGGAACATGGAGGAGAGTTGACGCGCTATTGCATCATCGGCGCCGGCGCCTGCGGGCTTCCCGTGGCCAAGGCTTTCGCCGAGCGCGGCATTCCGTTCGACTGCTTCGAGGCGCTCGCCGATGTCGGGGGCATCTGGAATCCCGAGAACCCGCACGCCGTCTATGGCTCGACCTATCTCAACTCGTCGAAGAAGCTGTCGAAATATCCGGACTACGATTTTCCGGAGGAGTGGCCGCATTATCTGAGCCGGGCGCAGGCGCACGACTATCTCCGTTCCTATGCGCGCGAATTCGGCCTCTATGACCGCATCAGTTTCAACGCCAAGGTGGTCTCGGCCGAACGGATCGACGGGCGCTGGCGTATTCAGATCGAAGGCGAGAAGGGTCCGCGCCGCTATGATGGGCTGATCGTCGCCAACGGTCATCATTGGGAGGCGAACTGGCCGAGCTATCCCGGGCGCTTCGACGGCGAGATTCTCCACTCGCACGACGTCAAGTCGAGGGAGCAGCTCAAAGGCAAGCGCGTGCTCGTGGTCGGCGCCGGCAACTCCGCCGTCGATATTCTTGACGACGCCGCCCATGATGGCGGTCGCGCCGTGCATTCGATGCGGCGGAGCTATTTCTTCTTTCCGAAGCTCGTGTTCGGCAAGCCAACCGACACTTTCATCGATCTGACCAGCCGCTGGCCGCTGCCGCGCTCGCTGATGCGCAAGCTCTATCGCCTAGGCTTGCGCATCCAGATCGGCTCGCATCGCCGCTACGATCTGCCCGCGCCGGACCACGATCTGTTCGAGGCGCATCCGACCTCCTGCACGCTCTATCTCGATCACATCGTGCATGGGCGCATCGTGGCCAAGCCTGGTGTCGAGAGCTTGAACGGCAACATTGTGCGCTTCGTCGACGGCAGCGAGGAGGAGATCGACCTGATCGTCTACGCCACCGGCTTCAGGCCGAGCTTCCCCTTCATGGATCGGAGCCTCATTCTCGACGAAGACGGACGCTCCAAGCTCTTCATCCATACCTTCCACCGCGAGCTCGACGATCTGTTCGTGGCCGGGCTGTTCGAGCCGGCCGAAGGCGGGGTGTGGCAGCTCGCCGATTATCAGGCGCGGCTGATGGCGAGCTTCATCGTGGCGCAGGCATCGGATCAGCCTCGCGCCGACTGGTTCCGCCGGCTGAAGGCGAGCGCCAGCCCGGATATTGGCCACGGCATCCCCTATAAGGACACGCCCTGGCACAAATTCGAGATCCATCACTATCGCTTCCGCAAATATATGGAGCGCTTGCTCAGGAAATTCGGCGCCGCGGCGACGCGAAAGGAAGCGGCGCCCGCGGCCGAGGACAAAGACCGGCCGGCCAAGCTCAAGCTCGCCTCCTGAAGTCACGGCGGCTCAGCGGAAGATCCACCAATTCCAGCTGCCGTCATTGGGGCAGTCGCCGAACCCGCATTCCATGAACACGAGCACGGTCTCCGACGCCGCCACCACGAGCAGAATGCCGACGCCGATGCCAGCGAGGCGGGTGAGCCAGTGCGGCTCCGGCTTGGGCTCGTCGAACTGACCGCGGAACAGAAGCACGATGCCGGTCGCCAGAATCACCGTGGCGAAGATGACGACGCCCCAGACATAGAGATTGAGGCCCATGATAGTCTCGCCGAAGGCCGGGTTGGCGGTCGCCGCCAGCGTCGGTTGTCCCGTCTTGGTGTCGAAGAAGGGGTTGATGTGGAGAAGCGTCTGCCGCACCGAGACTCCGAGCCCGAACATGGCGGCGACGAGACAGACGCCATAGTGCCGAGGGTTGGGCCCCAGCACCAAATTCATCGCCGCGCCGAAGGCGACGGCAAACATGGCGAGGCGCTGGAGGAGGCACAGCGTGCAGGGAAGCTCGCGATAGGAAAATTGATAGACATAGGCGCCGAGCAGAACGCCGATCAGCGCCATCATGCCGGCGAAATTGAGCAGGCGTGCGAGCTCCGGCGAAAGCGTCGGCCCCCTCATAGCCGGATCCCCAAGGCTTGCGAGAAATCGACGTCGCCGGTGAAGATGACGATACCGAGGGCGAGGGCCGCCAGCACCACCGCCCATCCCCATGAGGCTTGGCGCCACCACAGGAAGAACGCGCTCAATGCGATCAGCCCGAAAGTCAGGGTCATCATCGCAGCCGGCCTCCCTGGCGCCCAGCCTGACGCATCGTTACCGCCACCCCGGATTTACCGGCGGGAATGGCAATGTCAACCGCGATGCACCATCGACCCGCGCCCCGCCGCGGGCGGTCATTGCGGCGTCATGGCCTCTTCTTCCCGCAGCCAGCGCCGCTAGACTGGCGGACAAGGCGGCAAAAGCCCGCGTCAAAACTAGGAGGAAATGGCATGCGTCAGGGCAAGCTCTTGCTCGTTGCTACGGCCGCGGTGCTGTTCGGCACGGGCCAGGCCTTCGCGGTCGAAGTGAACAAGAAGATCGAGCCGCCGGGAGTCCCCGCCGCGGTCTGGGAAATCGCCGGAGATTTCTGCGCCATCAAGACTTGGCATCCGGTGGTCGCCGATTGCGTGGAGAGCAAGGAGGGCGACGTTGTCTTTCGCACCCTCACGCTCAAGGATGGCGGCACGATCAAGGAGAAGCTCGTCGATTCCGACGACACGAGCTACAGCTACGAGATCGTCGAGGGCCCGCTTCCGGTCAAGAATTACACCGCCAAGCTCTGGGTCGAGGACAGCGAGCGGGCGAATCGGACCGTGGTCCATTGGGACGCCGAATTCGACGCCAATGGCGCCAGCGATGACGAGGCCAAGAAGACGATCGGCGATATTTTCGCGGCCGGCCTCAAGGGCATCAAGAAAATCGCGGTGGAGCAGAGTCCCGACCAGGAGTGACGCCGAAGTCCGGTTTTGCGGCGCCCGGGCGGAGACTCGGCGCCTTAGATGTTTGAAAAATAGAGTTATTTTCTGCGCGAGTTTGGGCGTTCGGCTGCCATGCTCTCGCCTCTCTATGGGCGCAAAGTGTTTCGGTTCGGCAGCCGCCTCGCTGCTAGAGCCTGCGGCAGGGAAGCAGAGGGAAGAGGCGTTCGCGAATATCGACGACCCGGTATATAAGGGAACTTAACCAAATCAGGAGCGGGCTGTGAGGTCATCCTCCCGGACGGCGGCTACCCTTGTTGGAGCCGCGACCATTTCATTCATGCTGGTCAGTGCGCCCGCCCGCGCGGCTGAGCCCGATGGCCCCGAGGCGCTGCTCAGCCAGAAGGACGCGCTGCGCATCACGGTGCAGAACCGTGTCGTCGAGAAATTCTCGAAGACCGCCGATGGCAGGGCCGGACAGAAGGGGCTTGTCGATTATTACACCGATCTGGAGCCGCATTTGCTCTGGGTTGACGACAAGGGGCTCACCCCCCGCGCCAAAGCCGTCATGGAGGAGATTGGAAAGGCCGACGATTTCGGGCTCCGCGCGTCAGATTACCATCTGCCCAAGCTCGACGGTTTCGACCCCGATAGTCCGGGCGCCGCCGATCGGCTCGCCGAGGCTGAAATCACGCTCAGCCTGGCCACGGTCCGTTATGCCCGCGACGCGCGCGGCGGCCGCATTGAGCCATTGCGGCTTTCGCCCAATCTCGATCCGACCCTGGCGCTGCCCGACCCGTTGCAGGTGATGGAATCCATCGCCTTCCGCGCCGACGCGGCGGCCTATTTGCGCAGCTTCCAGCCGCACCAGCCTCAGTTCGAGGCGTTGCGGAAGGCGTTGCTGGCGGCGCGCGGTGGTGCGGTCGTTCGTGACTCCGTGGTCAAGATTCCCGAGGGCCCCACGCTCAAGCTCGGGGTCGAGGATGAGCAAGTGGCGCTGCTGCGGACGCGGCTCAAGATCGAGGCGCGCGCTCCAGGCAAGGAGACGCGGTTCGACGAGGCGGTTGAGGAAGCGGTGAAGAACTTCCAGGCGGCCCATGGCGTCAGGCCCGATGGCGCGGTCGGCCCCGGCACGCGGCGGCTGCTCAATCACGAGGGCCAGCAGACGTCGAGCCCGGCCAAGGTCAAGCAGGTTCTTATCAATATGGAACGCTGGCGCTGGCTGCCGAGCGATCTCGGCTCGTTCTATGTGACCGCCAACGTGCCGGAATTCATGCTGCGGGTCGTGGACGAGGGCAAGCCGGTCTTCACCACGCGCATCGTGGTGGGCAAGACCGACAAGCAGACCCCGGTGTTCGCCAACGAGATGCAGACGATCGTGTTCAATCCCTATTGGAACGTGCCGAACTCGATCAAGGTCGAGGAGCTCATGCCCTCGATCAGGGGTGGTGGCGGCGATTGGTTCTTCGGTGGGGACGGCGGCGGCTGGGATGCCTCGGTGTTCGAGCGCAACGGTCTTCGCGTCGCCATCGGTACGAAGGAAGTCGATCCGTCTCGCCTCGATTGGGGTCGCATCGATATCCGCAGCCTCAACGTGTATCAGCCCCCTGGCCCGACCAATGTGCTTGGCACGGTCAAATTCTTGTTTCCGAACAAGCATGAGGTCTATATGCACGACACGACGCAGAAGGGCCTGTTCGCAAAGACCGTCCGCGCCGAAAGCCATGGGTGCATGCGGGTCCAGAATCCGGACCAGTTTGCCGCCATCCTGCTGAAGCAAACCCAAGGCTGGTCCTCGGCCCAGGTCGCCTCGGCCATCCAGAACAGCGAGGACCAGCAGGTGCCGCTGAAACAGAAGATCCCGGTCTACGTCAACTATTTCACCCTGTGGGTGAACGATGACGGCTCGATCTCGACCTATCGCGATCTCTACGGCCACGACGCCCGCATGGCGGCGGCGCTGTTCGGCGAGTCCCTGCCGCTCGACTATGAATCGATGCCGATGGTCGAGGACGTCGCCGTGAATGCCAATGCCATGCCCCCACAAAACTTCCAGCAGCAGCGGCGGCAGGGCCGGGGACGCGGACCGAGCAACACCATCGCCGACAGCATTTCGGCCTTCATCAACAACTGATCCTCTGTCAGCTCGACCGGGCAGCGGCGGGCGCCAGAGCGGCGAATGCGCCAATCTGGACCGTCGGCAACCATAAATGCGCCTAAACCGGGTCGCCGCCACAATTCGCCCTTAGCCTCTTGTCCAGTCTCTCGCTGGGATGGCCATGGCCGATATCGTCATCATCAATCCTCGCTTCGGCACCTCGTTCTGGGGCATGGAGCATTGCATCGGGTTGCTGGGCAAACGGGCGAACCTTCCGGTCTCCTGCCTGGCCTTGCTGGCCGCACTCGTGCCCGACCACCACGACGTCACCCTGATCGATGAGAATGTCGAGGACATCGATTTCGACCGCGTTGGCCGCGCCGATCTCGTCTGCCTGACCGGCATGAGCATCCAAGGTCGGAGAATGCGCGAGATCCTCGAGGAGGTTCGCGCGCGGGGACCGATGACCGTCGTGGGTGGCCCCCTGGCCACGGTCGAGGAAGAGTCGATCGAGGATCTGGCCGATGTGATCTTCGTCGGCGAGGCTGACGACACGTGGCCGCAATTCCTACGCGACTGGGAGCAGGGCCGCCACCGGCGCCGTTACCAGCAGCAGGAGAAGACGGACGTGACCCGCCTGCCGCTGCCGCGGGTCGAGCTGCTGAAGGCGGACCGCTATATGTTCGGTAGCATGCAGATTTCGCGCGGCTGTCCCTTCACTTGCGAGTTCTGCGACATCATCGTGACCTTCGGCCGCCGCCCCAGGCTCAAGACCAGCGAACAGGTGCTGGCCGAGCTTGACTCCTTCCGGCGCGCGGGGCTCGGCATCGTCTTCGTCGTCGACGACAATCTGATCGGCAACAAAAAGGCGATCAAGCTGATCTTGCGCGACATCATTCGCTGGCAACAGGAGCGGGCCTATCCGCTGACGTTGTTCACCGAGGCCTCGCTCGATCTCGCTGAGGACGACGAATTGATGGAGCTGATGGGGCTCGCCAATTTCCAGAACGTGTTCATCGGCATTGAGACGCCGAATGAGGACTCGCTGCGCGAGACCAAGAAGCTCCAGAACCTACGGCCGAACGCCGGCACCCTGCTCGAGCGCGTGCACCGCATTCAAGATCACGGTCTCGACGTCTGGTGCGGCATGATCGTCGGCTTCGACCATGACGATCCGTCGATCTTCGATGGCATGCCTAAATTCCTGGCCGAGGCGCGCATCTCCGCCGCCCTGATCGGCATGCTGCACGCGATCCCGACCACGCCGCTCTACGACCGGCTGGCGAAGGCGGGCAGGCTGAACGATGACGAGGCCAGCGACCGCTATGGCACCAATGTGATCCCGCTCAAGATGTCGCGCGAGGCGCTTCGCGACGGCTTCGTCGAGGTGATGCGGACGTCCTATACCGCCGATGCCTATTTCGGCCGCCTCGATGCGCAATTCATCGATAAGCGGTTCAAATTTACCTTGCATGAGCTTCCCTATTGGCGGAGCCATCGCTGGGCCTGGGCGAAACGGTTCCTCGGCAATTACGTCAAATTCGCCGTGGTGGCGTCGCGCCTGTTGCGCCATGTGCGGGACGAGGCGCTGCGCGCGCGCTACCGGCGGCAGCTGTGGTGCGTGGTCCGGGCGCGCGGGAGCGAGCCGCACATCCTGTTCATCTACGCGCTCAAGGTCGCCACGCATTATCACTATGACGCCATCACGCGGGCGCTGGCGCAGGTCGATCATGGCCGCGGCGCCATGCCCGATGCAGGCCGCTCCTTCTCGCGGGTGAGGCGGCCGGAGAAAGCGCGCGCGCTCGCCAGCTGACCTCACGGTCGGGCAATATCGGCAAATGGCCCGGGATTCCTTGATCCGCATGCGATCAAGGAAACACGCGATACGAGAGCTATTGTCACCTACAATCAATCTCTGATTTAATGCCATCGGGGGGAGAGGTCAGCAGATGACCGTCGAGCTGCCCGTATGCTTGAAGAGCGGCGAAGCGGCTCGGCTTATTCCCGTCGCCAATGGCTCACAAAAGGAGAGATGCACAGATTCGGTGCTGCTGGCGGCTCTGTGCGTTGTGCGGCCCTTCGCTGAAGCTGTGTTTGGCACGATCAACAAGAACATCGGCAGCAAGACATCCGTAGCGGCCCTGACCGAGGTTGTATTCAAGAAGCAACTGGCCGAGGCGAATTGCCGGCCGGACGGTCTGATCATCGTGAGCACGCCCAAGGCGGAATGGCGTGCGCTGGTCGAAGCAAAAATTGGCACCGCAAAGATCGACCCCCACCAACTGTCGCTCTATTGCAAGCTGGCGGTGGAGAACAGTGTCGACGCCGTCATCACCATTTCCAATGAGCTTACGTCGTTTCCCGACCATCCACCCTACGACGTGCCAAGGGAAGTCGCGGGCAAGGTCGAAATCTATCACTGGTCATGGATGACGCTTGTGACTCTTGCGACGCTCCTTCTCAGCACCGCCGACGACGAATTCGATCCGGAACAGCATTTCATCTTGAAGGAGATGCTGAGATATCTTTCGCACGAGAACACCGACGTGCGTGGGTTCCATCAAATGAACCCCGAATGGCCATTGCTCCTGGAGCGGGTGCATTCCGGCGCGGACATCCAAAAAGGTCACCCGCACGTGCGGAGAACCATTTGCGCTTGGCATCAAGAGCAGAGCGACATCTGCCTGATCCTCAGCCGAAAGCTAAAGATCCCCGTCACCCTACGGCTCAAGAAGCGGCACCTCGACAATCAAATGGCCCGCGTGGAATTCGACGCCGAAGATTTCGCGGTGACCAAGCGGCTGCGAGCTGCTTTTGACATTCCGAACTTGGCGGGACCGGTCGAAGTCGTCGCCGACGCTCTGAGAGTCGGTTTCGAAAGTCATGAAGCACGCGCGATGCGGCGGACAAGGAGCATGACGGAGGCGGCGTAGAGGAATGCGCGTGCCGAGTGGATGGTCGCCTCGAAGTCCTTTGCCAGGCGCCGATTGCGCCCGATCCAGGCGAAGAACCGTTCGACAACCCAACGCCGTGGCTGAACGGCGAAGCCGACCTGATCGGGGTTCTTGCGCACGATCTCGACGGCAATCAACGTGGCCTTGGCAACCTTCTCACCCGCGTATCCGCTGTCGGCGAAGACCCGCTGGATGAACGGGAAAATGCGACGCGAAGCTCGCAGAAGCGGTTCGCCGCCATCGCGATCCTGGATACTCGCCGGATGCGGTTCGAGCACGAGGCCACGCCCATCCGTATCGACGAGGGCATGGCGCTTACGCCCGTTGATCCTTTTTCCGGCATCGTAACCGCGCGGCCCGCCAGCCTCGGTCGTCTTGACGCTCTGGCTGTCGATGATCGCACCCGTGGGACTGGCTTGGCGGCCAACCCGTTCGCGATCGAGCATGACCATGGCGTGGTTGATCTTCTCGAAGCGACCCTCGTCGCGGAACGTCGCAAACCAGCGATAGATTGTGCTCCACGGCGGCAAATCACTCGGCAGCAGGCGCCACGGACAACCCGCCCGCATCACATAGAAGATGCCGTTGATGATCTCGCGCATCGGCCATGCACGTGGTCGTCCTGTGCCCTTCGCCGCAGGCAGGTGAGGTTCGATCACGCGCCATTCCTCATCGGTCATGTCAGTTTGGTACCGGTTCGTATTGCGAATATGCTGTTTTCTGGTGGTTGGGGTCCACATGGCAACTCCGGGGCTGGTGTCAGAACCCCCTGGAATCACGTCGATCCCAACCACTCAACTCCTTTCGAAACGGCCTCTGAGGCGAAACATCATCTGCATGATGTGCGTACAGGCACCGGAGGACAAAAAGAAGTACGAGTCCCGGTTGCATTGGCTACTCAAGCAGCTGCCCAACGAACCAGGCCCGCCGGTCGGCGTTCATATTCGCTGGAAGCATGGCGGAGCTTCCTTTGGCTCGGTGGCCGATCTCCGGGTGAATCCCAAGATCGCTGATATCGACCGTCCCGGAGCCCTGCCCAAGTGCTTCGAGATCGTCACCAAAACGGATATGGGAAAGAAGTTCTCTGGCACAAAGAACTTTATCGACATCCTGGAGGCGGCAGTGCCGCAGTTCTACGACCACGTGGCTCGGCATATTCGGGCTTGGCAGCCGGGCCCCTTATCCGGTCCGGTTGAGGGAGCCGAGACGCTCACCGACGCGGTGGCGAATCTTCCGGACCCCAAAAAAGTTGCGCAACGGATCGTGCGCCGCGGCGAAGTCAGCGGCGGTCGCTACAGCATGTTCGCAGACGGCTCGATCGAGGTTGAGACGCGAAACGGCACGCGACGGTTCAAGGACATCAGAGAGCTTGTCTCCTACGCGGAACCGCCACAGTGAGGGCTCAGCAGGCCAAGACTTCCGTGGCTCAGCGCTTGCGCGCGGCACGGCGGAGCTGCTTCGCCACCAGGCCGGGCGCGAGCGCGTTGAGCAGGAACAGAGCGCGGAAGATCGCGGGCTTCACCACCGTCCGCTTGCGCGCCTTTATCCCTTGGAAGATCGCCTCGGCCGCCGCGTCGGTGGTCAGCGTCGGCATCAGTGCCGGGTTGGAGGCGGGAAGGTGCTCGCGGCTGCCTGGATTGTGCTGCCAATAGGGGCTCTCCACCGTGCCGAGCACGATCAGGGTCACGGCCAGGCCGTTCCCCCTCACTTCGCTTCGCAGCGCCTGGGCGAGGCCTGCCACGGCATGGCGCGCGGCGATATAGGCCGCCGCATTGGGCCAGGCGAGATAGGAGGCGGGCGAGGTGACAAAGCCGATGGCGCCGCTCCTTCGCGCCAGCATCGCGGGCAGGAAGGCACGGGTGAGATTGAAACTCGCGAGATAGGGCACCGCGATCATGGCCAAGGCATCCTCGGCGCTGGTCTCGACCAGCGGCAGCCAGCGGCCAGCGCCGGCATTGTGCACGAGAATGTCGGGCGTGCCGGCTTCGCGCATGATCCTGGCGCTCGTCTCCGCAATCGCCTCCGACTGCGCCAGATCGACGGCGTAGACGCTCGCCGTCCCACCCTCGCGTCTGATGGTCTCGGCCACGGCCCCGAGCCGCTCGGCGTTGCGGGCGAGCAGCAGTACGTGGGCGCCGTCCTTGCCGTAGCGCTTGGCCAGCGCCTCGCCGATGCCGCTCGAGGCCCCGGTCACAAGCGCGAGTTTGGATGTCATCGAACGCCTCGCTCCTTCTCCAGCTTCCAGGTCAGGGAAGCCGCCACCGCTTCCCGATTGACATCATTGGCAGAGTTTCGCCGCCGGTCGGGCGGCACGCACTGTGGCGCAAAGGCTACAGCCAAGCGCGAACCCACCAGAGGATGGCGGTGAGAGGCTGGCAACCTCACCGCGTCAGGATATCCTATCCGCTCTCATTCTGCTGCGAAGGGGGTCTGAAGATGAAGTCGCTTTTGTCTGTCTCTGCCGGTGCGTTGGTGGCGGCGGGGCTTTGCGTAGCGGCGGCGGCGCCGGCCAATGCCAGCTGCAGCAGGTTTGTCGGAACCGCGGATGGCTGGGACAAGAGGGATGCGCTGAGCGGCGCGCAAGGCGCGCTGGCCCAGTCGATCAAGGAGTTCAAAGCGACCAAAGGGTCCCGCGTCAGCGTGAGCGCGATGAAAGCCAAGCCGCAGCCTTATTGGCGCGAATCCGTGTCGGCCGATCTCTACCTCAAGCCGGATGTGGTGACGTCCCAGTCCTATACGGTGTGCTGGCGCGGCGTGGTCTCGCCGGTGGTGTGCACCGCGGGCGCCAAGGTCTGCTGGTAACCTCGCTTCAGACGCGGCCTCGGCTCAACCAGCGTAGCGGCGGCACGTGTCCCAGCGCGGGCGCTTAAGCGTGCGCGGGGATGTAAAGGCCCTCTCGCGTCGGCTTCTTCATCATCAGCACCAGCGGCAGGATGGCGAAGGTCACGATGCCGATGAACCAGAACAGATCGATGAAGGCGAGCATCTGCGCCTGGCGCCCGATCTCCAGCGCCACGGCGGGCAACGCGCTCGGCGACTGGAGGTCCAGCCCGTGCGCGGAGAGATAAGGCGGCACCGCGGGATTGAACGGATTGATGTGGGAAATCAGATTGTCCCAATGCACCTGGCCTTGGCGGACGAATAGCCAGCTGACCACGGCGATGCCGATCGAGGAGCCAATCCCGCGCATCAGCGCATAAAGTCCAGCCGCCTCGTCGAGCCTGGACGGATGCACGCTGCCGAAGGCGACCGCGGTCAGGGGCACGAAGAACAAACCCATGCCGATGCCGGCCAGGATTCCGGGCGAGGCGATGGCCCAGGCGTCGGCTTCCAGCGACAGTCCCGCCATCATGATCGTGCCGATGGCCGAGAGCACGATCCCCGCGGCAACGAGGATGCGCGGATCGATCCAGCGCATGAGGTAATTTCCGGTGACGCCAAGGGCGATGGCGCTCGCGATCGCGCGCGGGATGAACAGCATGCCCGCGGTCATGGCCGGGTAGCCCATCAGTCGCTGGGTGAGCAGCGGCAGCAGCGCGATGGTGCCGAACAAGGTCACACCATAGGCGGTGATCGCGAGTAGGCCGGCCAGGAAATTTCGATCCTTGAGCAAAGACAGATCGACGATGTTCTTCGAATTGTTCCAACCGCGCATGAAGAAGGCGATGCTGGCAAACAGGGTCACGGCGGTGAAAACCTGAATCACTTTCGAGTTGAACCAGTCGCGGCTCTGGCCCTGGTCGAGCACCAATTGCAGCGCGCCCACGGCCAGGATCAAGAGCAGGAGCCCGGTCCAATCGGTCTTCAAATATTTCACCTCGCTACGGGGCAGGTGGCCCATGGCGAGCAGCAGGGCGAAGAGGCCGATCGGCACGTTGATATAGAACACCGCGCGCCAGACGAAAGTATCGGTGAGCCAGCCGCCGAAGGTGGGCCCGAGCACGGGTGCGA
Source organism: Methyloceanibacter sp. (assembly GCA_049678565.1). Classification (GTDB taxonomy): domain Bacteria; phylum Pseudomonadota; class Alphaproteobacteria; order Rhizobiales; family Methyloligellaceae; genus Methyloceanibacter. The sequence continues at coordinate 2,249 of JBAUEK010000041.1, read as the reverse complement.
CCATGATGCCGAGACCGAAGATGGCGAGCGCCTGCCCGTGTTTCTCCCGCGGGAAGGCGTCGAGCAGGATCGCTTGGCTCAAGGGCACCAGCGGCGCGCCGCAAACGCCCTGCAGCAGCCGGAACGCCACCATGCTTTCCAGGTTCCAGGACAGCCCGCACAGCGCCGATGAGACGATGAAGCCGACGATGGAGAAGATCAAGAGACGCCTGCGCCCGAGCCGGGCGGACAGATAGCCGGTCAGCGGCATCACCACCGCGGCGGCGACGAGATAGGAGGTGAGCACCCAGGTGATCTGGTCCGGGGTGGCGCCGAAGGTGCCGAGCATATGCGGGATCGCCACGCTGACGATGGTGATGTCGAGCACTTCGAGGACGGCGGTGAGCACGACCGCGACGACGAGCGCAACCGAGGGCTTCGGGCTCAGCCGTAGCGGCTCGGCCGGCACCACGGGCGGCGGCGGTGGCGGCTTGGGCGGTTCGGACTTGCGCGGCGAGCGCGGTTTTGGCGCGGCGGATTTACGCCGTGTCATTTGCCGTCCTGGGTGGTGTCCACCGTGACCGCGGCGCTGGCGCCCACGCGCAGCGGCTTATCGGTCGAGGCCGGGGGATTGGTGATGCCGATGCGCACGGTGAAGCGCTGGGAGACCTTCACCCAATTGCCGCTCGCATTTTCCGCCGGCAGCACGGAGAAGGTGGCGCCGGAGCCCGGGCTGATGCTCTCGACCACGCCGTCGAAGGTCTGGCCGGGATACATGTCGAGGCGGATCGTGCCCTTCTGGCCCACCTTGATGCGGGCGAGGTCGGTCTCCTTGAAATTGGCGTCCACCCACCAGGGATCGGCTTCGATGACGGCGAAGAGCGGGCTGCCTGCTTGCACGATGGCGCCGGGCCGCAGCGTCACATTGGAGACGAAGCCGTCGGCGGGCGCGACGACGTGGGTCTTGACCCGGTCATGCGTGGCCTTGTCGAGCTGGGCCGAGGCGGCGCGGAGCTGCACCGTGGGCGTCGACACCGTCAGCGGCTTGTCCTGCTCCTGGGTGAACTCGCTCTCGGCGTCCTTATAGGCTTTCAGCGCGTCTTCCCACCCGCTTTCGGCGGCGGTGAGCTGTTCGGATGGCGGCTGGTCGGGGCTCTGCGAATCCTTGGCCTGGCGATAGGTCGCGAGCGCATCCTCAAGTGCGGCGCGCTTGTCCTCGAGCTTGGTCGCGGCGGCCTTCAGGTCGTCGCCCGCGGTGCCGGCGGCGGAGGCGGCGGCGTCGAATTGGGCGAGCGCGTTGCGCAAGGCGGCGTCATAAAGCGTGGTGTCGATATCGAACAACGGAATGCCGGTCTTCACCCGGTCGTCGGTGCGCACATAGACGCGAATGACGGGGCCGCTGATCTCCGCCGCCACGCGGACGATGTTCGAGCCGACATAAGCGTTCTCGGTGCTGGGATAGATCTCGCTATAACGCCAATAGTAGAGGGCGCCGGCAATGGTCGCGACGATCACGGCGGCGAGGGCAACCCAGCGAAAGGTGGCGAAGGCGCTCGTGCCCGCGGGAGCTTTGGTCGCAGCGTCTTGATTCACGTTGTCCTACCTCGGTTGCGGCGGGGGCTTGGCGCCACGCATGACGTCCAGGCCCGGAATGCAAGGTGAAGAGCGGCAGAATGATGGCGGAGGCTTAGACTGGAACGACGCGGCTCGCAAGATTCCCGTTTGTTTTGCGATGACCAGAGCGGTGCATGGTTCACGGTCAAATCTGGCTGATGCCGATCGGTGACTGTGGCGTTGCTTTCCAGACTGCCGCCGCCAGCGGCTTGCCTTCCTGGCTCTTCGCCGTCACATTGGCCCGGGCGCCGGAGAAGCCTGGCCGAGGAGCGGGCTGCCGCCCCTCAAACATGGGCGAAGACCGTCGAGGCGCTGCGACGTTTGGCCCGGCGCCGGGCCAGCGGCTTCCGGGGATTCTCATCATTCATGACGGAGAAATGCATGACGGCATCGACATTCATCGCGCGCATCTTGGGGCCCTTATTCGTGATCATGGGCCTTGGTCTGCTGCTGGAAGGCGAGAGCTTTCGCGTCATCGCGACCGAATTTCTCCGCAGCCCCGCCCTCATCTATCTCTCGGGCATCATCACGCTCGTTGCCGGCCTCGCCATCTTGAACGTTCACCATGTCTGGGTGCGGGACTGGCCGGTCATCATCACCATCTTCGGCTGGCTGGCCCTGATCGGCGGTATTTTCCGGCTGCTGGCGCCGTCCCT
>JBAUEK010000040.1:0-2028 GCA_049678565.1 Methyloceanibacter sp. | reverse complement strand
TCCGTCACCATCGTCCCGAACGGCCGGTTCTTGGCCTGAGGCCCCACGCCGCGGCTCGCGCCGCGCGCTGGTTTCTCGCCAACTTCCCCGGCAAGGTGCTTTACGCCGCCAAGGCAAATGACGCAGCTCCCATCATCGGGGCCTTGGCCGAGGCTGGAATCTCTCACTTCGATGTAGCCTCCTTGGTCGAGATCGAGCGCTTGGCGTCGGTCTCGGGGGCCGAGTTCTATTTCATGAACCCGGTGAAATCGCGCGGGGCGATCAAAACCGCTTATCGCGATTTCGGGGTCAGGAACTTCGCCTTCGACAGCGAGGATGAGCTCGACAAGATCTTGGAGGAGACGGGCCACGCCCGCGATCTCACCCTTTTCCTCAGGCTCGTTTGCCCGAACACCCACAGCCTTATTCCGCTGGAGGGGAAGTTTGGCGTGCCGAGCGCGGAGGCCCCCGCGTTGCTGCTTAGCGCCCGCCAAGTGGCGGAGCGCCTGGGCATTACCTTCCACGTCGGGTCTCAGGCCGTGGTGCCCGCGGCCTTCGGCGAGGCCTTGCGGCGGGTGGGGCAGTTGATCGTGGCGTCCGGCGTGCTCGTCGATACGATCGACATTGGCGGCGGGTTTCCGAGCCGCTACCCGCATTCGGACCCGCCCGACCTTGTCAACTATACCGATGAGATCGTCAAGGCTTGGGACGAGCTTGCCGTGAAGGAGTCCTGCGAGCTTCTGTGCGAGCCGGGGCGCGCCCTGGTGGCGGAGGCCGAGTCCGTCCTCGTGCGCGTCGACGCGCGCCGGGGCAACGCCCTCTATGTCAATGACGGCGCCTTTGGCACGCTGTTCGATGCCACCTATTCCGGCTTCCGTTTCCCGGCCAGACTGGTGGCAAGCTCGGGCCGCGAGACGAAGGCCGAGACCGAGTTCTCGCTCTATGGGCCAACCTGTGACAGCTCGGACTACATGCCAGGCCCGTTCTTGCTGCCGTCGTCGGTGCAGGAGGGCGACTATATCGAGATCGGCCAGATCGGCGCCTATGGGCGCGTGTTGGCGAATCGTTTCAATGGGTTCGGCGAGTTCGATGAGGTGACGTTCACCGACGAGCCCATGCTCTCGATGTATGAAGCGGGCGAGGCGCCTGTAGCCGTGGTGCTAAAGACGGCGCGGGCCTGAACTCTCCTATCGCTGCGCTTCCAGGTTACACTGGGGCTCGCGACTCAACCGGGGGAGTATTGCATTCCATGAACTTCGATCATCTCCAGGCCGTATGGGCACCGCGTGTCCTCAGCCTCCTGCGCATCGTTGCTGCCTTGATCTTCTTCGAGCACGGGACCACGAAGCTGCTCGGTTTCCCGCCTTCGGATCATTCTCCGGAATTCTTGTCGCTTTCTTGGATTGCGGGTGTACTCGAACTGGTCGGTGGCGGACTCCTCGTCGTCGGCCTGTTCACGCGGCCGGTTGCCTTCGTTCTCTCTGGATTGATGGCCTTCGCCTATTGGCTGGCGCATGCGCCAAACAGCGCCTTCCCGGTTCTGAATGGGGGCGATGCCGCGATTCTGTTTTGCTTCGTGTTCCTCTATCTCGCCTTCGCCGGCGGTGGGCCTTGGAGCCTCGACACGCTGTGGCGAAGAGAGTCGCGGGCGAACCGACCGGCGGCGTTCCGCTAGCCGATGAACCTGGCCAGCACGCGCGCGGTGAGGGCGTCGCAATCGGCGCCTGCGAACGGAAATGTGTCGCGCAAGGCCTCGCGCAGCTCGGGATCGAGTTCCTGCTGCAGCCGCTGCCTGGCGCGAAACAGGCGCGTCTTCACCGTCTCTTTCGGAATCTGCAGGACTTCCGCCGTCTCCTCCACGCTCAGGCCTTCGATGTCGCGCAACACGAAAACCGGGCGGAAGGTCTCCGGCAGCTCGGCAATGGCGCGCTCGAGCAGTTTGGACACTTGCCGGCGCATGACATCGGCCTCCGGCGAACGCGCCATGCCCGAACCTGCCATGAGGGTCTCCCGATAATCGTCGATGATGGCGACGGATTGTTGTTGTAG
>JBAUEK010000039.1:0-5028 GCA_049678565.1 Methyloceanibacter sp. | reverse complement strand
TCTCGATTCCGTTGGTGCAGGCGAGCGAGCGCCGGAGCTGCGCTGGTAGGCCGAGGCGGTTGACGGTCAGCATCTCGTCAAGCCCTTCGAGGATGCTTGCGGCAACCCCGCGCGCCTCTCCTTCGAGTCTGCGGGCGAGATTGCGCAACAGCCGTTCGGATTTGTCGGCGTCCTCGAGGTCCCAGGCTTGTCGCAGCGTCTTGCGCACCGAGGCGTGCAGCGGCTTGGGCAGGCGCTCGATCACGTTGCGCGCCTTGTGAATCTGACAGCGCTGGATCGGCGTATGCCGGCCGAAGGTCGCGCGGATCGCCTTGGTCAACGCCTTGGCGCCGTCAACGATGAACAGCCGGCAGACCTTTGGATCGAGGCCGCGCTCGATCAGGTTGTCGAGCAGCGCCTGCACGACGGCAGCATTCTCGGTGGCGCCTTCGATCAAGCCAAGCGGATGCTTGTTGCCGTCGCCATCGATCCCGAGCGCGGCGACCAGAACCAGGTCGTTGCCGATGTGCAGGCCATCGATCTGGATGACGAGGAGGTCCAGCTTGGACAGGTCCGAGGCCATCCACCCGGCCATGCGCTCGGCAGACAGCGCCACAAACCGGCGTGAAGCCGCCGATTTCGACGTGCCGTCACCCATGACCGCCGGCACATCGCCCTCGGGCAGCCGGACAGCGCGTTTAAGCTTGCGCGTCGATACGTTGATCAGCATCAGGTTCATCGCCCAGCGTCCTAGCCAGTCCTCGGCCTGCGCCGCCCTCCAGGTCGGGAGCGCAACCTCGTGGCCCTCGTTGCGCACCCGTGGCCGGCGTACAACAACCTTGCCCCCATGGAAGCCGATCTTCCCCTTGGTTGCACCCCAGCGGTGGCCAACGCGTTCTCCGCGGCTATGGCGCGGACCAGCCAGCCGCTGCGCGTCCTCGCACAGCATCTGCTCAATCGCTCCGAGGCCGGCCGTCAGACAGAAGCGCTCGAATGAGATGTCCACATCTCGCCAAGCCGCTTCAAGGCTGGGCACCAGCGTCATCGGTGAAGTCGTGGTAGGATTCGTCATGGCGTTGCTCTCCTTCGCGGATTCGACACCCCGAGCCTAATGGCTCAAGGTGGGCAACGCCTGCCCTCCTATTTCAACATCGATCGGGACATTCCCATCGCTTTTGCTCTGATGATTGCCGTTGCTGGCACCGGATACGCCTTGGCCGAGACTCAGCCGCTGACGCGCGCGGGTTGCGAGGCAGCCAGCATGCCCTGGGATGAGGCCGGGAATGTTTGCGGTGGCGGGGTCGCCGAGGTTCCAGCAGCGGCCGCAGCCGCGGCCATGCCCGAAAAGAAGATGATGGAGCCGGGCGATAAAAAGGTGGTCAAGAAGGTGAAGACCAGCCGCGGCACCAAAAAGATCGTGAAAAAGAAGACCGCGCACGGCACCACCGTGAAGAAGAAGAAGCGACCCTTCATCAACTGGCTCAAGAGCACGAGGAACAAATCCTGAGACAGTCAAGGGCGCCGGCTAATCCGGCGCCCTCAAATGTCGGGCCGCGCGAAGCGTGTGGTGGGCCCGGGAGGGCTCGAACCTCCAACCAGACGGTTATGAGCCGCCGGCTCTAACCAATTGAGCTACGGGCCCCACTTCGCTTTCGCATGATTCCGCCTCATTAGCAGACTTCCCTTGGCCTGCGATACGGCCGGCGAGCATTTGCGCCGGCGTCCCGCCTGCCCGAGGCTTTGGCCGGGCCGGCCAACCGTCGAAAGGATTTCCATGAATCTCAGCGGCAAGACTGCCTCCCTCGCCCTCCTCCTTCTGACCATGGCCGGTGCCGGGTTTGCAGCCGCGGACGAGGCGCCGAAGCGCATGATCTCGCTCTCGGCCACCGGCGCGATCAAGACCGCCCCGGACAAGGTCGATATCTCGACCGGGGTCACGAGCCAGGCGGATAGCGCGAAGGAGGCGCTGGCCAAGAACACCGAGTCCATGACCAAGGTGATCGCGGCGCTGAAGGCGCAAGGGCTCGACGCCAAGGACATTCAGACCACGAATTTTTCGGTGCAACCCCTCTACGAAGACCGCAAAGAGGGACAGCGCTCGCCCAAGATCGTCGGCTATCAGGTCACGAATTCGGTCCACCTCACCGTGCACGACATCTCCAAGCTTGGCGACATCCTCGATCGAGTGGTGACGCTTGGCGCCAATGATGTGGGGTCGATCGAGTTCGGTGTGGCCGAGCCGGAGGCGCTCAAGGACGAGGCGCGAAAGCTCGCCATCGCCAACGCCATCGCCAATGCCAAGCTTTATGCGGACGCGGCAGGGGTCAAGCTCGGCAAGGTGCTGACCATCAACGAGGACCAGGGCGTGATCCTCGCCCGCTACGCTTCCCCCGCCCCGGCCATGGAAATGGCGAAGGCCGTGCCGATCGAAGCCGGAACCGCCACGGTCGAGGCGCGGGTCAGCGTCAGTTTCGAGCTGGAGTAAGCGGAGGGCGGCGCGGGCCCGCCTCGCTGATCCAAATCAAGGCCACGGGGCAGCGGCACCCGCTAGGCTTCAGGCATGATGGCCATGCAACGCGCCGACACTCTGGACGATGCTTATGCCCGCGACCGGACCCTCATGGTCGCGCGGCATCTCAAGGCGCGCGGAATCGCCGATCCGCTTCTCCTTGCGGCGATGGGAGCCGTGCCGCGCGAAGCGTTCGTGCCGGGCTCCTTGCAGGAATTTTCCTACGAGGATTCGGCGCTGCCGATCGAGGCGGGCCAGACCATCTCCCAGCCTTACATCGTCGCCCGCATGATCGAGCTGGCCGAGATCAAGCCCGGCGACACCGTGCTCGAGGTCGGCGCGGGCTCCGGTTATGCCGCGGCGGTGATGAGCCGCATGGCCAACAAGGTCTATGCCATCGAGCGGCATGAGGAGCTGGCGAAGCTCGCCCGCGCGCGGTTGAAGCGGCTCGGCTTTGGCAATGCCGAGATCGTCTGCGCCGACGGGACCAAGGGTTTGATCGAGGAAGCGCCGTTCCAGGCCATTATCGTGTCGGCTGGCGGACCGCGCGTGCCCGAGGCGCTGAAGCAGCAGCTGGCGCCTGGCGGTCGGCTCGTGATCCCCGTGGGCGAGCACGGCTATCAAACACTCATGCGCGTTCGCCACACCGGCAAAGACAGTTTCGAGGAGGAGGATTTCGGCGCCGTGGCCTTCGTGCCCCTAATCGGGGAGCAAGGCTGGACCGAGCCCGACAGCCCCAAGCAGCCTGAGGTCGACGCCGAGCCCTCGGGCTTCGCCACCGGACTTCTGCGGCCGGAGAAGCGGGCGCTCGCCGGCCGAGGCCAGCTTAGCCGGCTCATGGCGGAAGCCGCCGAGCCGTTCGGTGATCTGCATGAGCTGTCCGCTCTGGTCGAGCGTTTCGCCGGCGCCAAGGTGGTCATGCTCGGCGAGGCAACCCACGGCACGGCCGAGTTCTACCAGGCGCGCGCGCGCATCACCGAGATGCTGGTCGACTGTCATGGCTTCAACATCGTGGCGGTCGAGGCCGATTGGCCCGATGCCGCGGTCTACGACACTTTCGTCCGCGGGCTGCCCCGGCCGAAGGTGCCACAAGCCGCCTTCACCCGCTTCCCCAGCTGGATGTGGCGCAATGGGCAAGTCGCCGAGTTCCTGCACCGGCTCAAGCATATCAACGCCACGATCGGGGACCCCGACCGCAAGGCTGGTTTCTACGGGCTGGATATCTATAGCCTCGGCGCCTCCATCGAGAGCGTGCTCGCCTATCTCGACAAGGTCGATCCTGAAGCCGCGGCGGTCGCGCGCCAGCGCTATGCGTGCCTCGCACCCTGGCGCGCGGAGCCTACGCGCTATGGGCACATGGCGCTGACAAGAGGGTTTGCGGTTTGCGAGAAACCCGTTGCCGAGGCCCTGGTGGATTTGTTGCGCAAGCGGCTGGATTATCTGCACCAGGACGGCGAGGCCTTCTTCGACGCGGAGCAGAATGCGCGCATCGTCGCCGGCGCCGAGCACTATTACCGCGCCATCTACTTTGGCGACGCAGCCTCCTGGAATTTGCGCGACCAGCATATGTTCGACACGCTGGAGCGGCTGCTTGCCCATCGCGGGCCTGACGCCAAGGCCGTGGTCTGGGCCCATAACTCCCATATCGGCAATGCCGCCTTCACCGAGATGGGCCAGGTCAGGGGCGAGCACAATATCGGGCAGCTCGCGCGCCAGCGCTTCGGCGACGATGCGGCCCTGATCGGATTCGGCACCGACCGGGGCACGGTTGCCGCGGCGTCGGACTGGGATGGGCTCATGGAGATCAAGCGCGTGCGTCCCGCCCGCGGCGATTCCTACGAAGGACGCTCCCGCGACACCGGCATCGCCGCCTTCATGCTGGAGACCGGCCCCGGACAAAGAGATGAGGTCCGCGACGCGCTGGCCGAGCCCCTGCTGGAGCGCGCCATCGGCGTCATCTATCGCCCCGAGACCGAGCTGCTGTCCCACTATTTCCAGGCCGAGCTGTCCCGCCAATTCGACGCCTGGATCTGGTTCGAGGAAACCGAGGCGGTGGCGTCGCGGCGCATGCATGCCCACGGCCCGGACGAGACCTACCCCTTCGGGCTCTGAGCCCGCTAGGCCGCGCGAGCCACCTCATTGCCCTCGCCCAGCACCACCACGGAGGGACTGTAGTTGGCACCTAAACAGGCTCCAACGAAGAACCGCTGCCCCAAAATAATGTAGACAAGACCTGTCCTTGGTCCCCGGCCATCCACGATTTTGCTTGCGGCAGAGTCAGGCGTGGATGCCCGGGCATGACGGGGATGAAATTCTGCGTCTAGCCTAGCGGCAGCGGCGGAACAGGGTGGCGACGCAGGCGACGCCTCTCCCAGCGGTCCTGCCGACCGCGACGGTGCCCCTGGCCGCGGTGGTGCCGACGGCGGCGGTGCCTCTGACGGCGGTCCTGCCGACGACGACGGTGCCTTTGGCCGCTGTCTTGCCGGTGACGGCGACGGCGGTTCCGGCGCCGGCGGCGGTGGCCCTGACCGGGCCGGCAT
>JBAUEK010000038.1:0-3539 GCA_049678565.1 Methyloceanibacter sp. | reverse complement strand
ATGTAAGCAACTTTGCGGCAAAGCGGTGTTTTTTCGATGGATTTGCCGAGAGACGCTTGACAGTGTGGTTAATATCACGCTTCAATGCTTCTTTGAGGGACTGCCGAAGTTTAAACATTTAGGGAAGCTGGTCGCGCCGCCGAACTTTGGTCACGCCGATTTTCCGCTTATTTGAGCAATAGTGCTCAAATCTTGATCTTCTCGGGTTCGCGCACCTGGGATGGAACATTATCTGTTGTGTAGCGCGCTTGGAGGGAAGTAATGCGTATCGCCCTCGCGCTTGGACTTTGCCTGATCGCCTTCACCGCGGCGGGAGCCCCCCGCGGCAAAAGCGACAAGCCCCAGGTCGCCCCAGATCCCGCTCCGGCCCAGAGCCTGCGCGACACCTACCGGTCGCGGCTCAATCAGAACGTGGTCACCATCATGGCCGGCAGCCCCAACGGCACGGATTTGGGTATCGTCTCCGACATCGCCCAGGTCGTCGATGATGGGGACAATCTCCGCGTCCTGCCCATCGTCGGTAAGGGCGTGGCCCAGAACGTCAAGGATGTGATGTTCCTCAAGGGCGTCGATATGGGGATCACTCAGGCCAACGTGATCAAGCATTTCGCGCAAACCGGGGAGCTCGGTCCGAACTTCGTCGACCAGATCGTCTATGTCGCGAAGCTGTTTACCGAGGAGATCCACATCATCGCGCGGTCCGGCGTAACCGACATCCACCAGCTCGACGGCAAGGCGGTGAATCTCGGCGAGCCGGGAAGCGGCACCGCCATTACCGGCCGCTTGCTGCTCGAGGCGCTCGGAGTCAACGTCCAGGCACTCCATCTCGGCGATGCCGACGCCCTCGAACAACTAAAGTCGGGTGAGATCGAAGCCGCCATCGTCGTCGCCGGCAAACCGGGGCCGGCGGTGGCCTATCTGAAGGCCGCGGACGGTCTGAAGCTGCTGCCGATTCCCTACACGAAGGAGATTGAGGACAGCTACTACCCGGCGACCTTCAGTCACGAAGACTATCCCGATCTCATCGCGGACGGTCAAAGGGTGGATACCGTGTCCGTCTGCACGGTCTTGGTGGCGTTCAACTGGAGTCGGGACAGCGTCCGTTACCGCAGGGTGGCCAAGTTCGTCGATGCGTTCTTCGACAAATTCGACGCCTTTCTCGAGGCGCCGCGGCACCCGAAATGGCGGGACGTCAATTTCGCCGCGACGCTCGAGGGATGGAACCGCTCGCCCGCGGCGCAAGCCTGGATCGATCGCGCCGAGCAGGGAAGCGGAACGGCATCGAAGACGAGCTTCGACACGTTCCTGGCGCAAAAAACGCAGGTCGGCGGATCGGCTATCCCCGAAGAACAGCGCGCCGATCTCTTCCGTGCCTTTCTGGAGTGGAACAAAGACCAGCGCGACTAGCGATCTCAGTCAGGTGAATGCCCAGAGTCGAGTGTATTGGCGTTGGAGGGTACCATGGGCCAACCGGAATCAGCTTTATCCGACTTGATAATGCCGCCAAGAAGCCTCGCCGAACGCTTGCGGGCGGAGGTGAACGGACATGCCTCGATCGAAGGAACGACCGCCTCCTTCATGGCGGAGCGTTTCGCTCCCGACATCGCGGCGCTCGCGGCGAATGACGCCGATCTCGGTGATCCGCCCGCCCGCACGGCGGAAGAGCCCGAGCCCCACCTCCTCACTCAGCCGACAAAGCAAGCTCCGCCGGCAAACCGGGCCATGTTTGCGGCTTTGATCGTCGCGGCGTTGGTGCCGACGATGACCCTTGCGGCTCTGTTCTGGCGCGGCGCCATCGACGTTCCAGCCTTGGACCAGATGATCGGCCAACGCGGCGACGGACAGGCGCCAGTCGAGATTCAGCAGGCGTCGGTCGCGAGCCTGCCGGCGCCCGAGACGATCTTGCCGAAGCGGGATATCGAGCTGCCCTCGATCGCCCTGTCGCTGCCCGACACGATCATGGCCGAGGCTGGCACGGACACGCTTTTCGGCATTGTGCTGGAGGACATGGGTCGGTTGCCGCCTCGCAGCATCGTCACCATTCGCGGGTTGCCGGAGGGAACGATCTTCACCGCTGGGCGCCCCTATGGCGAGACGGAATGGAGCTTGCGGCCCGACGAGACCGGCGATTTGCGCATCACGCCACCCGCCACCGCGAGCGGCCTGCGCGCGCTCAGCGTCGAGCTGGTCGCCGCCGACGGCAGGACGATCGCCGATGCCACCACCAGGCTTGAAATTGCCGGCAGCCCGGTTACGGCGGCCAAGCAGCTGGCCGAGGATGCGCCCCGCGTCGAGGAGCTCATGGCCCATGGCCGCAAGATGGTCGACGTCGGTTATGTTGCCGGGGCCCGCAGCTATTTCAAGCGCGCGGCCGACACCGGCAGTGCCGAAGCCGCCTTTGCTGTCGGTACCACCTACGATCCGAGCTTCATCAAGGAGATCGGCGCGCATGGGATCAAGCCGGACGCGAACGAGGCTCGAGCCTGGTATGAGCGGGCCAAGGCCCTCGGCGACAAGGACGCCCACGCTCAACTCTTGCAACTCGCCAAGGCTGACGCGTCCATCGCGGCGGATAACGCGGTAGGCGAGCCCAGCTTGGTGGAAGCGACCAAGGACGAATGGGTCGAAGTGTCGAGCCCCGTCAATGTGCGGTCAGCACCCACACCGCAGGCGGAGGCGATCAAAGTGGCGCAGCAGGGTACGCGCTACTACGCCACGGGCCGCCAGGGGAACTGGGTGCGGGTGACCGACCCGGAGACCTCGGAAATCGGCTGGATCTACGCCCGCTTCGTGGCGCCGTCGGAGGCCCCGGCCCAATAAGGCCGCGATCCGCTTGGATTAGGCGACACGGGCTGGCGTCTTCTTCTCGCTTTTGGCGGGTGCCTCACCGCGCGCGGCAGTGATGCAAAAAGCGGCGGCCTCTTTCAACGACGTGGCGTAGGCGTCCGCCTCGGTCGTGGCTTGCACCGAATTCAGCGGACCAGCAGCGCCTTCGCCACCCCAATAGCCGACAAGGATGGTTGCTCCCTCCGGCAGGATTCGTCTCAGGCGGCGGACAAGGTAGCGGATATGAGCCACGCTCGCCCCGGTGGCTAGATAGGACAGACAGACGAGCTTCGCCTTGGAGACTTCAAGCGAGACAATATGATCGGCCGAAATGGCTTCGCTTGGCACGGCACGCGCCTTCAGCCCCTGGCGCTGCAACACGCCTGCGAGCATGGACGCGGCAGCCTCGTCGAGCGGAGTGCGGCCGCCGATGCAAAGCACGGCGTCCTCTTCCTCCCAGCCAGGCGCAAGCTGGTAGCCTCCAGCACGGGTAGGTGGTCGTCGTCTCCGTTTTCCTCATCCACACTGCCCAGCGAAGCCAAGACCCCCTGCTCCTGCTCCTCCTCGGCCACCTTCTCCGGCGTCGTCTTCCGGAACCAGCGCCGCGGCTCGAAATCGGCGAGATTGTCCATCATCTCCGCCACGGTCGCATCGATGCTCTCCAAATGTTCGGGATCGAGCGAGCCGCGCTCGGCATCGCGCTGGGCGAGCTT
>JBAUEK010000037.1:0-5747 GCA_049678565.1 Methyloceanibacter sp. | reverse complement strand
GGGGGCGACGCCAATTAACGCGAGCATTCTTGCGCGCCGCCCGCCTTTGCCGACTGGCGTGGGGTGCTGAGATGCCATCCACGTCATTGACAAATCGGCCAGGGCCCGGCCTTTTCCTTTGCGGCGGGCTGGACGAACGAAGGACTGGGCTCTGGGAGTGATGGAATGGCGATTCTCGATCGAAGACTGATGTTTTTCGGTGCCGGTGCAGTCATGGCGGGCGGACCGGCTTTTGCCGGCGACGGCCAGCCCACTCCCTGGCAAATGGGCTTCCAAAAGGCGGCGAGCCCAATCATGGAACAGATCACTTCGTTCCATAACTACGTCAATTTCATCGTCGTCGTCATCGCCCTGTTCGTGCTGGGGCTGCTCATTTACGTGATGGTGCGCTTCAACGACAAGCGCAACCCGGAGCCCTCGCGCACCACCCACAATACGGCGCTCGAGATTGCCTGGACCGTGGTCCCGGTTTTAATCCTGGTCGCCATCGCCATTCCCTCGTTCCGGCTGCTCTTCGCCCAATATGATTTCCCCAAGGCTGATCTCACCATCACCGCCACGGCAAGCCAGTGGTTCTGGAGCTACGAATATCCGGATCACGGCATCAGTTTCACCTCGATCATGGTGCAGGAGGCCGACCTCAAAGAGGGCCAGCCGCGCCTGCTCACCGTCGACCATGATGTCGTGGTACCGGTGAACAAGAACGTCATTGTGCAAGTGAAGGCCAACGACGTGATCCACGACTTCGCCGTGCCGTCCTTCGGCGTCAAGATCGACGCAGTGCCGGGCCGGCTGCAAAAGACCTGGTTCAGGGCCGAGCGCACCGGCATGTTCTACGGTCAATGCTCGGAGCTGTGCGGTCGCAATCACGCCTTCATGCCCATTGCCATCCACGTCGTCTCCGAGGAGGAGTTCGCCGATTGGCTGGCGAAGCAGAAGGCGAGCGCCTCGATCGATGGTGCCGGCAAGGTGGCGGCGGCCCAGGAATAGAGCGAGCCGACGCAGGTTGGAGCGGTCGCCTCAGACCAGATGACGGACAAGACGACGCAGACAAGGAAGACAGAGATGGCAGCACCGAGCGCCCATGTAGAAGCCTCCCATGACGACCATCCCTATGGATGGCGGCGCTGGGTGTTTTCGACCAACCACAAAGACATCGGCACGATGTACCTCATCTTGGCCCTTGTCGGCGGCATCATCGGCGGCCTGCTGTCGATGGGTATGCGCGCCGAGCTGATGGAACCGGGAATGCAGGTTTTCGGCAATCCGGAAGTCTTCAACGTGTTCGTCACCGCCCACGGCCTGATCATGGTGTTCTTCATGGTTATGCCCTCGACCATGGGCGGCTTCGGCAACTGGATGGTGCCGTTGATGATCGGCGCTCCCGACATGGCCTTCCCGCGGATGAACAACATCTCCTTCTGGCTGCTGCCGGCCTCGCTCACCCTATTGATCACCTCTCTGTTCATGCCCGGAGCTCCCGGTAGTCAGGGCGTCGGCGGCGGTTGGACGATCTACGCGCCGCTTTCGACCAGCGGCACGCCCGGCATCGCCATGGATTTCGCCATCCTGGCCCTGCATCTTGCCGGCGCCTCCTCGATCCTCGGCGCCATCAACTTCATCACCACCATCCTCAACATGCGCGCACCCGGGATGACGCTGCACAAGATGCCGCTCTTCGTCTGGTCCGTGCTGGTGACGGCCTTCCTGCTGCTGCTGTCGCTGCCGGTGCTCGCCGGCGCCATCACCATGCTGCTGACCGACCGCAATTTCGGCACGGCGTTCTTCGATTCGGCCCACGGCGGTGACCCGCTCTTGTGGCAGCATTTGTTCTGGTTCTTCGGTCATCCCGAGGTCTACATTCTGATCCTGCCGGGCTTCGGCATCGTCAGCCAGATCGTCTCGACCTTCTCGCGCAAGCCCATCTTCGGCTATCTCGGCATGGCCTATGCCATGGTCGCCATCGGCGTGGTCGGTTTCGTGGTCTGGGCGCATCACATGTACGCGGCCGGCATCAGCGTAAACACGCAGGCCTATTTCGTCTTCGCCACCATGGTCATTGCCGTTCCCACCGGCATCAAGATTTTCTCCTGGATTGCGACCATGTGGGGCGGCTCGCTCTCCTTCAGGGTGCCGATGCTCTGGGCGCTCGGCTTCATCTTCCTGTTCACCGTCGGCGGCGTGACCGGGGTGGTGCTAGCCAATGCCGGCGTCGACCGCTCCTTCCACGACACCTATTACGTGGTCGCCCATTTCCACTACGTGCTGTCGCTCGGCGCCGTGTTCTCGATCTTCGGCGCCTGGTACTACTGGTTCCCGAAAATGTCGGGCTACATGTACAACGAGACGTTGGCCAAGCTGCATTTCTGGCTGATGTTCATCGGCACCAATTTGGCCTTCTTCCCGCAGCACTTCCTCGGACTTGCGGGCATGCCGCGCCGCTATGCCGACTATCCGGACGCCTTCGCCGGTTGGAACTACGTCTCCTCGGTTGGGTCCTATATCGCCTTTGTCGGCTTCTTGGTTTTCCTCTACGGCATCGCTCAGGCATTTACGCGCAAGGTGCACGCGCCCGCCAATCCGTGGGGTGCGGGAGCGACGACGCTCGAATGGACGCTGCCCTCGCCGCCGCCCTTCCACACCTACGAAACGCTGCCGCGGATCAAATGATGGAAGGCGGACGCAGCTTTTGGCTATTGGCAAGGAATGCGGGGGCTGAAGCGCGCTCGCGATCCTTCGCCCCGTCTTGGTGAGTGAGGCATGGCCGAGGTGAGTTTCCACGCAAGCCCGGAAGCGGTCGCAATCGGCGGCGGTGGTGACGTCGCCGATTATTTCGAGCTGCTGAAGCCGCGGGTGATGCTTCTTGTGGTGTTCACCGCTCTGGTCGGGCTCGTAGCGGCGCCCGGCACCATGCATCCCGTGCTCGCCATCGCGGCCCTCCTCTGCATTGCCGTCGGCGCCGGCGCCGCTGGCGCCTTGAACATGTGGTACGACGCCGATATCGACGCGCGCATGGCGCGTACCGCCGTGCGGCCGATCCCGCGTGGCAATATCAGCCCCGAAGAGGCGCTTGGCTTCGGCTCGGTGCTGGCCGTGGGCTCGGTCATCTGCCTCGGCCTGATGCTCAATTGGGTCGCGGCTGGCTTGCTCGCGCTTACCATCGCCTTCTACGTCTTCGTCTACACCATGTGGCTGAAGCGGTGGACGCCGCAGAACATCGTCATCGGCGGCGCCGCCGGGGCCGTGCCGCCAATGATCGGTTGGGCCGCGGCCACGGGCACGGTCAGCCTTGAGGGATTTGTCCTGTTCCTCATCATCTTCCTGTGGACGCCGCCGCATTTCTGGGCGCTCGCGCTTCTGCGCGTGCGCGATTACGAGCGCGCGGGCGTGCCCATGCTGCCGGTCGTCGCCGGCGAGGATGCGACGAGGCGCCAGATCCTGGTCTACAGCCTAATCCTGGCGCCGATCGCCTTGCTTCCGGCTTTCATTGGCCTTGGCGGCGCCCTCTATGCCGCCGCGGCGACCCTGCTCGGGATTATTTTCGTCCTGTTTGCCGTCGCCTGCTACCGCGAGCGGGAAGGAGCCGAGGCCGAGCGCGCCGCCCGCAACCTCTTCGCCTATTCCGTGCTCTATCTATTTGTGCTGTTCGCCGTCCTGCTGGTGGAGCAGGGCTTTGGTCTTGGCGGCAGTCCGTTCCCGCTGTTCTGGGCGTCCTGATGGCCGATGAGCAAGATGAGCGCCAACGCCGCCAACGCATGCGCTCTTTGGCCATCGCCTGGGTGCTTGCCGGGCTCGTGGTGCTGTTCTTCGTGGTCACCATGGTCAGGCTTGGCGCCAATGTCGCCCACCCACTGGTCAAGTGAGCCGGCATGAGTAAGAAAACGGGCTCCAACGATCCGAACCGCCGCCACGGCCTCGTGGCCCTGTCGCTGGCGGGTCTCGTTGCCGGCATGGTCGGGCTCTCCTTCGCCGCCGTGCCGCTCTACCGCATGTTCTGCCAGGTCACCGGCTATGGCGGCACGCCCCAGCGGGCCGAAGCGGCGCCGGGCGAGGTGCTGGATCGCACCATCCGCATCCGTTTCGACGGCAATGTCGATCGCGGGCTGCCCTGGCGCTTCGCGCCGGAAGTGGCGACCCTGGACGTGAAGATCGGCGAGACCGTGCTCGCCTTCTACAAGGCGACCAATCCGACCTCGGCCCCGGTCAGCGGCACCGCCGTGTTCAACGTCGCGCCCGAGCTCGCCGGCCGCTACTTCACGAAGATCGAGTGCTTCTGCTTCAAGCAGCAGACGCTCGCCGCGGGCCAGACCGCGGACATGCCGGTGACCTTCTTCGTCGATCCCAAGATCGTCGAGGATGAGGACACCAAGAACATCGACGAGATTACGTTGTCCTATACTTTTTATCGCACCGATGGGGGCCCTGGGTTGGCGGCAGCGCCGGAAAGCCAGAAGTCCGGATCGTAAAGGGTGAATGTGTGGCGCCTGGCGCCTAGAGGGAAACGAACGGAGACAGCGAATGGCCGACGCGCACGCACATCAGCATGACTATCACCTCGTCAATCCAAGCCCGTGGCCGGCCGTTGGCGCTATTGGCGCCTTCACCTTGGCCATTGGCGCGCTCATGTATTTCATCTCGAAGAAGGCCGGCACGCCGCATCTCTGGTACGTGATCCCGGGCCTGACCCTCGTCATCATCACCATGTTCGGCTGGTGGCGCGACGTGATCATCGAGGCCAAGGAAGGCTACGAGACCCCGGTGGTGCAGCTGCATCTGCGCTACGGCATGATCCTGTTCATCGCCTCCGAGGTGATGTTCTTCGTCGCCTGGTTCTGGGCCTATTTCGACGCTGCACTTTATCCCGACGACGCCGTTACCTATGCGCGCACGGCGGTGCTCGGCGGGCAGTGGCCGCCGATCCCAAGCGCCGACACCGGCGTGCCGGGCCTCGGCGACTTCCAGCACACCTTCAATCCCTGGGGCTTGCCTCTCGTCAACACCCTGATCCTGCTCACCTCGGGCACGACGGTGACCTGGGCGCATAATTCGCTCCTGAACAACGATCGCAGAGGCTTGGTGCTCGGGCTGCTCGCCACCGTCATCCTCGGCATCTTGTTCACCACCTGCCAGGTCTATGAATACGTCCATGCCGGGTTCGGCTTCGCCAACCACATCTACGGCTCGACCTTCTTCATGGCGACCGGCTTCCATGGCTTCCACGTCATCGTCGGCACCATCTTCCTGACGATCTGCCTGATCCGGGCCATGCGCGGCGCATTTACGCCGAAGCTGCATTTCGGCTTCGAGGCCGCAGCCTGGTACTGGCATTTCGTCGACGTCGTGTGGCTGTTCCTGTTCACCTGCATCTATGTGTGGGGCGCGGGCAGCAACTATCCGGCCCACTGACGCTTCGACCGGCGTCGTCATTCGGGGGGCGGCGAAAGGCCGCCCCCTTTTTGTTTGGAGTGGGCTAAGCTTTGGACGCCATGATTGAGCGTGACGCGCCATCTCTCGCTTCGACCCTGGTTGCCGGCATCGCCGGGCGCTGCCCAGCCTGCGGCCGCGGCAGGCTGTTCTCGGGCTATCTTGCCCTTGCTCCCTGCTGCCCGGCATGCGGCCTGGACTACGGATTCGCCGAATCCGGCGACGGTCCGGCCGTCTTCGTGATTCTGGTCGCGGGCTTCGTCGTGGTCGGTGCCGCCCTCTGCGTCGAGATCGCCTACGCGCCGCCCTATTGGGTGCATGCG
>JBAUEK010000036.1:0-4226 GCA_049678565.1 Methyloceanibacter sp. | reverse complement strand
CCTCGGTTTCCTTGCCCTCGCTGCTCGGATCGCTGGTCGCCTGGCAGCGGACCCCGACGACCGAGGAGGTGCTGGGCACCATCGCCCACGCGGCCTCGGGCGTCTGGCCGCCGCGCGGCTTCGCCCTCGATCCGCTGGCGGCGGCCGAAGGTGAGATCAAGCTCGAGGCGCAGACCCTGACCCTCGGCGCACCGTTCCAGCTCGAGCAGGCCGTGCTTCTGGCGCGCATCGATGAGGAGGGGCTCTCCATCACCGATCTACAGGGGCGCTTGTTTGGTGGCTCTTTCGCCGCGTGGGGGGTGCTAGCCCCTAAGGGCTCGGGCGCGCAGCTCCAGGCCCACGCCGAACTGGCCATGGGCAAGCTCGATCAGCTGTCGCAGGCGCTCATTGGCCGCGTCGCCGCCAAGGGCCCCTTCACCCTGGCTTTCGATATTTCCGGCGAGGGCCTGAGCCCAACCGGTCTTGTCGCCGGGCTGAGCGGCGAGGGCACGCTGTTTCTCGACCCTGGGGTACTGGTGAGCCTCTCGCCCGTTCCGCTCAAGCGCGTCGCCGTCGCGGCCGCGAAAACGCGTAAGATGGACAAGGACCAGATCGCCGCGCAGACGAAGGCGCTGCGCGACACGCTCACCCGTGGCGCCTATCCCTATGCGGCGACGGATCTCCCATTCCAGATCAACAATGGCACGCTCAAGGTAAAGCCGTCGGCGCTGACCAATAAGAGCGCCGAGACCACCATCAATGGTTACGTCGAGCTTGCGAGCTTGCGGCTGGACAGCGAATGGGTGATGCGGCTGGCCAGCAAGCGAAGCGCCGAGATGCCCCCTGTGAGCATCGTCTTTGCCGGTCCGCTCAGTGATGTAGGCGCCATCTCGCCGGCCATCGATACTGCGCCGATCGAGACCTATCT
This sequence comes from Methyloceanibacter sp., assembly GCA_049678565.1. Lineage (GTDB taxonomy): Bacteria > Pseudomonadota > Alphaproteobacteria > Rhizobiales > Methyloligellaceae > Methyloceanibacter. The sequence goes on along the minus strand of JBAUEK010000036.1, from coordinate 3,319 downwards.
CACCGTCCAGCGCATGCAGGAGAACGTGGAGCGGCTGGAGAATCTCGATGTCAGCGGGCGCAACCAGCCCGCGCCGGAGGCCGATCCGGCGGAGGACAGCGCGTCCGACGCCGAGCTCGTGAGCGATGACGGGGCGCCGGACGAACCCATTGGCGAACGGTCCGGGGGCGACAAGGCCGCTGCGGCAAAGCGCTTGGCTGAGAAGCTCGCGATCGAGCAGCGCGCGGTAGACCGGGCCGCGGCCGCGAAGGCGGCCGAGGCGAACCGGATCGCCGAGGAGGAGGCCGCGCTGGCAAAGGCAGCCGCAGCCAAGCGCGCCGCCGAGAAGGCCGCGGCGGAGAAGGTTGCCGCCGAGAAGGCCGTTGTGGCCAAGGCTGCCGCGGAGAAGCGTGCGGCCGAGCAGGCGGCGGAAAAGGCAGCAGCAGAGAAGGCTACCGCCGAAAAGGCTGCATTGGCAAAGGCGGTAGCGGAGAAGCGTGCCGCCGAGAAAGCTGCTGCCGAGAAAGCTGCTGCCGAGAAAGCTGCTGCCGAAGAGGCCGCAATTGAGAAGGCCGCAGCCGAGAGGGCCAATACGCCTCCTGCCGCGGCGGCGGTGTCGCCGCCTGAAGCCGAGCCCCGCGCCGCCGTTCTGGAGCCGGCTCGCGGCCCGCAAACCCCTCCACCACCCACGCCCGAGCGGGCGCCGGAGGCGCTGCCCTGGGCCGCGGATCCGGCGAGTGTCGGACAAACGCCACCCCTACCGGCCCCGGACGCAGCCGTCCCCGAGGAAGTGCCGGCGGCGGCGGCAGAGGACGCGACGCTTGCCCCGCCGGTGGAGCCGCGGCCGCGGCCGCGGCCGAGCCGTCCGCCCCCAGCCCCGGACGACTGGAAGAAGGGCATCGAAATTTTCGGCGGCGGTTAGCGCTTGTCGGCCTGCGTTCGCCCCAACACGTAAAGACGGATGGCGGCCGAGAGGCTTGGGGGCCGGGCTGCTGCCTCGGTGCCACCCCCGCCGCGATTCAGATCGATCTCGCCGACCAAATCGGCCACGGACCGGCCATCGCGTGCCGCCAGGGCGCAGAGGGCGTCCCAGAACTCATCCTCGAGCGAGATGCTGGTGCGGTGGCGGGCGATGGTGATCGAGCGCTTATTCAGCGTGGTGGCCATGGCGGCGGAAGTCAGCGCTTCCTGCCGATCATGTCCTCGGGCCTCACCAGCCGATCGAAATCCGCCTCGCTGATGGCGCCGAGGCGCACCGCCTCCTGGCGCAAGGTGGTTCCACGCTTATGCGCGGCCTTGGCGATCTCCGCCGCCTTGTCGTAGCCGATATGGGGGGCAAGGGCCGTCACCAGCATCAGCGACCGGTCGAGATGCTCCCTGATACGCTCGCGGTTGGCCTCGATGCCGACGACGCAATGATCGGTGAAGCTGATGCTGACATCGGTCAGGAGCCTTATCGACTGGAGCATGGCAAAGGCCATCAGCGGCTTGAATACATTGAGTTCCAGATGCCCTTGGCTGCCGGCGAAGGAGATCGTGGTGTTGTTGCCCATGACCTTTGCCGCGACCATGGTGACGGCCTCGCATTGGGTGGGATTCACTTTGCCCGGCATGATCGACGACCCCGGCTCATTTTCGGGCAGGATCAGCTCGCCGAATCCGGACCGCGGCCCTGACCCCAACAGGCGGATATCGTTGGCGATCTTGAACAGAGACACGGCGAGCGTATTGAGCGCGCCGTGGGTGAACACATAGGCGTCGTTACTCGCCAGCGCCTCGAATTTGTTCGGCGCCGTGACGAAGGGTAGCCTGGTCATCTCGGCGATCTTGGCGGCGAACAGCTCGGCGAAGCGCGGGTCGGAATTGAGGCCGGTTCCCACCGCCGTGCCGCCCTGCGCCAGCATATAAAGCCCATAAAGCGTCTGCTTGATCCGCTCGATGCCGTGATCGATTTGCGCCGCATAGCCGCCGAATTCCTGCCCGAGGGTCAGCGGCGTTGCGTCCTGGAGGTGGGTGCGGCCGATCTTCAGAATGTCCTGGAACGCTTCCGCCTTGCTCTTCAGCGCCTGGTAGAGATGGGCGAGCGCCGGGTTCAGATGTCGCGCGATCTCGTCCGCGGCGGCGATATGCATCGCCGTGGGGAAGGTATCGTTGGAGGATTGGCCGAGATTGACGTGATCGTTGGGGTGGACCGGATGTTTGGCGCCCACGCCGCCGCCCAGCATCTCGCTCGCGCGGTTGGCGATGACCTCGTTGAGGTTCATGTTGGACTGGGTGCCGGAGCCGGTTTGCCAGACGAGCAGCGGAAAATGGGTGTCGAGCTTGCCCTCGATCACCTCGCCTGCCGCCTCGGCGATGGCGCGGGCCAAGCGCTCATCGATCAGCCCGAGCTCGAGATTGGTCAAGGTGGCGGCCTTTTTGACCAAGGCCAGGGCCCGGACCAGGGGCCTCGGCATAATCTCCTCGCCGATCCTGAAATTGCGGCGGGAGCGCTCGGTTTGGGCGCCCCAATAGCGGTCGCCCGCCACCTCAATCGGACCAAAGGAATCAGTCTCCATGCGCGTCGAGGCTGCGGTTGGTTTGATCGGAGTCTTGCCCGAAGCCATGCTTAGGTCTCCTTTGGCGGCGATTGAGTCACTCGGGCCGGTAGCCATGCCGCGGGGCGACCTGCATGACCTATCGGCTCGACCTTGGCTAGGCTATAACATCGCAAAAGGGGTGGGAGAACGCGTTCATTGTTGCTCGTTTTGTGGCCTTCTGCCGAGGAGCGCCCAACTCTACCCGCGGCCAAAATCCCGCGAGGCATTGGGTGAGGAAGGCTCGTGATTGAGGTTCCGGTGAAGATGGCGCTGCCGGCACCCCGCGCCGTGCGGGTGGCGCTCACGCTGGCCCGCATTTGCGCGGCGATGGTGTGCGTCATCGGCGCGCTCGTCATCGCCGGCTGGCATTTCCCCCTGCCGGCGCTGCACCAGATGCTCCCCGATCTCCGCGGCATGGCGCCGAATGCGGCGGTAGGCGTGATTGCGGCGGGGGCGGGGCTCCTCTGCCTGACCTATCGCGGGCTGCGGCCCTTTGCTTGGCTGATCGGCATCGAGCTCGTGCTGCTTGCCACGCTCAGCCTTTCCCAGGACCTCTACGGCTTCGATCTTGGCATCGACCGCGCCTTGATTGGGGGCGTGACCTTGCCTCCTGAGACCGTGGGAGGGATCGATTCGACCCGCATGGGTCCAGGCATCGCGGCCTCTCTCATCCTGTTCGGGATCGCGCTGATCTGCGCCAAGGGCGACTGGTTCGGCTCCGCCCTGAGCCAGGTTCTGGCCATCGCCATGCTGGCGCAGGT
>JBAUEK010000035.1:0-1912 GCA_049678565.1 Methyloceanibacter sp. | reverse complement strand
GCGCCGGGCGCCCAGCGCTCGAGCCGCACATCTTCATGCGCGTCGCGAAAGAGCGGCATCATTTCTACGTTGGCGCGGTCGCGAAGTTGCACATATGGCATCTTGCTGGTGTCAATGCGGACCTGCGTCCGATCGTCGAGGTCGAATTGCCAGAGTTTGACAAAGATTGTGCAGCCTGGGGCTGAGCCCGGCGTATGCCTCGACTGAGGGGGATTGCGAATGTAGCACCCGGCAGGGAAATCCCCGTGCTCATCCTGAAAAACGCCGTCGAGCACGAAGAATTCCTCGCCCCCCGTGTGTACATGCGACGAGAAACTGCTGCCGGGCGCGTAGCGGACGATCGAGGTCGCGCGAGCAACCTCATCCCCGATGCGGTCCAACATGCGCCGGTCAACGCCGGCCATGGGCGAGGCCGTCCAGAGGAGGCTGGCGGCATGCACGGCCGCGCGCTGCGAGAAATCCGCGTTGAGCTTCATGGCCTTACCTCCGTCCCGTGAAGCACTCGCGCTCCTAGCCCAAAGACAAAGCACCGTTTCGCCGGGTTCTGAGCGGAAAATAATGATGGTGCCCCAGGCCTGACTCGAACAGGCACGCCCTTGCAGGCAACAGATTTTGAGTCTGCCGCGTCTACCATTCCGCCACTGGGGCACGGGCCGGAAGATGGGATAGACCGGAGCCATGGTCAACCGATGACGCAAGCGTCACGCGGCCTATTCGAGCCGATGGACAAGCTTTCAGCTCCCGGGTAAGCAGGCGGGATGCTGAAGGGGCTTTACGACAGGGTGATCGAGCTTTCCAAGGGCCGCTACGCGCTTCCCGCGCTGGCCGCGGTGTCGTTCGCCGAGAGCTCCTTTTTTCCGGTCCCGCCGGACGTGATCCTGGTGCCCATGGCGCTCGCCAATCCGGCGAAGGCGAGGCTCTATGCGCTGGTCTGCACCGTCGCTTCGGTGCTCGGCGGACTGGTCGGCTACGCCATCGGCGCGCTGCTCTACGACACGCTCGGGCATTGGCTGATCTCGGCCTATGGCTATGGCGAGGGGATCGATGCGTTCCGTGAGGCTTATGCCAAGTGGGGCGCTTGGATCATCCTGATCAAGGGCATGACGCCGATCCCCTACAAGATCGTGACCATCGCCTCGGGCTTCGCCGGTTACAATCTGTTCTATTTCGTGCTGCTCTCCATCATCACGCGCGGCGCGCGCTTCTACCTCGAGGCCGAACTGTTGCGCATCTATGGCGAGCCGATCCGCGAATTCATCGAGCGTCGCCTCACCCTCGTCACCACCGGCTTCTTAGCCGCCATCGTTGGTGGCTTCTTCATCGCCAAATATGCGTTCTGAGATGAGGCCGTCATTGGACAAGATTGCGGGCGAGCTGATGCTGATCTGCGCAATCGTGTTCGCGATTGCGCTTGCGACCATCCTCGCCGCGCATGCGTTCGAGATACTCGGCGGCTACGCGCCCTGTCCGATCTGCCTGCAAGAGCGCTATGCTTATTATTTCGCGGTGCCGGCGGCGGTGCTCGCCTTCTTCGCCGCGCGGGCTGAGTCGATCACGCTTGCGCGCGTCGTTCTCGTGCTGGTTGCGCTTGCCTTTCTCGTCAACGCCGCGCTTGGCGTCTATCACGCCGGCATCGAATGGAAATGGTGGTCAGGGCCGGTCACGTGCTCCGGCGGCACCGAAATCGGCTGGGGCGCGGGCGGCCTGACGAAAGAGCTCGAAAATGCCCGGGTGGTCAGCTGCGACGACGCGATGTGGCGGCTTCTCGGTCTGTCTTTCGCGGGATGGAACGCGGTGCTGTCGGCGATCCTCGCCGGTCTCGCCGCCTGGGGCGCCACGCGCCGGCGCTGACACGAGCCCTTAAGGTTCGAGCTCGGTATCCCAGTAGAGATAATCGAGCCAGCTCTCATGC
>JBAUEK010000034.1:0-5297 GCA_049678565.1 Methyloceanibacter sp. | reverse complement strand
AGATCGCGCCCAGCAGGAAGCCGAGGGGGACGAAGGCATAGCCAAGATGCAGGACGAGAACGAGCGGCTCGCGCCACGCCTGCACGCCCTCCCAGCGCCAAAGGCGCAAGCCTTGGGCAATCGCGGCCAGCAGAAAGAGAACGCCCGTCGCGGCGGTGGCTGGCCGCACGATCCATAGGAGGAGTGCTGACACGGAAATGAGCAGCGCCAGTTTGTCGACGCCGGAGAATGAAGCCGGCAAGCGCCGCGATCCCCTCCGTGACAGCCAGTTATGGGTAAAGCTCGGGATGATCCGGCCGCCGATCAGCATGATCAGTCCGATTAGCGCCGCGACGCCAACACGGATGGCGACGTCCGGCGCTCCGGCGATCAAGACCTCCGCGTGGAAGGCTATGTCGGCCACCGCCAGGAGACCGATAAGAGCCAGCGGCTTCAAATTGCGCCAATTGCGACCGGCCACGATCTCGCGGGCCATGACGAGCAACACGCAAGGCAAGAACAGACCATCGATCAGTGCGGCGGGGAGGGGGCCAATGAATCCCATGGCAAGGAATGCGATCCGGGCAAGGCACCAGAGCAGAAAGAGAAGCATGAGACGCCAGCCCGCCACCGGCAGGTACCCGGTCCAATTGGGCATGGCGGTCAGGAGAAAACCCGCCACCACCGCCGAGGCATAGCCGAAGAGCATCTCATGGGCGTGCCAGGCCAAGGCGCCGTAATTTGGGGCGAGCTGCCACAGGCCCGCAAGCGAGCCAAGCCAAAGAGTGATCGATAGAAGCGCCCAGACGGCGCCTCCGAGGAAAAACGGGCGGAAGCCACAGCTGAAGAGCGGCATCGCGGCACCGCCGTGCGCGCGTCCACCTGTGCTCCCTGCCGGGCTGTCTCGCATGACAATCGACCTTCCGCGTCACGGCGCCTCAAGAGAGGACAGATTACGATCGACGCCTCGGATCGAGGTTGATGCCGCGCAAACCGGCGCTTGCTCAGCGCGAGCGATCTCGCTCTTCGAGGGCGCCACGTTCGGCAAGTTCGGAAAGGCCCTGAACGTCGCGCACCACGATCCTCCGACGTCCGATACTGACGAGGCCCGCGCTCTCCCATGCGGTCAAGACTCGGCTGACCGAGTGGAGGGTCGTTCCCGACGCTTCGGCGATCTCCTGCTGGGTAATGGGGAAGTCGACCAGAACGCCTTCATCCGTCTGCCGCCCGGATTGTGCCACGAGCCGCAGCACGGTGTGGGCGACCCGATGCTCGACTTCCTCGGTCGACAGCTCCTTGAGCCTGGTATGGGCCTCTTGCAGGCGGTCCCCCATCATCTGCATGACATTGACGGCGAAGGCAGGGTGGGCGGCCATGAAGTCGTCCCAGATCTGCGCCGGCCACGCCAGCGTCACGCTGTCGACGACGGCGGTCGCCGTGGCCGGATAGTCTTGGCGGCGAAGCGCCTTGGCGATCCCATAGATGTCGCCGGGATTGACGAAGCGGATAATGATTTGCTGCCCGAGGGGCGTCACCTTCACCACTTTGAGGCGCCCGTGCAGGAGCACGAAGAAGGCCTCGGCGATTTCTCCCTGCCGGAACACGGCATCCCCTCTCGGGATGCGCTGCGACTTGGCGCGGGCGATCACGTCATCGAGTTCAGCCTCGCCCATGGCGCTGAACACCGGCAGTGCCTGGATGAGGCTGCGGTCCAGATTCGGCATGCCGCCGGTGGCCTTTGCGAATTATTCGGTCAAGGCCCAAGGTAGCGAGCCGCGTGGCAGGAGGTCAAATGCGCCTGTCAGCTGACCTGATGGGCCTCGGCGCCGGCAAGCTCAATGCCGGTGATCTCAGCCTTCGAGACCAGACGGGCGATATATTGCGCCGCCGCCCGGCGGGTGACGTTGTCGTGGAGGTAATCCGCGATGCGGTCGGCGACGAGATCAAACGGCAACATCTTCCCATCGATCTTGGCGTCTAGGCGGATAAGGTGCAGGCCGTAGCGCGTTTCCACCGGCGTCTGGCTGATCGAGCCAGGGGTGAGCTCAACCAGCGCCTGCTCGAATTCCCTCGTCGTCTGCCCGGCCGTGATCTGGCCCAGCGCACCGTTTTGCGCCGCCGAGGGGCAAGCTGAGTGTGCCCGCGCCAGCTGGCCGAACCGTTCGGGCCGCTGCTTCAGTTCCGCCAGCACCGCTGTGGCCGCGGCTTCCGCCTGCGCAAACTCCTCAGCCGCGTCTCTGCGCGCGGCAAAGAGGATATGCGACGCCGCATAGACCGGCGGGGAACGGAAGCGCCGTTGGTTCTGCTCGTAATAGCGCCGGCAGCTCGCTTCGTCGGGTTCCGGTGTCGCCACCTCTCGCTCGATCAGGCCCCGGATCAGCGCCTCTTCCGCGGTTTCGCGCCGGCTGCCGTCGCCGCTGCGCGGGGCCGGCTCGATCCCGAGTTGACGCGCTTGCTGCAGCAGCAGCTCGCGGATCACCAGTGCTTGCGCGGCCGACTGCCAAGCGGCGATGGGCTTGGACGCGGGGTGATGCTGCGCCTCGCGTGCGATGGCATCGCGCGGAATGGCCACCCCGTTCACGCTCACCTCAATAGGCTCGGGGAGCGACTGGAGTTTGTGCACGGCGCATGTCATCGGGCTACTCAGCCGGGATGGGACGGCCAACGCCGCTGGGGCGCTGTCCTCCCGGCCCCTGCCGCGCCACCTGCTGCCGCGTGCGTACCACCTGGTAGCCGCGCCGCCCGAGATACCAGATCGGCGCGCTCCACACATGCACGAGACGCGTGAACGGGAACACCAGGAAGATCGTCATACCGAGGAACAAATGCAGCTTGAAGATGGGGTTTGCGTCCGCAACCAGTGAAGCCACCCCCGGCTGCAAAGTGAGGATTCCTTGCGCCCAGCTCATGAACTTCACCATCTCCTGTCCGTCCAAATGGTTGAGCGACACCGCAATGGTGGCGAGGCCCAGGATCAGCTGCGTGTAAAGCAGGAGCAGGATGGCGATGTCGCCGAAGGACGAAGTGTTGCGGATGCGCGGGTCGAACAGCCGCCGGTGCACCAGGAGCGTGGTTCCGATGAAGCAGGCGACGCCGGCAATGCCGCCGATCACGATCGCCATCATCTGCTTGGAGCCGTGGCTGATGCCGAGGAAATCGAACACGGCGATGGGGGTCAGCAGGCCGACGAAATGACCGACGAAGATGATGAGAATGCCGACATGAAACAGATTGGAGCCCCAGGCGAGCTGCTTGCGCCGCAAGAGCTGGCTTGAACCGGACCTCCAGCTATATTGCTCGCGGTCGAAGCGCAGCAGGCTGCCGACGAGGAAGACCGTGAGGCAGAGATAGGGATACCAGCCGAACACCAGCTGATTGATGGCATCGCTCATGGCCTGTCTCCCGAAGCCGGCACGTCGGCAGGCGGCCGCCGGGCCGCGCGAATCTTGGCGAACAGCTGCTCTCTGCAATTCGAGGCCGCCTCGGGGCCGAAACTCACGGCCTCCTCCTCCCATTGTGCGTCGAGCGCGGCGAGATCGTTCGGATCCGAATCCGGGCCCTCCGGCACTACTTCGATATTGGGCGCGTCCGGTGCGGGCGCGGCGAGCACGGCGAGGGCCTGGAACACCGTCTCATATGACGAGCGGCGCTTGTGCAGTCGGTCGGCCAGTGCGCCGAGGACGTGCGCGGGCTGGCCGAGCAGCGTCCGGGCTTCCGCCAATGGACGCGTCGAAAGAAATTCGAGGAAAGCCGGCAAATAGTCGGGGAGCTCGGCGGAGCTAAGGCAAAGCCCATTCTGGTCGTACAGACTCTTGAGATCGATCATCGCCTGGCCGCGGTCGCGGCTCTCGCCATGAACATGCTCGAAGAGGTGCAGCGATAGCGAGCGCGTGCGGTCGAAAAGCTCGACGTAGCGCTCCTGCAAATCATAGAGATCGCCGGTCGCAATTTCCTCGATCAGAGCATCGAGCAGGCGTCGGCAGTCCGGCGTCAGGAAAGTCTCCTCGTCGATGATCCGCCGCAGCTCCGGCGCGGTGGTCTGCAGCTCCAGCTCCGGATAACTCAGCAGCGCCGAGAGCGCCTTGAAGATTTTCTCCATCACATGACCTCCATCGGCGTCTTGACTTGCTTCTTCGGTACGCCGAACAAATTCGCTTCGGTCGTCCCACCCGAACACCCGTTGCCGAAGGAGAAGCCGCAAGAGCCACGCAGGTCGAAGGCATCCTCGTCGAGCTCGCGATGGGCGGTGGGAATGACGAAGCGATCCTCATAATTGGCGATGGCCATGATGTGGTACATCTCGTCGATCTGCTCGGACCTGAGAGCGACGCGACTGGCGATCTCCTCGTCGATCACGCCGTCGACGGTCTTGGCGCGCATATAAGCGCGCATGGCGAGCATGCGCTCGAGCGCCAGCGTGATCGGCTCCTCTTTTCCGGCGGTGAGCAAATTAGCGAGATATCTAATCGGGATGCGCAGACTGCGGACATCCGGCATCTCGCCGTCGAATCCGATCTTGCCCGCCTCGGCCGCCGCGCGGATCGGCGATAGCGGCGGCACGTACCAGACCATCGGCAGCGTGCGGTATTCCGGATGCAGCGGGAAGGCGACCTTCCACTCCATCGCCATCTTCCACACGGGCGAGATGATGGCGGCGTCGAGCCAGTTCTCCGGCACGCCATCGGCGCGCGCCTGTTCGAGTACCGCCGGGTCGTTGGGGTCGAGGAAGATCGAGAGCTGCGCCTCGTACAGGTCCTGCTCGTCGGCCACGCTCGCCGCTTCCTCGATGCGGTCGGCGTCATAAAGCACCACGCCGAGATAGCGGATGCGGCCGACGCACGTCTCCGAGCACACGGTGGGCTGACCGGCCTCGATGCGCGGGAAGCAGAAGATGCACTTCTCCGACTTTCCGCTCGACCAGTTGTAATAGATCTTCTTGTAGGGGCAGCCGGAGACGCACATGCGCCAGCCGCGGCACTTGTCTTGATCGATGAGAACGATGCCGTCCTCCTCGCGCTTATAGATGGCGCCAGACGGGCAGGCAGCGACGCAGGTCGGATTCAGGCAATGCTCGCACAGACGCGGCAGATACATCATGAAGGTGTTCTCGAACTGGCCGTAGATCTCCTTCTGCACGCCCTCGAAGTTGACGTCGGCCGAGCGCTTGGCGAATTCGCCGCCTAGGATTTCTTCCCAGTTCGGACCCCATTCGATCTTCTCCATGCGTTCGCCGCTGATGAGCGAGCGGGGCCGCGCCGTTGGCGTGGCCTGGAGCTCCGGCGCCTTCTGCAGATGCTCATAGTCGAAGGTGAAGGGCT
>JBAUEK010000033.1:0-9176 GCA_049678565.1 Methyloceanibacter sp. | reverse complement strand
GCGCAGGGCCCTGGCTTCGGTCCGCTTTCGGCGTGCCTCGGCGTCGCGCTCGCGTATACGCTGGTGCCGGCGGTGTCTCACAGCCTCCGAGGACAGCGAGCGCTGGCGCTCAAACCACCGTCGATGCTGATCCAGATCTTCATTGGCCAGAACCGTGGCAACTCTGGACCGCGCGGCTTTCGCTCGGACCGTGCCAATTTTCGCATCGATAAGATGGACTAGGTCTAATTCCTCGGACACAACGACGCCCCCACACACTGAAGCGGGAGCGCTGGCTCAGGACCGCGCCGATTGGATGCAGGATGAGGCTGCACCAAGGTCGACGACGCGTCGCTTGAGTCAATTCGCGTCCTCGGCCAAAGGCCGAGGACGGCACCCGCTGGGTCCTGTGCTGGTCACCTAATCCCTAGGTGTGCACCCCGGGTCGAATCGAAGCGCGAAGGCTTTAAGAAACCCTGAAGAACGAGTGGATTGATCGACGCGGAGCACCACCGCTAGCCCGAGCCAGACGGCGTTCGTCTCCTCCGCCGCTAGGGGCTGTTCGCCCGCAACAGGTCGTCACGCGCCTTTTCCAGATGCTCGGTAATGAGCGACTGGGCAAGCTGCGCGTCGCGCTCATGCAGGGCGTTGTAAATGCCCCGATGTTGCCGGTTGTAGTGGGCGATGACGTCGGAGGTGAGGATGTTCTCCTTCATCGCGTTCCACTGCGCGTGCACACGCACCTGATTGATCTGCCGGTACACCGCCAACAGGAGCGGATTGGCGGACGCTCGCGCGATCAGCAGGTGAAACTCACCGTCCCAGCGCGAGAAAGAGTCCTTGTCCCCGGTCGATTCCTCGGCGCGCGCAAGCACGACCTCCATGTCGTCGAGGCTGCGCTGGGTGGCATGCAAGACAGCCAGGCGCGTCGTGAAGGGCTCGACCGCCAGCCGTGCTTCGATGAGCTGCAGCGGGCTGATCTGATCGGCGAGCTCGGCGCCGTGGCGCGCGGCGCCCGTGGGCCCAACATAGGTGCCACTGCCAAGCCGCCTCGATACCAATCCGGCCTTCTCCAGCTGGTCGAGCGCGCGGCGGACCGTGCTTCGCGCCGCATCGAAGGTCATGGCGAGCTGGCGTTCGGGCGGCAGCCGATCGCCCTCGCTATAGGCTCCGGTCTCAATGGCACGGCGGAGATGCGTTGAGATGGCGCCGACACCGCGCCCTCGTTTCACCAGGTGCGCCAGGCCGCGTTCACCTGCGGTTCTGATGGAGTGGTCGGGCAATGCGATCACCTCCGTAACTAGAATTGGGCCCACTTTGGGCTTCTTCACTAACAAATTGGTTTACATTGGTCCAGGACCATGCAGAAATATTGCTACAGGATCGAGCATTGAGATCAGACCAATTTCTCGATCGAACCCGGATCGAATCGCCGACGAGAACCAATGCTGGAGCGAGAGTCTTCGTCCATGACGGTCCCCCGGTCCACTAAATATGCCATCGTCGGAGCCGGCGTGCACGGGCTGAGCACCGCGCTCCACCTGGCTCAAATGCTCAAATCGAGCGGCCGGGGCTCAGGCCAGGATATTCTCGTTGTGGATAAAGGGTCGGTCGGGTCGGGTGCCTCCGGCATCGCCTGCGGCGTGGTCCGCAACAATTATTTTCAGCCGGCGATGCGCGAGCTCATGGCGCATTCCGTCGAGGTCTGGGAGAGCGACGCCGAGGCGTTAAGCTATCACCCGGTCGGATACATGCAGATCAGCCCCGAATGCATGCGCGAGGACGTCGCCTCGATCTACGCGCAGCAGCAGGCGATCGGATATGACTCCGTCTTCATCGAGGGGGCCGAAGCCTCCGAACGCTACATGAAAACCCTGTTCAGCGATTGGCAGGCCCAAGGCATCACCTCCGTGCTGCATGAGAAGCGCGGCGGCTACGCCAACAACATGGCCAGCATGCACGGCCTCGCCGCCAAGGCCAAAAATGAAGGCGTCTCCATCCTTTCCGGGGTCGAGGTGCTCGACTTTGAATTCGGCTCCAACAGCGGCGCGGTGACCGCGCTTTCAACCAACCACGGCAGGATCGCCTGCGAGACGGTCGTGCTCGGAGCCGGCCCATGGGTCAACAATTTCTGGAATATGCTCGACCTGCCGAAGGCCATCACCGTGAAGAGCCTCGACGGCAAGATTCACCATGATGTGCCGATGTGGAAATTCTGGTGTCTCGAGGAAGGCACGCTCGGCATCGATCCGAATTTGCACAAAACCAATGACGGGCGCTTCCCGCCGGTCATTCATGTCGATACGGACGCGCCGCTCTACTCCAACCGCGACGGCAAGCTGATCACGGACCAAATGTGGGGCATCTACTACAAGCCCGATTTCAGCTTCGGCGGCATTCAGGGTGGCGCCTCCCCCTACAAGGTCGAACAGGCCGCCGACGCCGTCGCCGTCGATCCCTATGGCCCTGACTCGCCCGATTTCATCGTCGGCGAGCATTTTGTCGACATGTGGTGCTCGGCGCTGGCCCATTGCCAAAAGCGCTTCGAAGGCCAGATGCCGCATTACAAGAAAGAGGAAAAGACCGGCGGCCTCGGCTGTTTCACGCCGGATAATTTCCCGGTGTTCGATGTTTTCCGCGAGAACGTCTACGTGATCGCCGACTCCAACCACGGCTACAAGATGATCGGGGTCGGCAAGCTCGTGGCGCAGGAGATCATGGGCGAGAAGAGCGCCCTGCTGGAACCGTTTCGCTTTGCCCGCTTCGCCAAGGGCGAATTGCATCCCACGTCCCATAGCCCGTTTCCTTGGAGCTAGGGACGGCCGCACGGGAGTTTGCGTGTTCATAGGCCGGAATCAGGAGAGAGCCGTGAATTGTCCAGTCGAGTTGCAGAACTATCGAGGTGGAGACCACCATGGACATTGAACAGTTCGTGGATGCGCCAGGCCGGGCCGAACTCGTTGCCCAGGTGCGCGAAAAGATCGACGCGCTTGGCGTCGAATATCTCTATCTCCAATTCGTCTCGATCACGGGGCGCATCTGCGGCAAGGGCATCCCAGCCGATCATTGGGAGTCGATCGCGGAGAAGGGCTTTCAGCTCGTCTATGGCGCCACCGTGAACCTGTTCCTCAACCGGCATGGCGACTATCTCGGCTATGGGCCCGAATCGGCGGAACTGGTCGGCATCCCCGAGCCCGAGACCTTCATGCAGCTCCCCTGGGACAAGCGGGTGGCGCGGCTGTGGTGCACGCTGTTCCGCAATCGCGAGGAACGAACTGACCCCGGCGCATTTCTCACTGCCGATTCACGCGGCAATCTTCGGCGCATCCACGCTCAATTCCGGAAGGAGCACGGCCTTCAGCTTCGTCACGGCACCGAGCCGGAGATGATGTGGCTGAAGAAGGATGAGAACGGCAAGCCGAATGGCGGCTATTCGAACCCCTATTGCTATCACATCGACCAGTTCGAGAGCCTGCGGCCGGTCTATATGCGCGTGATCGACTACTGCAAAAAAATGGGTCTCGACATGATCCAAGGCGATCACGAGGATTCGCCCGGCCAGCTCGAACTCAATTTCACCTATGACGACGCGCTGCGCACCGCCGACCGGCTGGCCACCTATCGCCAGATCTGCGCCCAAGTCGCACGCGAGTTCGGCATCATCGCCTGCTTCATGTGCAAGCCCTTCATGGGTGTCTCCGCCAATGGCTGCCACCACAACATTTCGCTGTGGAAAGGCGGCAAGGACGAGGTGAAGGCGCTCGGCAACGACCCGAAGCAGCTGCCCGGCATGGACGACAATTTCCTCTACTCCCGCGGCGGCGAAAATACTTTCATGCCCGACACCGACGACGTGCAACGTCCGGGCAAGATCGGGCTCCAAGCCATCGGCGGCATCGTCAAGCATCTCGGCGCCCTGACCGCCGTCGGCTGCTCGACGGTGAATTCCTACCGCCGGCTCTGGGACACCGGCTTCTGGGCACCGGTCTTCGCCGATTGGGGCTTCCAGAACCGCACCACCGGCTTGCGCGTCTCGGCGCCAGGCCGGTTCGAATATCGCGCCGTCGACTCCATGGTGAACCCGCATCTGATGGCGACGGTTCTGATCAAGGCCATGGACGACGGCATCAAGAACAATGTCGATCCCGGACCGTCCGAGGAGCGCAACATCTATCAGGCCATGGAGGCCGGCAAGCAGGTCAAGAAGCTGCCGATGACGCTGGGCGACGCGCTTAACGCGTTGCAGAAGGACGAGGTCATCCGGTCGGCCATGCCGGGCGACATGTATCGCCTCTACGACGAATATAAGCGCGATGAGTGGGAGCGCTTCCTGCACACCGTGACCGAGTGGGATGCGGAAACCTATATGGACTGCCTGCCGTGATCTGGCAGCAAGCGTCTCGATAAACGAAGGAGCGTAAAATCAATGTGCGGAATTGCCGGCCTCATTCACCGCGACGGCGCCAGCGCCGTCGGCAAGGAGATGACGGCGATGCTCCAGAGCTTGCGGCATCGTGGCCCCGACTCGACCGGATTCGCGATTTACGGCCCCTCCACCGCCGACGAATATGTCATGCGCCTCAAGCTCGCCGAACATGAGGACCTGACCACGGATCATCACATCCGGCGCAAGATCAAGGAGCGTCAGGCCGAGGTCGATTCACGCCTCGCCGAGATGGGCGCCGAAACGCTCGATATCGCGGAGCCGACCCCTTACGCCTTCCGCTATCGTCTGCGCTATGCCGGCGACACGCGCCAGCTCGCGAGCCAGATCGAGCAGATCGAGGGCGCCGAGGTGCTCTCCTTCGGCAGCGGGCTCGAGCTGATCAAGGACCTTGGCGATGCGGGCCAGGTGTCGACCCAATACGGACTTCAAAGCTTCAGGGGCACGCATGGCATCGGCCATACCCGCATGGCCACCGAATCCGATGTCGATATCCGCTCGGCCCATCCTTATTGGGCCTACCCCTATAACGACATCGCCGTCGTCCATAACGGCCAGATCACCAATTACTGGATCATGCGGCGGGTGATGGAACGGCTGGGCCATCGCTTCATGTCGAACTGCGATTCGGAGCTTCTGGCCGTCTACACCGCCAATAATCTCGAACAGGGGGCGACGCTCGAAGATTCGCTCAAGGCATCGATCAGCGAGATCGACGGCGTCTTCACCTATCTCGTCGCCACCGAGAAGGAACTCGGCATGGCCAAGGACAGCATGGCGGCGAAGCCCATGGTCCTTTACGAGAGCGACGACCTTGTCGCGCTGGCCTCCGAGGAGGTTGCCATCCGCACGCTGCTGCCGCGCGAGATCGACACGTCCGACCCCTATGACGAAGAGGTGCGGGTATGGCAGAGATGACGGGGCCCGCGGGCCAGTCCTCGGCGCCGGAGAGCGTCTCCCACGAGATGGGGATGCACACCGAGCAGCTTCGGGGCCAGTCCAAGCAAGTTTTCTACGACATCGATCCCGGCGACACTCATACCGGCTTCTCGCTGCCGAACGCCGACGATGTCGACTTCAACAAGAGGGCCGAGATCGACGCAAACGATATGTCGCCGAACGCCGTCAACCTCCGCATCCGGGCACTGATGCGAGATGGCTACGGCACCATCGTCATCAAGAATCCCGGCGCCAAGCATTCCATGGCCGTGGGCATCCTCAACCGGCTCAATCTGATCGTCGACGGCTCGCTCGGCTATTTCGGCTTGGGTTTGATCGACGGCCCGAATGTGCGTATCGCCGGGCGCGTCGGCTGGTCTTGCGCCGAGAACATGATGAGCGGAACCATTCTGATCGAGAAGAATGCCGGATCGCAATTCGGCGCCGCGATCCGTGGCGGCGACCTCGTCTGCAGGGGCAATGTCGGCTCCCGCACCGGCATCGACATGAAGGGCGGCACGATCATCGTTGGCGGCGACACCGGTGCCTTCACCGGCTTCATGATGCAGCGCGGACGCATGGTGATCTGCGGCAATGCCGGGAAGAATCTCGGCGACTCCATGTATGACGGCACGATCTATATCGCCGGCGAGCCGGCGAGCCTCGGCGTCGATGCGGTCTGGAGCGAGATGACTGATCCCGATCGCCATTGGCTCGAGCGCAAATTGCGCATGTACGACATGGTGCCCAAGGGTGGCGTCGGCGGATTTCGCAAGATCGCCGCTGGCAAGCAGCTGTGGAACTACGACAATCTCGAACCCACCGAGAAAAAGCTCGTGCTGTGATTGGCTTATGGGCGGTGGTCGCAATGAGTGAGCGAGGCTGATGAAGAAGCAAAAAAAGGTCACGCGTGCACCGGCGGAGGCCGAGCGCTTTATCCTTGGCCACAGCCAAATTTTCACGCCGCAAGTCATCAACGACATTCACGTCAAGTCCGAGCTTGGCCGCTATCGCATGCGCGGCTTCTCCCTGTTCAAGAAGATCCCGCATTGGGACGATTTGACCTTCCTGCCGGGCACCCTCACCCGCTTCGTCATCGAAGGCTATCGCGAGAAATGCGAAACGAAGACGGTGATCGGGCCTCGCGCCAAGCGTCCGATGGAGCTCGACATCCCGGTCTATGTCACCGGCATGAGTTTCGGTGCGCTCTCCTATGAAGCCAAGATCGCGCTTGCGCGCGGCGCCACCATGGCGGGGTCGGCGACCTGCTCGGGCGAAGGCGGCATGATCCCGGCCGAGCGGCGCTATTCGAGCAAATGGTTCTACCAGTGCATCCAGTCGCGCTACGGCTTCAACCCGCACCATCTGCGGCTCGCCGATGCCTGCGAATTTTTCATCGGCCAGGGCTGCAAGGTCGGTCTCGGCGGCCATCTCATGGGGCAGAAGGTGACCGATCAGGTGGCCGAGATGCGGTCCCTCCCCGCCGGCATCGACCAGCGCTCGCCCGCGCGCCATCCGGATTGGCTCGGTCCGGACGATCTGGCGCTGAAGATCGAAGAAATCCGCGAAGCGACCAACTGGGAAATCCCCATTCAGCTCAAGCTTGGCGCCGCGCGCGTCTATGACGACGTGCGCATGGCGGTGAAGTGCGGCCCCGATTCCATCTATATCGACGCCATGGAAGGCGGCACCGGGGCCGGGCCTCACATCGCCACCGAGGATACCGGCGTGCCAGGCATCGCCGCGATCCGCCAGGCACGCCGCGCCATCGACGAACTTGGCAAGCGTGGCGAGATCTCGCTCGTCTATGCCGGCGGCATTCGCAATGGCGGCGACGTGGCCAAGGCAATGGCGCTCGGCGCCGACGCGGTGGCGATCGGCCACTCGGTGCTGATGGCGCTGAACTGCAACAAAGAGATCCCCGAATCCGATTTCGAGGCCGAGATCGGCGTGCCGGCAGGCTATTGCTACCATTGCCATACCGGACGCTGCCCGGTCGGCGTGGCGACGCAGGACCCGGAGCTGCGCAAACGCCTCGACCCGGATGAGGCGGCCGAGCGCGTCTATAATTTCCTGCACACGCTGACCATGGAGGCGCAGATGCTCGCCCGCGCCTGCGGCAAGACGAACATTCACAGCCTCGAGCCGGAGGATCTGGCGGCCCTCACCATGGAGGCTTCGGCCATGGCGCAAGTGCCGCTCGCCGGCACCGACTTCACGGTCGGCGTCGACAATTACCACCAGATCGGATGAGAGCAGAGACGACCATGGCCAAGGACAAGACGAAAAAACCTCGCGCCAGCGCTCCCGGCAATGGCAATGGCAAGGACTCCGCCCAGCTCGACACCAAGCGCGAGAAGGAGATCGGCCAGCACATCGGCTATCGCTACGACGTCAATCTCCTGCCCGATTACGATCGGCTGACCCCCTATCTCAAGGCCTATATGGAATTCATGGGCTGGGACGACCTCAATTGGCTGGAGGACGTCCATATGGGCTACGAGGCCGGCGAACCCGCTATTTTCGACCGCAACATCAATGGCTGGGTGAGACTGCCGAAGTCGATGGCGTTGCCCGAAGACCAGCAGGATCGCGACATGCTGGCGCGCGAGCTTTTGCTCCGTTTCCAGACCTCACCCAATCATCCTCTGATGGAGCTCAATCAGGCTTATCGCAAGTTTTAGGAGATTGACTTTTTTCGGCCAACGGGGCCTGGATCGGCACTGGCCGAAGCCCAATGGGGCTTGAAGGCAAGGACATGGACCGCTTCCGGCAGAGCTGGATTGAACATCCGATTATGCCAGATCGCCGCCTCGCGGGCGGCGTCGCCGGACGCCAATTGCCTGACCGCGCAAGGCAGGCTGTAACGCTGCCGGAACTGGTCGAATTCCAACACGCAGGCTTTGGCGGCGGCGAGCGAGGCCGCAAGCGACGAGCCGCTCGGCAGGACGCTCGCGAGCGTGTCGCTGAATTTGCCGGGCTGCTGGAAATACTCCGATTGCAGGAAGGTCAGGGCTCGCTGGTAAAGGTCGCGCGGGTCGGCCGTCCGCATCACCTGGAAGCGAAAAAAGGCGGTGCTCTCCTCGGGTTCCGCGGGCAGAAGGAGCACGGTCAGCGCCGGCGATATTTCCCGGCCCGACACGTCCAAGACGCGCGGGCGCATGCCTGGCGACGGGCGGCCGCCATGCTCGCGCATCGCGATCTGCCTGACGCGGCACTGCCAGGCGAGAAAGCCCTGGCGAAAATCCTTGGTGGAAAGCAGGCTCACAGTATTTCTCCAGCGTCCCCGCCCCTGACTTTAACTTATAGGATATCCAGTTTCACGTTCGTTGACGGGGATCGGGCTTAAGCTTAGCATTCTGGACGGGTGATAATGGGAGGGGACTCGGCAGACAATTGCTGTTGCCGATAGAGCACCGGCACCGGCTGTGCGCATTTCAACGAGGAGGCAGGACTGTAATTGAAATCGTCCATCGGGCACCGCTGGGCGAGGCTTTCTGTGGCCGCCGGGCAGCGGCTTTGGGCAAAAGGGGGTAACTCAAATGGGCGACAATTTATCTGCGCTTACAACGATATTCACCGAGTTCTATTACTGGGTGACTGTCGTCATCATGTTTCTCATCCATGTCGGATTCTGCATGTACGAGGTCGGCGTCAGCCGGCACCGGAACCACCTGCACACGCTGATGAAGAACACGATGTTGATCCCGTTGGTCACCATCACCTTCTTCTTCTTCGGCTGGTGGATTTATTGGGCCTTTCCGAACGGGCCGTTCATCTATGAAGGCAAGGGCCTGATCCTGGAGGGCGCCAC
>JBAUEK010000032.1:0-12600 GCA_049678565.1 Methyloceanibacter sp. | reverse complement strand
TGGCGCCCCGTAGGGGTTTCGAACCCCTGTTTCCGGCGTGAGAGGCCAGCGTCCTAGGCCACTAGACGAACGGGGCGAACCGATCGGGCCAAGCGAGCTGAAAGCTATAGCTTGGGCGCCCGAAGCGGATCAAGGCCTATTGCCGCTCAAGCCCGCACGATCGACGTCATCGGAACGCGCAGCCGGCGATTCAGCCTCGCCGGTCAAGCCCAAAACGCTTTCACCTTGTCCGCCTCTTGCGCCGCGCGGTCATAGCCGAGCTTCATGGCGGGCGCGATCTCTTCCGGCGAGACGAGGTTCACCTTGCCCGGATTGGCGGCGATCAAAAGTGTCTTACTGCCGGCTGCCTCTAGGTCGCTGATCTCTTGCAGTATGGTGTTGGGCATCGAGGAAAAGCGCGGGCCGCTTCCCGGCTTTCCATCGGTCAGGGAGACGACCATGACCCGCTTGGCCCCCAACACCAGGTCGGAATGGGTACTGGTCTCGCTCATGCCACCATCCATGCACACGCGGTCGCCGATCCAGGTGGGGCCGAAAATGCCCGGCAGCGACAGGCTGGCCGACACCGCGTGGGACACCGGGATCTTGGCCGCCTCGGAAATCACCAGCCGTTCGCCGCTATAGCAATCCATGGTGACCGAATGGAATTTGTCGCTCGGCCAGGCGGCATTGCCCGTGAGCAGGGCGATCATGTCCTGGAGTTCGGACACGCCCGGATTGCGTGCAGCCATGGCACCGCGCCCGATGGCCTGGATGGTCTCGATGCTGGCATTGCTCGCCCTCCGGCACAGCTCATGGGCCCGCAGCTGGCTCGGATTTGGCGCCGGGGTCGGCACAATCGCAGCCAGAAGCTTGGGCACGCGGCCAAAGAAATCGAATTCTCGTGTCAGCCGCTCTAAATGCCCACCGGCAATCGTGCTTCCCACCAAGGAGCCCGCCGACGTACCGATGATCACGTCCGGCATCTCGTAGGGCATGCCGTTCTCATGCAGGCCATGGGCGAAGCCGAGCATCCAGGCGGCGAAATATTCCCCACCACCGCCAAGCACCAAGGCGCGATCCTTGCCCTGGCCGAGTGAGGGTTTGGCCGAAGGAAGGGCGAGACCGTCATCGAAGGGGACGCTCGCCTCGGGGATGTCCCCGCATCCTGGCGTCCGCGCTTGCGCAGGCACGGCAGAAACGGCGAGGGCCGCGGCACTCGCGAGGATCAGGTTACGCCGTCCGACACCGACCCACGCATCCTGACCTTGGCGCTTCATCGTCCACCCCTTATTGCGGCTTCAGCTTCACATGGGCAACGATCTTGCCGCTGGCAAGATCGATGATGGCGATTTCCGGCCCTGACGGCCCATCGAGATGCACCGCGAGCCGGTTGCCGTCGAGCGCGAGCCCGGCTACGCCTGCGCCAAGTGGCACCGGCAGATCGAAGCTGCGGGCTCCCTGCCCAAGATTGGACGTCGCGCTTGTCACGCCCAACTCTTGTGCCGGGTGCGAGGCCTGATAGACAATGGCGGCGAGCACGAAGGCGAAGCCCCCGACCAGCAAGACGCCCATGACGATGACCGCGATCTTCAGAAAGCGAACCTGACGCGGGGTGAACACGCTCCCCGGCACCGGGTCGTTTTCGGTTTTGCCGGCCACCGACATTATCTTAAGTCCTCATGCCTGTTTCGACCGAGCAACTGACGGCAGAAGCCGATGAGAGCCATTCGGGCCTGAGGCTCGATCGCTTCCTCAGCGCCCGTCTGCCTGAGTTCAGCCGCACGCGGCTGCAGGCTTTGATCCGGCAGGGCCATGTGGCGCTCGGCGGCGCGACCATAGAGGACGTGAAATACCCGGTCAAACCAGGCGACCGCTTCGACATCAGGGTACCACCGGCGGTGAGCGCCAAGCCGGAAGCGCAAGCCATCCCCCTCGACATCGCCTATGAGGACGACGCTCTCATCGTCATCGACAAGCCGGCCGGTCTCGTCGTCCATCCCGGTGCCGGCAATATGGACCGCACCCTCGTCAACGCGCTGATCGCCCATTGCGGGCGGAGCCTATCCGGCATCGGCGGCGTGGCGCGTCCAGGCATCGTCCATCGCCTCGACAAGGATACGAGCGGCTTGCTCGTCGTGGCCAAGACCGACTCGGCTCACCGCGCCCTGTCGGAGCAATTCGCCGACCATGGGCGCACGGGGGCTCTGGAGCGTGGCTATCTCGCGCTGGTGTGGGGAGCGCCAATGCGCCCCCGGGGCACCATCGACGCGCCGATCGGCCGCCACAAGACAAGCCGCATCAAGATGGCGATCGTGCCCGAGGAGAGAGGGGGACGCGAGGCCGTGACCCACTACCAGACCATCGCCAGTTTCGGCATGAAAGACAGAGAGCGCGGGTCGGAGCCGATCGCCTCGCTGCTCGAATGCCGGCTGGAGACCGGCCGCACCCATCAGGTGCGCGTGCATTTGAGCTCGATCGGAACGCCGCTCATCGGCGATTCCACCTACGGCCCGGGCTTCAAGTCCAAGCTCCGCACCCTGCCCGAACCGTTGCAAGGCCAGGTCGCCAGACTGAACCGCCAAGCGTTGCACGCGGCGACACTCGCTTTCGCGCATCCGGCGACCGGCAGCTTACTGAAATTTAATAGTCCGCTGCCTGACGATTTGGCTCAAATCGTTCATGCTTTCAAGCAACTGTGAAGACCCCCTGGTCTTTAATCCTCACCGTAAAAGTCCTATAGAAGGGCGCCGAGGGGGCATTTGGTGGAAAGTTGCGGCCGGCACCCGGTCGCGGGGAGTCGCTCTCATGGCCACGCCGAGCTTGCCGAGCGTCAGCGCGCATGGCGGACTGACACGCTATCTCGAAGAGATCCGGCAATTTCCGATGCTGGAGCCGCAGGAGGAGTTCATGCTCGCCAAGAGTTGGCGCGAGCATGGCGACCGGGATGCGGCCCATAAGCTCGTTACCTCGCATCTGCGTCTCGTCGCCCGCATCGCCATGGGCTATCGCGGCTATGGCCTGCCGATCGGCGAGGTTGTCTCCGAGGGCAATGTCGGCCTGATGCAGGCGGTGAAGCGGTTCGATCCCGACCGGGGCTTCCGGCTCGCGACCTACGCCATGTGGTGGATCAGGGCCGCGATCCAGGAATACATCCTGCGCTCCTGGAGCCTCGTGAAGATGGGCACCACGGCGGCGCAGAAGAAGCTGTTCTTCAATCTGCGCAAGATCAAGGGCCAGCTGAAAGCGTTCGAAGAGGGCGACCTCCGCCCGGATCAGGTCAAGCTCATCGCCACCCGGCTCGGCGTCACCGAAGACGACGTGGTCTCGATGAACCGGCGGCTCGGCGGCGACTCATCGCTCAATGCTCCGGTCCGCAACGATTCCGAAAGCGGCGAGTGGCAGGACTGGCTGGTCGACGAGACCATGGATCAGGAAACCGCTCTGGCCGAGTCGGAGGAGAAGGATCGGCGCCACACCATGCTCACCGACGCGCTCAAGGGCCTGAATGAGCGCGAGCGCCGGGTGTTCGAGGCGCGGCGCCTGGCCGAGGACCCCTTGACCCTGGAAGAGCTGTCGGGCGAATTCGGCGTAAGCCGCGAGCGCATTCGCCAGATCGAGGTGCGCGCCTTCGAGAAGGTTCAGAAGGCCGTGCAGAAGGCTGCCGCCGCCGCGGCCATACCCGAACCCGCAGCCGCTGGCTAATAGCCCTTCGCCTTTGGCGACAGGGGGGATAGCCGCTCAGGCAAAGGCCGCACAGCCCGTGAAGCGCCTCAACACCGACGGCGTCGAAATCGCCTATCTCGACGAGGGCAATGGCCCCGCCATCATCCTCGGCCATTGCAGTTCGGCTTCGCACAAGGAATGGCTGCCGCTGATCGAGAAGCTCAGCCCCGATTGGCGCGTGCTCGCACCCGACTTCATCGGCTATGGCCGGTCCGGGGCTTGGCCGGAGGACAAGGTCTTTACCGGCCAGGCCGATGTGAACGTGCTGCTCGCGCTGGTGAAGAAGGCAAGGCGCCCCGTGCATATCGTCGGCCATTCCTATGGCGCTGCCCTCGCGCTCGTCGCGGCGCGGGAACTTGGCCCCAAGGTACATAGCCTCGTCCTGGTCGAGCCGGTGGCCTTCAACCTGCTACGCGTTGAGCACCGCCCCGAATGGTCGGAGATCGAGCGCCTTGGCGTGGCGGTGTTGAGCGCGGTCGAGCGCGGAGATGACCGCACCGCCGCGGCCGAGTTCATGCGCTATTGGCTTGGACGCTTCCGCTGGTGGCTATCGCCGGAGAAGTTCAAGCAGGCGATCACGGCCACCATCCGCAAGGTCGCGCTCGAATTCATGATCGCCATCGACTCACAGTCGAAGTTGAGCGACTACGCCGGCGTCGACGCCCCGACCCTGCTGATCGTCGGCGGCAAGACGCGCAAGCCCGCCCGCGCCGTCGTCGACTTGCTCGCCGCGACCCTGCCGAATGCGACGGTGAAGGTGCTCAGGGGCGCGGGCCACATGAGCCCGTTCACCCATCCTTCCGAGCTGAACCGGTTGATCCTCGACCATCTCGAATCTCGCCGCTGACGAGGGGGCCGTCACCCTCCGGCAGCTCCTCCACGTCGTGCATGAACAAGTCCTCAAGCTCCGTCGCTTGCGAGAGCGCGTTGGCGCGAACCTTCTCGAGGTCGGTGTAATATTGATAGTCCTGGTAGAGGCGCCTTTCGTCCTGGCGCTTGAACGTCTCCGTCAGCCGCTTCACCTCCGCCTCGCTGAGGCCGAAGCCCCGCAGCAGCTTGTGCGTCAATTCAAGCGCCGAGAGGAAGGTCTCGCGCTCGATGATGGTCACGCCAAGATCCATCAGCCGGTGCACATGCGTGCGGTCGCGGGCGCGCGCATAGATCGGCAGATCGGGAAAGTGCTTGCGCACGAGTTCGGCCACCCGGAGCGAGGACTCCACATCGTTGATGGCGAGCACGAAGGCGCGCGCCTTGTTCGCCTCGGCCGCGCGCAGAATGTCCAAGCGCCCGGCGTCGCCATAATAGATCTTGCTGCCGAAGCTCTTGACGAAGTCCACCTGCTGGATGCTGGTGTCGAGCGCGGTGAACGGAATGCGCCGCGCCCTGAGCACGCGGGCGACGATCTGGCCGAACCGCCCAAAGCCCGCGACGATGACGTGGCCTTCGCCGCCGGGGGGCATCTCATAGTCCGGCGCTTCCGGCGCGGTGCGGCGCCGGATCATGTCGTCGAGAAGCAACAGCACCGGGGTGGCCGCCATCGAGCAGGTGACGGCAAGTATGAGCAGGCTCGCGAGCTGCTGCCCGATGACCCCGGCCAGCGCCCCGGCCGAGAACAGAACGAAGGCGAACTCGCCGCCTTGGCTAAGAACGAGCCCGAGACGCCGCGCGGCATAGCCTTTGAGCCCCCACCACAGGCCGGCGCCATAGAGAACCGTCGCCTTGATGGCGACGAGGCCGATGACGATCGCGAGCAGCGTCAAGGGACGGCCGAGCAGCACGGTGAGATCCATCGACATGCCGACGGCGATGAAAAACAACCCGAGCAGCAAACCCTCGAACGGGGCGATGTCCGCCTCGATCTGATGGCGATATTCCGAATCGGCGAGCAACGCGCCGGCGATGAACGCGCCGAGCGCGGCGGAGAGGCCGGCCGACTCCATCACCAGCGCCACGCCCACCACTGTGAGCAGCGCGCTTGCGGTCATGGCCTCGCGCACGCCGGTGGCCGCGACGATGTAATAGAGCCGGTTGAGCAGGAAGCGCCCGACCACGATCACGCCGAGGATGGTGCCGATGGCCAGCGCAGCCGTGCCGAGATCCATGGCCGGACGCTCTGCCCCGCCAGAGGCAAAAAGCGGCACCAGCGCAATCAGCGGGATGGCGGCTAAGTCCTGGAACAAGAGAATGGAGAATGCGAGCCGGCCATGCCGCGTGGTGAGCTCACCCTTCTCTTCCAGCAATTGCAGCGCGAAGGCCGTTGACGATAGCGACAGAGCAAGGCCGACGAACAGCGCCTGGCGCGTGGTAAGCCCGACCATGAGCCCGATCGCGGCAAGCACCGCCGAGGTGACGATGAGCTGGGTCGACCCGAGGCCGAAAATGGCCGAGCGCATGGACCAGAGCCTGATCGGCCGCAGCTCCAGTCCGATCACGAACAGCAGCAGGACCACGCCGAATTCGGCGAAATGCAGGATGTTCTCGACGTCGTAGAGGGAATAAATCAGGCCGATGCCGAACGGGCCGATCACGACGCCGGCGGCGAGATAGCCGAGCACCGAGCCGAGGCGAAGGAAGCGTCCAAGCGGCGCGGCTATGGCGGCGGCGGCGAGGAACACCGCCACCTGGATCAGTTGAACCGACACCATTTTGTTGCTGCCCCGCTCCTTCCGCCGACCTCGATACCATGCTGTATAGCAAAGACCTAGGCGGGAGCGCGGCGGCCTGCTGGTCATTGACGCGTCGCGCACACGAGTAGGGAAATAATGGTGAGCAAGGGCGCTCAAGCCAACCCCAGCTTCCGCGAGGCCCTGGCCGTATGGGCAAGAATCGGGGTCCTGTCCTTCGGGGGGCCGGCCGGCCAGATCGCCCTGATGCACCGCGTTCTGGTCGAGGAGCGCCGCTGGGTGACCGAGGACCGGTTCCTGCGCGCGCTCAATTTCTGCATGCTGCTGCCCGGGCCCGAGGCGATGCAGCTTGCCACCTATGTCGGCTGGCTGCTGCACGGCACCTTGGGTGGACTTGCCGCCGGTCTTCTCTTCGTGCTTCCCGGCGCCCTTGTGGTGCTGGCCTTGAGCGGCGTCTACGCCCTGTTTGGCGAGGTGCCGCTCGTGCAGGCGGGTTTTGTCGGCATCAAAGCGGCCGTGCTCGTCATCGTCATCGAGGCCCTGCTCAAAGTGGCGAAGCGCGCGCTGCGCCTGCCCCAGGATTGGGCCATCGCCGCGGCCGCGTTCATTGCCATCTTCTTCTTCGCCGTTCCGTTTCCGGTGGTCATTCTTATCGCCGCGCTTTTGGGCTATGGGCTGGCGCGGGCGACACCGGCGGCCGCGACCGGAACGGAGGCACAGGCACCCATTCCGCTGTCACGAACCTTGCGCGTCGCCGGGCTCTGGCTTGCCCTTTGGCTCGTCCCCCTTGCGCTCCTTGCCCTCCTGTTCGGCCGGCACCACGTCACCACCGAGATTGCAATCTTCTTTTCCAAGCTCGCCATCGTCACGTTCGGCGGCGCCTATTCCGTGCTCACTTACATGGCGCAGGCTGCGGTCGAGACCCATGGCTGGCTGAGTGCCGGCGAGATGCTCGACGGGCTCGGGCTCGCCGAGACCACGCCCGGCCCGCTCATTCTGGTCACCGAATTCGTGGGCTTCCTCGCGGCCTATCGCCATGGCGGCGAGCCCCGGCTCGCCTTTGGCCTGCTCGGCGCGGCGATCACGCTGTGGGCGACGTTTACGCCCTGCTTTCTTTGGATCTTCGTCGGCGCGCCCTACATCGAGCGCATCTCCAACAATCCGAGACTTGCGGGCGCGTTGAGCGGCGTCACCGCCGCCGTGGTCGGCGTCATTCTGAATTTGAGTCTCTGGTTCGCGCTTCACGTCTTCTTTGGACGCGTCGAGGCGGTCCAGTGGGGACCTTTGAGGCTTTGGCTCCCCGACGCCGCCACCCTCGACCTCGAGGCGGTGGCGCTTGCGGGCCTGGCAGCGTTTCTGCTGCTCAGGCTCCGCCTCGGCATCACGGTGACGCTCGCCGCTGGCGCCGCCGCCGCGATTGCCTGGTCGCTAATGACTTAGCTGAGATTGCGGCCGCTAGCGACGCGGGACCCACAGGTCGACGAAAGGCGCCCGCACCCAGGTGCCGCGCCGGCCTGAATAAACGCGCGCGAACGGTGCGCGCACGTAGGTGCCGCGCCGCGTGTCCACATCGGTGAACGGCGCCCATACACGCACGCCACGGCGATTGTAGCGATACCCCACCAGCTGCACAGCGCCGGCATCGATCTGCGACGCGCCGGCGGAACCGGCAGGAGTGGCGAAAGCCTGCGAGGAAAATGCAGCAAGCATCAGCGCGCCTGTGGCAGCACCGATAAAGAGCATCCGATTGGTCATGAACTTTTTCCTTTCTTTGCGGTTCGACCTTGCCTGCCTCCCTACAATATCAATGCGACCATGGCGAGACGGTTCACATCAAAAAAGCCTTAACTACAGCCAGCCTTTGCGCTTGAAATAGAGATAGGGCAGCACCGCAAACAGGATCATGAGCAACATTGCGAACGGATAGCCGAGCAGCCAGTGAAGTTCCGGCATGTACTCGAAGTTCATGCCATAGACGGAAGCGACCAGCGTCGGCGGCAGGAACACCACCGCCGCCACCGAGAAAATCTTGATGATGTTGTTCTGCTCGATATTGATCATGCCCAGCGTGGCATCGAGCAGAAACACGATCTTGTTGGAGAGAAAACTCACATGATCGGCGAGCGAGGCGACGTCGCGGGCCGCGGTGCGAATGCGCGCCTTCAGTAGCTTATCCTCTTTCCGCTCATTGGTGGCGTAGGTGAGGAAGGTGAGCAGGCGTCCGAGCGAATGCGTGCTCTCGCGGGAACGGGAGGTAATCTCGCCTTCCCGCCCGATGGACCTGAGCAGCACGTCGAACCGCCGTTGCCGCGCGACGGTGCTTCCCGTCGTTTCGAAGATCGAGTGCGACAAAGCGTCGACCTCGCCCTGGATGCGCTCGATGAAATCCGCCATGCGGTCAACAATGGCTTCGATCAGCCCGATCAACACGGCGGTGGCGTTGGAGAGATTGGTCTCAGGCCGCTGACAGCGGGCGGCGAAGAGCGAGAAGGCGCGCGGCTCGGCGTAACGGAGCGTGATCAGCTTGTCGCCCGCAAGGATAAAGGTGATCGGCGTGGCCACTGGCTCCGCCATATCGCCCTGATACAACACCGTGGCGGTCATGAAATACGCGCCGTTTTGCTGGTAGAGCCGGCTCGACGCCTCGATCTCCCGCTGCTCCTCCCGTGTCGGAACACCGATCTTTAAGGCCCGCTCGACCTTAGTCTCCTCCGACCGTTTCGGATTGAGCAGGTCGATCCAGACCGTCTGTTCGCTAATGCGGCGCGGGTTCTTGTGCGGTACGAGCGCGCCCGACTTGATCTCGTAAATCGTGAGCATGGATTGAGCCCTTTCCCCGCCCCGGCACCATAGCTCAGCCGCGCCCTGTTGCCAGCCGCGACATCCTGCACGTATTGAGGGGGTCGAGGCTTCGTGCCTATCCGTCTCTCCGCCGGTCGCATCCGATCGGCGGAGACCCACTCAGTTTTTCTGCACGATGCAGGTGCCGCCCTTGGCGCGAAGCGCGGTGCAGAGTGCTTGCGCATCCTCGCGGCTGTCGGCCCCGATCTGGACCATGTAGAGCGAGCGGCGGCCGCGGGAGAGATTGCGCTGCGGCAGTACGAAAGGCTCACGCTCGGAGAGCACCTGCCCGTAACGCGCCCGCGTCCGCGCGAATTGTGCCAGTGCCCTCGCCTTGGAGAAGGACGTGGAGATTTGCGCCCCCCAAGGCCGCCACGCGCCGCTCGCGGTCAGAGGCTCGGTCTCATATACCGCCCGCACCACCAAAGGCGCGAGCTCGCGACACTGATCCACCACGGTCTCGGCCTCATCTGTCAGCGCCCGCGGCAGCTCGGTCTCCGGCAGCTTCCAGTCCTCGGCCCCGCGGCCAGTGACGAAGAAGACATAGGCTTGCGTCTCGGCCGGCAAGTTCGATCTGCCGGCAAGCCAATCCCGCACCCGCTCGGCGCCCGCGTTATAGGCCGCAGCCGCGAGCCCAACATTGCCGAACTCGGCGCGAAGATCGGCGAGCAGGCTGGAGGAATGGGCAATCGCCGATTTCGGCTCGAACGGATCGTCGAGGCCGCGATCGGCCGCCGTCCCCGGCATGAATTGCGCGATGCCTTGCGCGCCCTTAGGGCTGACGGCTTGCGGGTTGAAGCGGCTCTCCTTCCAGATCAGGCGCACGAACATCATGGCCGGCAAGCCGGTTGCCACCGCCTGCTCTTGCATTATGGGGCAGACGATATCGACGAAGGGCTTCGGCTGGTCGGCACCGGGCGTTGTGTCATGAAGCGGCTCGACCGCGTCCTCGCTCCACGCGGGAGCCACCCCGAGCAGTGTCGCCATGAGGACGAAAGCGAATACGCAGCGCGCCATGGCCCGGAGTTTGGACGAGGCTCAAAACAGCGTCCAGCGACGGAATCGGCACCCGGCAAGTGCGATAGATTTAGGGAAAGTTGTGCGGTTCTTGCGCAAACAGCCGCAAGGTCCCTAGCCAGATCATGATCAGAGACAACGCGCCCAGCAGTTGTACCCTGGCGAAGAATGCACGAATTACTTGCATTATCTCGCTCTAGCCAATTTTATACAAAGTGCAGCTATAACTAAACGGGCCGCCCCGCAGAGTCCACCCCTCACCCAAACTATCCACCAGATTTACGCGAGACATCTCGACGCTGGATTTGCGTCGTTGCGCGGCGAGGCGAGGGCCTACTCCTCCTCGTCCAGCACCTCGGTGGACGGCCGGTCGTCGCCGGGATCGACCTCGCGGTGCCACTTCCCGCTCTCGTCCTCATATTCGATGGTCTCGGTGGCGCCCGGCAGGACCTGCTCGGCCGCGGCCCGCTTCGCCGCGGCGACGGCCGCTTCGTGGCTCGGATGGGGCTCGGAGAACACATCGCCGACCTTGTAGGCCCAGCCGCCGTCATGCTCCACGATCTCATAGATGACTTTGGTCATGCGCTTCCTCGCCCTTTGGCTCGAAGCGGACTATAGCCCAAAATCGAGGCCGCGACCGCCACGTTCCAATGGCGAAACGCCCGCGGCCTCAGAGCGCAACACATGCGCGCGCCTCGCCGCGACGCGCATCGTGCCCGGAGCTTGCCGACTTTTACCCCATGCCATGAAGTGGCAGAACAGAGTTCCCGCGAGCGACAACTCACGGGGCAGGAAGTAAGCTCGCAAGTGATGCGCCAAAGGCGAGCTGTCCGCTCGTCGTGAAATGGACACCGTCCGCTTTGCGTTCGTATCCATCTGCCTCGATCTTGATCACCCCCGGAATGTTCACCGACCGCTGCTGCTCCCTCACGACTTGCCAGTAAGGGCGCTTTCTCAGGGTCTCCTGATTGGGGGTCCCGAGAATTACCATGATCACTGGCAGATTGGGGTTGCCCAGATCGGCACGGAGATCGGCCACGAAACTCGTGAAACGCTCCTTCCACCTCAGAGCGTCGTCCTGATATTTCGTATCGCTGCCCCCCTGCCAGAAGATCGCCGCCCTAATGGTGCCATCGGCAGGAGAAACCGCTTTCATGCGGGTCATGCACGAGCCGAACAACGTGTCGCGCGGCTGCGTGGTTTGTGTCTCCTGCCATTCGCTGATGCTGCTCGCTCCTCGCGCGCAGGGAATCAGACCAACGGAAGTGGAGGGATGTGCAGACACGAAGTCGTCCGCGAGCGCCAGCGACGGCCCTACGCCGGCGCGCTTTCCCATCGAAACGACGTCGACTTGGCCTTGGGGTGAGTCGACGGGTTCCCGAGCAGGCTCCCACTTATAGGAGTTGGTGAAGGTCCAGAGCTTCGTAGGATTTGCGGGAAACCCGGGCGGAAGGTCGGCCAGCTCGCCGCGCCCCTCCATGTTTGACTGGCCCATGAGCGCGATCAAATAGAGATCGGTATGGGCGCTGCACGGCTGCGCGAGCAGCACCAGGGTGAACGCTAGAACGGCAAGCCTCATAATTCCTCCTCGTAGTCGTGCCGAGCCAGAGGATTGGTGCGACAATCCATCTCCACCAGGCCCGGAAAAACGCGCCTTTAGCTACGCTCGCGTTGTGTACGCATTGGGTCAAAAGCAGGCGCACGGCCCGGAGTCTCGGTTTACGCCGGCATGATGAAAGACCTCTTAGCGGCCCTCTTCACCGCCTCGCCCTGATCAGCGCGCATCTCGCCGAGTGTGTCGGCCAGAAGCGGATATTTGGCTTACATGGCCATGCACAGCTGAAAGCTGTATCCTTTATCAAGAAGAGCGGACATCCGGCGCGTCGCGGAATGAGGGGATTGCTCGAATGAATCCAAACAAAGCACTATGGGAAAAAGGCGACTTTACGCGCATCGCGGCGAGCATGAGAGAGAGCGGAGAGGCGCTCGTCAAGGAACTCGGAATTACAAAAGGGCTCAAGGTTTTGGATCTCGGATGTGGAGATGGAACGACGGCATTGCCAGAGGCAAGACTCGGCGCGGACGTGTTGGCCGTCGATATCGCGAGGAATCTGGTTGAGGCTGGGAACAAGCGCGCGAAAGAGGAAGGCCTCACGAACTGCAAGTTTCAAGAAGGCGATGCGTCCAATTTGCATGAGCTGAAAGATCATACCTTTGACCTCACCGTGAGCATCTTTGGCGCCATGTTCGCGCCAAAGCCGTTTGATGTAGCCAGGGAGATGGTGCGTGTGACCCGGCCCGGAGGCCGGATCGTGATGGGGAACTGGATTCCGAATGATCCTACATTGGTGGCGCAAATCCTGAAAATCAGCGCCTCGTACTCGCCGCCACCGCCGGAGGGCTTCATTAGCCC